>NZ_CP030280.1:3177500-3297975 GCF_003287895.1 Blautia argi | reverse complement strand
TTAATCTTTTAAGAGCGCATATGGAAACCATGGGTCTGCAGGGCTTTATGGCAAATCTGGTGGGTATTGACAAGCTGGTTTGTTTTTTGTGTTGTGAGGAGAAGGAAGACGGAGCTATCCGGGAATATCTTTCTGAGATTGCGGAAAGCTTTAAAAAGCAGGTTCGTACTCACAGTGCGTATACCATTTCTATCTGTATCAGTCAGAGATGCAGCCGCCTGTGGCAATATTCCCGTATGCAGCCGAAAATGAATCTGGCGTTGAATAAGAGTTATTTTTCGGGAAAGGAATGCAGTATTTTTCTGGACGAGGAAGAGCCTGCAATGCCCAAAAAGGAGGAGAACCTGGAGGGGTTTTATCCTGAGCTTGTAGCCGTATTTTCCAGGGGAAACAGGGAGCAGATGGAACAGATTTTAAAAGAAATGCTGCAGGTGCTTTTAGAAGGACAGCCGGGACCGGAGCATGCGAAAATGGAACTGATACACATGCTCTCCCGTATCAGCGATTATGGCATACGGTGTGGAATTTCAAGAAAATATATGAAAAAATGCAGTGAAACAGCTGTTGCACAGATTTTATCCTGTAGTTTTATTGCAGATGCGCGTACATACTTTATGGAATTTTTTGATATATTTACAGAAGGATTAAAAGAGGTTCAGGCAGGAGAGGAATATCTGTTTCGGCTGCCGGTGAGCGAATATATTGAGATGCATTATATGGAAAATATCAGGCTGGGAAATCTGGCGGAAATGATTGGTTTTAGCGAGGGGCATTTTACCAGAGTATTCCGGGAAGAGTTCGGAGAAACCTTTGTACAGTATCTCACAGAGTGCAGAATCGCCCACAGCAAAGAACTGCTTCGTACAACTGCTATACCCATTGAGCAGATTGCTTATCGGGTGGGGATAAACAGTTACAGCTATTTTTGTACCTGCTTTAAGCGGCTGTGCGGGATTTCACCGGGAGAATTTCGGAAAAAAGCAGCAGGGGAAATATCAGAATTTTAAAACAGGATATCAGAATACAGCATATAATCTTCTGTGGTAAAGTGCTAACATGAACATAACGGCATAGAAGAAAAGAATCGAGAAAAATTTTTTAAGGAGGCTATTATGTTCCATTATCCACATTTATTTGAACCTGTTCGTGTACGAAACGTGTATATTAAAAACCGTATTGAATCCGCACCCATGTCACCAAGCGGAGATGTTCCTTTTTACACCCGTGAAGCATATGAAATGTACAACTCCATTGCAAAAGGCGGAGCCGGAATCGTAACTCTGGGAGAAGCAGGGGTACATAGTCTGACTGACCATGCACACCCCACCATGCCCCATCTGGACGATGAAACGCTGCTTCCTTCCCTGATTCAGACCGTGGATACAGTACATAAATGGGGCGCGCTTGCATCTATCGAACTGACTCATTCCGGCTGCAGGGCAAAAGGAGCTTTTTTAGCAGAGGGCGGCTATGTTATCGGGCCAAGTCCCATGGAGGCAAACCTGTACGGGGATAGAGTTATTGAGATGGACGAAGACATGATGAATACCATTGCAGACGCTTATGCCCAGGCAGCTTATATGGCAGAATTTGCAGGCTGCGATATGGTAAATATCCATGGAGGACATGGCTGGCTAATCAGTCAGTTCCTTTCTGATTTGAACAATCACAGAACCGACAAATACGGCGGTTCCATTGAAAATAAAGCCCGTTTCCCATTGATGATTGTAGACAGAATCCGCCAGAAATGCCCGAACCTGCTTCTGGAATTCCGTCTGAGCGGGGAAGAAGACACCGAAGGCGGTATCCCTATTGAGGAAACTGTAGAGTTTGCAAAAATGCTGGACGGTAAAGTGGACATTATCCATGTGTCAGCAGCAACCTTCCACGACACCAGCAGTTCTGCCAGAATGTTCCCGACGGTCTTTTATCCAAGAGGCTGTAATGTGGAAAATGCGTCAAAAATCAAGGCAGTGGTCAAGAAATCTCTGGTTTCCGTTGTTGGCGGTATCAATGACCCGGATTTCATGGAAAAGGTGTTGGAAGAGAATAAGGCAGATTTTGTGGTAGTGGGACGTCAGTTTATCGCAGACCCCAGTTGGCCGAGAAAAGCAAAAAAGGGAACACCGGAAGAAATTACCAAATGTATTCGTTGTGAAACCTGTATCAGTGCAGGTTTTATCCCTCATGTTCCGTTCTCCTCAGGCGTACTGCGCTGCAGCGTGAACCCTACCTGGGGCAGAGAGTATGAAAATACCAGAAAAGAAGAACCTGTTTTGTGTGCAAAGAAGGTACTGGTGGCAGGCGGAGGCCCCGGCGGTATGGAAGCAGCCATAACAGCGGCACGCCGCGGACATCAGGTGATTCTGTGTGAAAAGAATGACCATTTGGCAAGCAGCCTGGACTATGCAAAGCAGATTTCCTTTAAACAGGATATTGTGCAGTTCTTGAAATCCATGGTTATCAATGTGCAGAGAACTCCAAATCTGGAACTTCGCTTAAACACGGAAGTGACAGAAGAGCTGATTGCACAGGAAAAACCGGATACACTGATTGTTGCCTGCGGTTCAGAACCTGTGATTCCGCCTATTCCGGGAATAGAACAGCCTATCGTACATCACATTACAGATTTGTACAAAAAGCATATCTCTGTGGGCAAGAAAATCGTGATTATCGGCGGAGGACTTGCCGGCTGTGAGGAAGGTCTGGAACTGGCATGGAAAGGACATGAAGTATCCATTGTGGAAATGAAAGACGGTCTGGCAAAAGATGCGCCTTATATTCACTGGCGGCATTTTGCTTGAGAAACTGGAAGATGCAGTGGATTCTTATTGCTCTGCAAAGGTGCTGGGAATCGAAGAAAACGGGGTTCGCATAACAGATAAAGACGGCACAGAAAAACTTCTGGAAGCAGATACCGTGCTGATAGCGGCAGGTATGCGGGGAACCCTTCCTCATTATGAAAAATGGCATGAACTGGCAGAAGAGGTTATTTTTGTAGGGGATTGCAGAAAGGCATCTAAGATACAGGAAGCCATGCGTACCGGATATTGTGCGGGCGTGACAATTTAAGAGGAAAATTACCGCTGACCGATATGCGGTATAGAAATGGTCGGGTCGAAAGTTTTGTCCTTCGCCGTGAGGCGAGGGACTTTTTGCGTATAGGGTGAAAGATGAAAATGAGTGCTTTTTTAGCGCGTATATCTACGAGCATTATATGCGTTGTCAGAGGTGTTCAAACATGGTAGAATACCAGTTTAGGGAACAACCGTGTTACAGGGTGGCTTGACCTTCATTTTATTTTACATAGAATGGGGGTGGTGCTGATGAAACATTTTGATTTTAAAGATTTAATGTCTTTTGGAATGTTCATTTTGTCACTGCTGACATTCATTTACTTGATTTGTCACTGATGATTTAAAGCATAGAAAAACCACCCTCATAAACTTTGACCGGTTTAGGGTGGCATTTTCTATGTACATTACTAGTTGGTCAACCCATCTTGTGGGCGGTTGTTCTCTTTACATCTATAATATAACACGATTGTTTAGAGTGTTCAATAGAGAAATAGAGGCACCGAACATTTTCGATGCCTCTTGTATATCTTCCTTTTAGAAGCTTTCGAATTAGCCGAAGTATCTCTTTAACAGACCTTCAAATGCTTTTCCGTGACGAGCTTCATCTCTAGCCATTTCATGAACTGTGTCATGGATAGCGTCTAAGTTAGCAGCTTTTGCACGTTTAGCCAGGTCAAATTTACCAGCTGTAGCACCGTTTTCTGCTTCTACACGCATTTCCAGGTTTTTCTTTGTGCTGTCTGTAACGACTTCGCCTAATAATTCAGCAAATTTAGCAGCATGTTCTGCTTCTTCGTAAGCAGCTTTTTCCCAGTATAAACCGATTTCAGGATATCCTTCTCTGTGAGCAACTCTTGCCATAGCCAGGTACATACCAACTTCTGAACATTCACCTTCAAAGTTTGCTCTTAAATCAGCTAAGATGTCTTCGCTAACGCCCTGAGCAACACCTACAACGTGTTCTGCAGCCCAGCTTCTTTCAGCAGACTGTTCTACAAATTTTTCAGCGCCTACGCCACAAACTGGACATTTTTCCGGAGCTGCTTCACCTTCATAAACATAACCACATACGCTGCATACAAATTTTTTCATAATAATAATCTCCTTTTCTTATAAAAATTTTGGTATTAAATCTGGCTTATGCCAGGTTTCTTTGAATTGATAATAGTAATGATTACTATTATAATCTAGCATACTTGAGTAAATTTGTCAACTACTTTTTTTGAATTTTTTATCTCTGCACAATGCTTGCAGACACCATAGAAAGTAGTGGTATGAGCAAGGATTGTTCCGTCAAAATTAGGGGCGGCCAAATCTTTTATACAGTCGATATCAGACAGTTCAACGTCCTGAATACAGTGACAATCTGTGCAGATAAAGTGGCTGTGGGGCTTTGTATTGCAGTCAAAGCGATCCGGACCGTCACCGGTAGAAATCTTTGCAATCTCGCCAAGTTCTACTAAGAGAGAAAGATTACGGTATACTGTGCCAAGGCTTATATTTGGAAATTCTTTTTTAATCTCTGCATATACGGTATCTGCTGTAGGGTGCTCCTGACAGTTCAGGACAAATTCCCGGATACATTCCCGCTGCCGGCTGTATTTTAAAGCAGCCATATATTCTCCTTTCTGTCAGTTGGAACCGACGGATTAATAATAGTAATTGTTACTGTAATTAATTTAACATACTTAACCAAAATAGTCAAGTATAAAATGAAAAAATTTTTTTTGTTTTTCAAAATGCAAAAAAGTTTTATGTTCAAAATATTTGCTCTTGCATTTTAAGAAAAAAAGGTGTAGTATACTAAATATCGATACATAGTTTTTAAAACTACGTCATAAAATAAAAGAAACCAAGTATAAAACAGAAACAGGATAAGCACAGAGCGGGATAAAATAATATAGAAATAAGATGTGCAAAAAAGAACAGGAGTGGTGAGCATGAGGAACGATACAAAGCAGAAAAGACAATTTAAAATCAAAGACCCGGGAAGCGCGATTACACATTTTATCGGGTGCGTTATGGCGATTCTGGCAGGGCTTCCCCTGCTTATAAAGGCAGCGAGAGAGCCGGATAAGATTCACATCATTGCTATGAGTATCTTTATTTTAAGTATGATACTGCTTTATGCGGCAAGCACGATTTACCATACCGTAGATTCCACGGAAAAGGTGAACAGAAGACTGCGAAAGATAGACCACATGATGATTTTTATTTTAATTGCAGGAAGCTATACGCCGGTATGTCTGATTGTTCTGCAGGGAAAAACAGGGATTCTTCTCTGCGCGGCTGTGTGGATTGTGGCGATTATCGGAATTTTGATAAAAGCGTTCTGGATTACTTGTCCGAAGTGGTTTTCTTCTGTTATTTATATTGGAATGGGCTGGCTTTGCGTTTTTGCCTTTGTTCCGATTGTACACTCTTTAGCGCCGGCCGGTTTTGCCTGGCTTTTGGCAGGAGGCGTGATTTATACAGTGGGCGGAATTATTTACGCGCTGAAGTTGCCGATTTTTAATTCCAGACATAAAAATTTTGGCTCCCATGAAATTTTTCATTTGTTTGTCATGGGAGGAAGTGTTTGCCATTTTATTGTAATGTATTTTTTTGTTATGCCCATGCATGTGTAAAATGAAATAAAAATGTGGATAAGGAGTCTTCCTGAAAATCGGAATGTGGATTTAGGGAAGCTCCTTTTTTATCTATTTAACTCAGAAATGCCTGTCGGAACTTGCGGGGAGAAAATCCTGTCTGCTTTTTAAAGTGGTTACAAAAGGAAGAAGAATCTTTAAACCCGCAGGAAAAGGCGATTTCTGTGATGGTATAGGAAGAGGAACAGAGCATCTGTGTGGCAATCCGTATTCGGTGGCGCATCAGATATTGTTTGGGGGAGATTTGTTCAGCCTCCATAAAGATTTTATACAGATAAGTACGGTCAATGCCCACATGGCAGGCAATGTCGGAAACCTTAATGTCATAGGAATAATTGTTGTCAATATATTCCCTGGCTCTTTGCAGGTATTGATGTGTTACCTCTTCCCGCTTTTTGTCAGAAGGATTCTGCATGCAGGACAGGAGAAGCAAAAAGTTGCCTGTGAGCCGAAGTTGGTTTTTATCAGGACTTTGAAAAGACTGCAGCAAAAGTTCTATAGAATCGCAAAGACGCCGGGTTGTTTCTTTAGAGGTGCTTCGGAAGACAAAAGAATCTGCAAATACGGTTTCAGCCAAAATGTGATTGCAGTTTTTGCCGTCAAAGCCTACCCAGGCATAGCTCCAGGGGCGTTCCCGGTCTGCTTCATAATAAGTGGATTCCATAGGCGGAATGAGAAAGGCATCTCCTTTATGAAGGGTATGCGTGATTCCGTTTTTTCGATAAAAGCCTTTGCCGTCTAAAACCACATGCAGCAGATAATGAGGGCGTATGGCAGGGCCGAAGGAATGGCAGGGGTCGCAGTCTTCTTTACCGCAAAAATAAACAGACAGAAAATCCTGTTCTGTGCTTTTCTCATATTCCATATGAAAACTCCTTTATGCAACAAATTAACAACTTTTATATACAAAATTGCATAGTAACTGTTTCTTTGAAATTATATAATAAAGAACAAAGAACAGCAATGATAGAAATCCTTTTACGCATTGACGGTTTTTTTGAAAGAGGTCTATAATGGAAACAAAAATACCGAAAAGGAGACCAGATAGATGAAAGAAAAGCTGTTGTTTTTTGATATAGACGGAACGCTGATTACAGAAGAAGACGGGACAATGCCGGAAAGTACAAAGAAAGCTCTTATGCAGGCAAGGGAGCAGGGACATTTCCTGTTTATAAATACAGGACGAACATGGAAAAGTCTGCCGGAAAGGATTTTGCATCTGAATTTTGACGGGTATGTCTGCGGCTGCGGAACTCATATCTTTTTCAGAGAAAAGGAGCTTTTGGCAGCAAGACTTTCCAATAAGCTGTGCCGGGAAGTGGCAGAAACGGTAAGAATGTATCATGTTCCTGTCTTTTATGAGGCCTCTGATGCAGTTTATATGGATTGGAAAATGCCGGAGGCTGCCAAATGGGAGCAGACGGCAAGGGACACTTTTCATGTGGAAAGCGGAGATATTGAGGACGTGCTGGGCAGTGAAACAAAGGTATATGACAAGCTTCTTCTGTTTCTGGAAGAAGGAGAGAAAAAGGAAGCGCTGTTAAAGTATCTGTCACAATACTTTTTTTGCATTGACAGACTGCATGGTATGTATGAAATTGTGCAGAAGGATTATTCAAAGGCAACGGGGATTCAGTTTATCTGTGACTATCTGGGAAAATCAAAGGAAGACTGTTACGTGTTTGGGGACAGCGAAAATGACAGAGCAATGTTAGAAGCAGTACCAAACAGCATTGCCATGGGGAATGCACAGGAAGCAGTGAAACAAATCTGTTCTTATGTAACAACAAGTATACAGGAAGACGGAATTTACAGGGCAATGAAACATTTTGACCTGATTTAGAAAGGGAGGCAGAAAAATGGCAATTTTCTACAATAATCAGATATTTTCTCTGCATACAAAACATTCAACATATCAGATGAAGGTGGACAGAGATTTTTTAATTCATACTTATTATGGCCCCTATGTGGGAGATATGGATATGTCCTACCTGATAAGGGAGATTGACAGAGGATTTTCCGGAAATCCGGACGGAATTACAAATAAGGGCTATTCTCTGGACACGCAGCTTTTGGAATATCCTTCTTACGGAACCGGAGATTTCAGAAACGACTGCCTGCGGGTAAGATATGCTGACGGCAGCCAGGTGACGGATTTGAAATATGTTTCCCATGCGATTAAGGAAGGAAAATATGCCCTGGAAGGCTTACCCGCCATGTATCAGGGTGATGAAAAGGCAGAAACTCTGGAAATTGTATTGAGGGACGCGTATAAAAATCTGGAAGTTGTGCTGTATTACGGTGTTTTTGAAAATCTGGATATGATTACAAGAGCCTGCAAAATTGTGAACAAGGGTGATGAGAAAATTCATCTTTTGAGAGTTTATTCCATGTGTCTGGATTTTAACAAAAAAGATATGGATTTCGTGCATTTCTACGGACGTCACGCCATGGAGAGAATTATGGAGCGTACTCCTTTGCACCATGGAATTCAGAGTGTGGGAAGCAGAAGAGGATTTTCCAGTCATCAGCACAATCCGTTTGTGATTCTGTGCGATAATGATGCAGGAGAAGAGCATGGAAACTGCTACGGCGCTTCTTTTATGTACAGTGGAAATTTTGCGGCAGAAGCAGAGGTGACACAGGCAGACTGTACCCGTCTGACCATGGGAATCCATGACGCACAGTTTGATTTTGAACTTCAGCCTCAGGAGTCCTTTGTTGCGCCAGAGGTTCTTTTGAACTTTTCCCAGGAGGGCATGGGACAGTTGTCCAGAAATTATCATAAAGCCATTCGCTACAACGTGTGCAGAGGCAAGTATAAAACTGCCCGCCGTCCGATTCTGATTAACAACTGGGAAGCGACGTATTTTAAATTTAATACAGAAAAGCTGCTGGATATTGCCAGAGAAGCAAAAAAACTGGGAATTGAGATGCTGGTTATGGACGATGGCTGGTTTGGCAAGAGAGATGATGACGTCAGTGGTCTTGGGGACTGGTTTGTAAATGAAGAAAAACTGGGCGGAAAACTGAAAGACCTGGTAGACGGAGTAAATGAAATCGGGCTGAAGTTTGGTATCTGGTTTGAGCCGGAAATGATTTCAGAGGACAGCGATTTATACCGCGCACACCCGGACTGGGCTTTAAAGATTCCGGGAAGAGCGCCTACAAGGGGAAGACAGCAGCTGGTTCTGGATTTTTCAAGAGAAGATGTGAGAACTTATATTTTTGACAGAATGTGTGAAATTTTGGAAAGTTCCAATATTGAATATGTAAAATGGGACGCAAACCGTCATCTGACAGACGTGTGGTCAGCACTTCTTCCGGCAGAGCGTCAGGGAGAGGTGTTCCACCGTTTTATTCTGGGCTTGTATGATTTCCTGGAAAAAATCACACAGAGATTTCCAAATGTACTTTTTGAGGGCTGCAGTGGCGGAGGCGGCAGATTTGACGCTGGCATGATGTATTATCACCCGCAGATTTGGTGCAGCGATGACACTGATGCAGTGGAACGTCTGGAAATTCAGTATGGTACTTCCTTTGCTTACCCGGTTTCTACCGTAGGCGCCCATGTATCTGTATGTCCAAATCACCAGACAGGCAGAAGCGTATCTATGAAAACAAGAGGTGTAGTGGCTATGGCAGGAACCTTTGGATACGAACTGGACATTACAAAACTGTCTGAAGAGGACAAACAGATGGTAAAAGCGCAGGTAGAGGAATTTAAGAAATATTATGATTTAATTCAAAACGGCGCGTATTACCGCCTGACCGATGACGGCAGAAAATCCCCGATTGTGGCATGGGAATTTGTGTCAGAAGACAAAAAGGAAGCCCTGGTAAATGTGGTAGTGCTTCATACAAAGGCAAATCCAATGCTGCATAATGTGTATGTAAAAGGTCTGAATCCGGATATGTGGTATCAGGACGAAGAAACAGGAAAGAAATTTACAGGGGCAGCGCTTATGAACGGCGGTTATCCTGTACCGGTAATGGGAGACGATTATCAGGCAGTACAGATTCATCTGATTCTATGTGAATAAGAGGAATGCGTATGAATGCAAAATTTTTGGAAAATGAGTTTTTGGTATGGAGGCGCTGTTTACGAGGGTTACAGACAGCCTGTAGGAGCAGAGGACACAGTAGAATGGGATTACAGAGAAAATCCCACAGCAAATCAGATGATGCCTTTTTTCATATCCACAAAGGGAAGGTATATATGGAGTGAGGAGGGCTTTCAGATTCAGTTTCACAGAGGAGAAATCCGTGCAGAGGGCAGAAGTGAAATCCTTTTGAAGGGGGGATTCAGAACCCTCAGAGGAGCGTATCTGGAGGCTATGAAGCAGCATTTTCCGTTCCATGACATAAAGCTTTCTAAAAGATTTTTTGAAGCACCGGTTTATAATACCTGGATTGAATTAACCTTTTATCAGGAGCAGGAAAAGGTTTTGGAATATGCCAGAGGAATTTTGAAACATGGACTTCCGGCAGGTATCCTTATGATTGATGACGGCTGGTCCCCCTACTATGGAAAGTGGCAGTTTCGGAAAGATAACTTTGCCGATGCAAAGGGAATGATAAAACAGCTTCACGATATGGGCTTCCAGGTCATGCTCTGGCTGTGTCCGTTTATTACTCCGGATACTGTGGAATACAGAGAAACCAGGGATAAGCATTTTCTTATCGAAACACCGGAAGGAAAGCCCAGAATTTTGGAGTGGTGGAACGGCTATTCCGCAGCGTTGGATTTAACCAATCCGGAAGCCTTGCAGTGGCTGAAAGCGCAATTAGATGACTTGCAGGAATTGGGCATTGACGGATTTAAGTTTGACGCAGGAGATTCCCTTTACTATACAGAAGGGGATAAGCTGCATAAAAAGGCTACCACAGATGAATTATCAAGACTGTGGGCAGCTTTTGGCGAACAGTATGCGTTTAATGAATTGCGCGTATGCTTTAAAACAGGCGGATATTCTCTGATGCAGCGTCTTTGCGACAAGCATCATACCTGGGACGAGAAGGGGGTAGGCGGACTGATGACCGGTATGCTTTTACAGGGGCTTACCGGACACCCTTTTGGAAGCCCGGATATGATTGGCGGGGGCGAGTATCTGAACTTCCAGGAATGTACCAATGGAAAATTTGATGCAGAACTATTTGTGAGATACTGTGAAATTGCTGCGCTTATGCCGGTTATGCAGTTTTCTGCAGCGCCCTGGCGGATTTTGGGAAAAGAAGATTATCAGAAGGTGCTGACGGCTATGCAGGTGAGGGGGAAATATCTGCCGATTCTGTTGGAAGTTGTGCAGCAGGCATATGAAACAGGAGAACCCATTGTGCGCCATATGGAATATGTATTTCCGGGACAGGGTATGGAACGCATTATGAATCAGTTTATGATTGGGGACAGGCTTCTGGCAGCGCCGATTCACGAAAAAGGCGTGACTGCACGGGAAGTATGGATTCCAAAGGGAAAATGGAAACTGGGAGAAGAGGTTCTGGAAAGCAGCGGAGAAAAAGTGGTGCTGGAGCAGAAGGCAGGACCGCTGGTGCTGGAAAGAATTTAAAGGGAAAATTTTATAGAAAATGTGTAGATTCAGGGCTATCCATAAGGACGATATACGGACAATGGATAGCCCTGAATTTGTATGGAATATGGGGGAAGTAAAATAAATTAGCCGATAACTGACAAATGTGTATAAAAAAGATACAAAATAACATGTAATATATGCTGTATTTACGTTAAAATGACGTCATACAAAACAGATATTACATCTGACCGTGTCAATTCATTGAATGATAAAGGTATGTAGAAAAAATTACAGGTTTTTTTTGTCAGATAAAACAAGGGTGTTAGAAGAGCTTCGGAAAGCTCTTGGGCTGATTCCTGTTTTCTGCTTGAAAATTTTGGAGAAGGCAAGGGCATCATGATAGCCGACCATAAGGGAAATCTGGTTAATCGGCAGGCTTGTAGTTTTCAGTAAAGAAGATGCTTTATTTATGCGTATTCCCAGAAGATATTCATATGGAGAGGTATGCAGACTCTGCTGAAAAATATGAGTGAGATATCCTCTGGTGATTCCTACATGGCTACAAATATCCTGAACCGTGATTTCTTTCTGGTAATTGTTTTCAATAAATGTAATGGCATAATCTACATAAGACTGCTGAGGCAGAACAAGATTTTCTTCAGGGTTTGCTGTAGATTCCTGGTACTCCTGAATTAAAATTGCCAGAAAAGAAAAGAGCTGGCTTTCCCGGATTAATTCATTGTAATAAGTGAGTTCATGGGAAGCCAATATGGTTTCAATACAATGTATGAGTTTCGTTTCTCTGTGGAAATGTCCAATTCTTTTTGCTTTTGAAAAACCTGCCTGTTCCAGGCACTCCCATGCCTTGATTCCATCAAAGGCAATCCAGACATAAGTCCAGGGGTAGCTGGAATCTGCCGTATAGGTAGTGATTTCTTCCGGGAAAATCAGAAAAGCATCGTGTTTTTTCAAGTGATAAGTGGTGTCATTGGCAATAAAGGTGCCTTCTCCGTCAATAACATAATGGAGAAGATATTCCTGGCGGCTTGCCGGACCATAGGTATGGCTGGGAGGACAGGTTTCCTTTCCGCAGTAGTTCAGGTAAAGCTCCACAGAATTTTTTCTGAGAAATTCCAGGCAGCTGTATTTTTCAATTTCTGTGTATTTAACTTCTTTTTTTGCAGAGTCCATTATCATTCATGCTTTCTTTCGAACAAACAGATTTACAGTGACAAGATGTATTATAACACCGGCTGTAAGGTTTGGAAAGAAAAACGGGGTATGGAAAGGAGAATTCTATGATTAAAAAGAAAAGAATCACTAAAAGTCTTTCTCTGTTTATGGCAATGGCGCTTTGTGTGGGAAACATCGCTCCCGTGGAGATAAAAGCTGAACCGGCGACAGAAGAAAGAAATGTTATGGCGGGATTGGAACCCACCACAAACGCAGACGAGGGGGTATTAAATCCTCTTGCAGCTACAGATGGCAATAAATCAGGAAGCAATTTGGACAGCAATAATACAAAAATTGTTGCCGGAGAAGAAACGGGAACAGAGGATAATGGTTATGCTCAGTGGCAGCCGGTATATCTGGAGTATGACTTAGGGGAAAATTATAATCTTCAGGAAATTTCTCTTTATCGAAATACTTATGACAATGCAGTGTCTACTTTTAAAGACGTAAAAGTAGAAATTGCAACAGATGAAGAATTTACAGACAGCAGTGTGGTATATGAAACAGCAGATGTAGAGGAAACCACAGAAAATAAAGGACAGGCACAGATTATTGACTTGCCGGAAGGAACAGAGGGCAGATATTTGCGTGTCTGGGGAAAAGGGCATTATATCCAGAATACAAACAGCGACTGGAAGGGTTATAGCAACGGTGTTCTGTTTAATGAAATCGAAGCCATTGCAACCGTGCCTGTGACAGAACCGGAACCTGAGCCGAATCCGGATCCAGACCCGGAAAATCCGGGAACAGGGGAAGAACTGGTAGATGCCAATATTATGCTTGGATTACAGCCGACTACAAACAGCACACATAAAATTGTAGTAGGAGGTCCTACGGTTCCTCAGGTTCTGATACAGAATCCTTCCAGCGCAACAGATGGCATAAAGGCTGGAAGTAATGATGACAGTAATAATACAAAAATTATTGCAGGTATGGAATCAGGAGGAGAAGACAATGGATATGCAGGTTGGGACCATGTGTATCTGCAATATGATTTCGGAAAGGTAAGAGATGTTAAGCAGATAGACCTGTATAGAAATACTTATGATACAGCGGTTTCTGATTTCAAAAATGTAAAGGTAGAACTTTCAGATACAGAGGATTTTGCAAACAGTACAGTGGTATTTGCGGAGAGTGATTATAAGGAAACTACAGACAACAAAGGGCAGGCACAGTCCATTGTTTTAGACGCGCCTGTAAAAGCACAGTATATCCGTATCTGGGGAAAGGGAACACTATATTCAGAATACAAATAGTTCCTGGAAAGGATACAGTAATGGCGTTCTGTTTAATGAAATCGAAGTCATTGCATCTGTTCCAAAGTCTGAGATTCCGACTCCGCCTCCAGAGGCAGAAGCGAGAAATATTGCTGCCGGAAAGATTCCATATGTACGGGGATTGACTCCAACCAATATTGAGGCGATTACAGATGGAAAAGCAGATGATAATTATGCGGTTCATAACAGCCTTGGAGAAAGATGGCTGCAGTTTGAATATAGAAACAGTTATTTCATGAAAGAGATTAAATTCAAACTGGAAAAAGGGACTTATAAATCTGTAAAGATATCCGTTTCCTCTGCGCCTACCAGTGAGGGTGAGGTTGTTTTTAATGAAAGCAACTGGACACAGGGAAAGGACATGACTGTCATTGACCTTGGAGAAGGAAAGCCCGGAAAATATGTCCGGTTTACCGTGAATAAAGAGGACAACAGTCCTGCGAAATATTCGGAAATTGAAATCTGGGCAACCGGAAAGAATTTTGATGAGTCCAAACCGGAATATGTTGCGCCGGAATCAAAATATGACACCCTGGTGTGGTCAGATGAATTTAACGGAGATACGGTAGATGAAACAAAGTGGAATATTATAGACGGAATGGCAAACCATGGCGCCATTTATAACAGAGGCGCTGTAAGCATTAAAAAAGACGGGGAAAACAGCTATCTGGCTATTAATTCTAAAAACTATGAAACAACAGAAAAGCTTATTGAAGCAGTAGGCTGGGATCAGTACCAGGATCAGAAATTAAAAGACAGTGTTACCTGGTCTTCCGGACGCGTGGAGTCTAAGGACAAATTTTCCTTCCAGTTCGGACGTATGGCAGTTCGAGCCAAACCAAATGATTCACAGGGAATCTGGCCGGCAATCTGGCTGCTGTGTCAGGACGAAACAGGACATGATGAGATTGACGTACTGGAATATCTTGGACAGGACGCATGGGACGCCTGGACCACAAATCATTTTGGGATTTTAGATGAAAATAAAGCTTCTGATGGCATTGCAACAAAGAACTATGAGGCGTGGTGTCAGGATTTCCATGTTTTTGAGGTAGAGTGGGATCCGGAAATCATAAAATTCTTTATTGACGGTGTGCAGGTGCACAGCACAACAACCGGAAAAGACGACGGTAGAGATGGTATGCATACCCGTCCGATGTTTGCGATTTTAGAAACACAGGTAGGAGATGGCTGGGTTGGACCTGTAGATTATACAAAGCAGGAAACCAAGCAGGACAGCGATTATCTGATAGACTGGGTAAGGGTATATCAGACAGCAGACCAGCCGGTTGCCAGATTTGATAATCTGGAGAGCATTTCCGGTGGGAAGAATGACAGCTATTATATTGCGCCGGAATCACATACAGACGGATTGATGGAATTATCTGACGGTGAGGAAAGCTATGAAAGCAAGGACAACTTCTATTATGGCGGTCAGCCAAGATATGAAGCCAGCAGAGTAGCGGTAAAAGAAGGCGCGAAAGACCAGTCCCTGGTTTATCATATACCGGAGGTTAAAGATGTACATCTGACCGCTTATTATCAGACTTTAGAGGGTGTGAAATTCCCTTCCTCAGTCGGGGATTTGAAAGGCGAATCCATGCGTTCTTCCCTAAAAGACGGAGCAGACCTGGACTTTAAGATTTATGCTTCTGTGGACGGAGCAGACTGGACAAGGTTTGAAAATGTAAAAGTTGTAAATAATTTCCCGGAACCAAATCCATCTTATGCAAGACATACCTTTGATGCATACGGCCTTCCTGAGGGAACAAATTATGTAAAGGTGGAATTTCCGAATTACGAAGGTGCGGAATATACACAGAAAAACGGAGAGGTTACGAAAGTTAAGAATACAGATATTCAGTTAGCTAAGGTGACATTCCTTCAGGAAAAAGATGCTGCAGTTCCGGAGCCGGAACCAGAACCGGAAGCAATGTTGGATTTCATCAAAATCACACAGGCACCGGAAAAGAGAGAATATGTTGAAGGTGAAATCTTTGACGCCAAAGGAATGCAGGTAACAGCAATCTACAGCGATGGAACAGAAAAAGATGTGACAGAAGCAGTAAGTTACAGCAAAGAGCCGCTGCAGGTAACAGATAAGGAGATAGAAATATTTTATACAGAAAAAGAGGTTACCAAGACAGCGAAACAGGCAATTATAGTGAGCAAGAAGGATATACCAAGTCCGAATCCAAACCCGAATCCAGACCAGAATCCGAATCCAGACCAGAATCCGAACCCAGACCAGAATCCAAACCCAGATCCCAATCCGGACGATGGCGATAATGGAGAAGAGCCTCAGAAGGGAGAAATCCTGAGTGTGAAGATTTCCCCGGATAAGGCAGAGATGAAAGCAGGAGAATCCAAAGAATTTACTGCAGAAGTCGAAACTAAAGGAGAGGTATCAAAAGAAGTCACCTGGCAGATAGCCGGAAATAAAAGCAAGGATACAAAGATTGACGAAAATGGAAAACTGACAATAGGAAAAGATGAAACTGCACACGAAATCAAAGTAAAAGCTGTTTCCAGGGCAAATTCCGACAAGTATGGAGAAGCAGTTGTAACAGTGAAAAAAGAAGCAGACAAGAAACCTGGTGCAAAACCATCAAATCCGTCAAAACCATCGGGAAGTAATAAAAATCCTTCCGGTTCTTCTGTAAAGACAGGAGATGAGGCACAGCTTGCATTGTGGGGAACCGTAGGACTTCTGGCAGCAGGAGCAATCCTTGTCTTAACTATCAGAAAAAGAAAACAGCATTAAGAGGTGAGTCCACCGCTTTCACAGAATTTATGTGGAAGCGGTGAATTTTTGTTCTTCCATACGTTTCTTCCGCTCTGCTTCCACAGAGGGGTAATTTTCCAGATTCGTGTGAGGAATCGCAGTGGCAGCCACCATTTCATGAAGGAAGTTTTCTACAGCACCAAACTGGAGGTAGGTCATCATAGATAAAAGCTTTGGAATTTTATCTATGAGATTTCGATTCAGAAGCAGTTTTGCAGCGCCGTTTAAGGAACTGTTTCCGGCCTGCTGAATACGTTCTAAGGGAATATCCGGATACATGCCAATGGTGACTGCGGATTTTTTGTTGATGTGAACCCCGAATGCCCCTGCCATATAGAAGGTTTCAACGTCCTGAATACACAGTCCCATTTGCTGCAGCAGAATTTCCACCATAGTGCTGGCAGCAGCTTTGGCTTTTAAAAATTCCTGAATATCGGATTCGTAAAACCAAAGTCCGGGGCTGTAGCAGACAGCGTATTCCTGTTCCTTTGGCTGCCAGGCAATCTTTTCAGACATATCAGGGACAAAATGCCCTTTGTTATCTACCCAGCCGTTCAAATATAATTCGGCAAGTAAATCTACAATTCCGGAACCGCAGATGCCCACAGGCGGTAAGTTATCTACCGTAGAGAGAAGAAACGCGCCCTTTTGGAGTTTGACATCAGTAACAGCACCGGCAGTTGCCCGCATACCGGTACGGACGGCTTCACCTTCCAGAGCAGGACCGGCAGCGCCTGCGCCGCAGAGCAGGAAATCTTTGTTTCCGATAACCAGTTCTCCGTTTGTTCCTACATCAAAAAATACCTGAATTTGTTCTTTCTCCTGAATATTGACGTCTATCAGACCGCTGGTAATATCTCCGCCCAGATAGTTTGCTCTTGCGGGAACCAGATAGACCGGGCAGGAGAGGGGGAGTCCTAATTCCTGTGCAGGATAAAAGCCAAGCTGATCTGCCCATACAGCATAGGGAGAGGAAAAAATAGGAAATGGGTCCAGTCCAACAAGAAAATGAATCATGGCATTGTTGCCGGAGATAACCATAGCGCCGCACTGATGAACCTCTATACCCGTATGCTTTTTCAGGTTTTCCATACCTTCCAGAATACTTTTTAAGGTGAGCTGACGCAGTTCTTCCAGATGTTCAGGATTATCTTTGGAAAAAAATATCCGGGACAAAATTTCCAATCCCTTATCCCGCTGATGATTCCGAACGCTGGTCTGTGCCAGGACTTTGCCTGAGATGCAGTCCAGCAGTTGCATGACAACTGTGGTACTGCCTAAATCTACAGCTAGTCCATAGAGATTAGAAGATGTATCACCTGTTTCCAGATTGGTAATCAGCCATTTGCAGCCGTCCCAGCTTAAAGAAACTGTAATTTCCCAGTCTGCGTTTACACAGACAGAGGAAAGCTGCCGAAGCGCTTTCATGGAAAACTGAACAGGGTCTGTTATGTCAGAAAGCTCATCTAAAATCCGTACTTGAGCAGAGCGGGAATCTTCTTCTGTGGGTGGTGTCAGTTTCAGATATTTTTTGTGGCATAGTCCGGTCATGTTTTTTCCTCCGATGGTGTTTATTTTAACTGCTTCTCCAGAATGGAGATGCGTTTTAGGGCTTCCTGCATTTCGTCAATCATATATTGCACTGTATTTTTGTCTGGCTCCAACAATTCTTTTGAGAATATTTCCATCACTCTTTCTGCGTTTTCACAAATTTGTTGGTTATATATTTATTTTGCATATGGGCGCGGAAGAAGTCAAGGGAAATAAAGATGTATTTTTGTAATAATTTTCCGTAAGAACAAAAGTGTGCAAAAATTCATTTAAAATCTTCATTTTGGAACTGGTTATACCAGATTCCAGAATTCGTAAAAACCTGGATTTTTTTCAAAAACCTGGATAAACCCTGATTAAATTGCTCAATAAAGCTAGAAATATTGACAAAGACATCATCAAACTATATAATGATAAAATAATAACAATCTTCTGGTATGACCAGATTAAGAGGCGAGGTGAGAGAATGAAAGAATTTAAGGTGATTGAAGTAAAACGAAGTATCTTTGAAGATAACGATGCAGACGCTGCCAGACTCAGACAGACATTGAAGAAACAGAAAACCTTTTTGCTGAACCTGATGTCTTCTCCCGGAGCTGGAAAGACCAGTACGCTGAAGCGAACCATTTCCATGCTCAAAGACGAAATGAGGATTGGGGTTATGGAGGCGGATATTGATTCTGACGTAGATGCACAGACTATTTCAGAAACCGGAGCCAAGGCGATACAGATTCACACCGGAGGCATGTGCCATCTGGATGCGGATATGACACGTCAGGGACTTTTGGAATTTGGCACAGAAGACCTGGATCTGGTTGTGCTGGAAAATGTGGGAAATCTGGTCTGTCCGGCAGAATTTGATACCGGGGCATGTAAAAATGCCATGATTCTGTCTGTGCCGGAGGGCCAGGATAAGCCCCTTAAATATCCTTTGATGTTTTCTGTGTGCGACGTAGTTTTGATTAATAAAACAGACGTGCTTCCGTATTTTGACTTTGATATGGAAAAGTGCAGGGAATACATAAAGGAACGTAATCCAAAGGCAAAAGTAATTCCCATTTCCGCAAAGACCGGGGAAGGATTTGCAGAATGGACAGACTGGCTGCGCCGGGAAACAGCGGACTGGACTGGTAAAGAAAAGCAGAAGTAAACCATGCGAACACCGATGTTCGAGAAGGAAAGTCGGATATAAGCAGAACAACAAAAGAAGCTACAGAAAAAGAAAGAGGGTAAAAAATGTTATTTCAAATCTATGGAGAAAACGCAGGCTGGCAGCTTTTTGGCTGGCTTATGGTATTTGTATGTCTGATTGCAGTAAATGAAATTGCGCGCCGTTCCAAGGTGGGAGGAATTTTCTGTTTCTTGATTCTTCCGGCAGCGCTTACCGTATATTTTATCGCTATTCAGGTGGGCGCGGCAAACGGCTCTGAATGGGCGTTGAACAATGATACTTATGTACATATGAACGGCTGGTTCCATTACGCCAAACTTTATGCAGCAACCGCAGGTTGTATTGGTTTCATGATGTTAAAGTATCACTGGGGAATCGGAAAGAAAGACTGGTTCAAGATTTTTCCATTTGCCATTGTAGCCATTAACATTCTCATTGCTGTGGGAAGCGATTTTGAATCCGGCGTCCGCGGCGCTATGGCGTTGGCAGCACAGGGCGACCGCTGGTGGCTGTCTTCTGAAAACGTATGGCTTTACGGCGGCTGGTGGAACTGGGTCAATGGAATTGCGGGAATCTTAAATATCTTCTGTATGACCGGCTGGCTTGGTATTTATACCTCCAGGAAAAAACACGACATGCTGTGGCCGGATATGACCTGGTGTTTTATTGTTGCTTATGATATCTGGAACTTTGCCTATACCTACAACAATCTGCCTACACATTCCTGGTACTGCGGCGTTGCGCTTCTTCTGGCTCCAACCTTTGCAGCTATGCTGTGGAATAAAGGCGGCTGGATTCAGAATCGCGCCAATACACTGGCGTTGTGGTGCATGTTTGCCCAGGTATTCCCGCTGTTTCAGGAACAGGGGAAATTTGCAGTGCTTCCCGTGTTGTATAAGGACGGTGTCATGGACGCGGCCGTTCGTCCTGTATCTGTAAATCCTACTATGCAGGGTGTGATTGCACTTCTGGCTTTGGCTGCCAATGTGCTTTGTCTTGCAGCGGTTATCAAACGTGCAAAAGAGCAGAAAAAGAATCCGTACACCAACGAAATTTTTACAGATCAGAGAGATTTCAAGCTTGCTATGGCAAGAGCAGAAAAACAATAAACAGATATTGATATAAGGAGGAGATGAACTATGGCAGATTCCCTGTTTCCCAATCCACACCCGGAAGAACCTTTCCGTGAACCCATTGCAAAGCTGGCAAAGATGATTACAGACCGGGCGCCTGTTGTGCTGGGACTGGAAAAAATCACAAAGGAATCCCCGGAATATATCGGGCTTTCCATTCTTTGTACAGATGAAATGGCAGAGCTTGCACTGAAAATGGGCAAACGTAAACCAAGAACCCTGGAGGACATGGTAAAACTCACAGGGAAAGATAAAGCGTATGTGGAAGAAATGCTGCAAAAGCTGGCAGTGAACGGAGTTATTGAGTATAACTGGGAGAATCCAAAGCATGAAAAGCAGTATGTGCTTCCCATGTTTGTACCTGGCAGCGCAGAGTTTGCAAACATGAATGAGGATATTTTAACCGAGCACCCGGAAATGGGGCGTTTCTTTGAGCGTATGAGCCGTGTGCCGCTGGAAAAAATCACCCATATGGTACCGCCGGGAGGCGCCGGAATCGGTATGCATGTCATTCCTGTGGAAAAAGCCATTCAGATGGAAAATCAGTCGGTATCTGTGGAGCATATTTCCCACTGGCTGGACAAATATGAAGGCAAATATGCGGCAAGCCCCTGTTCCTGTCGCCGTTCCCGCAAAACCTTTGACGAGGGCTGCGCTGACGACCCGGAAGGCTGGTGTATTGCTGTTGGAGATATGGCAGACTATGTGGTGGAAACCAACAAAGGCGGACGTTACATTACCAGAGATGAGGTTATGGAAATCTTAAAGCAGGCAGAAGAAAACGGCTTTGTTCACCAGATTACCAACATTGACGGCGAAAATAAGATTTTTGCTATCTGCAACTGTAATGTAAACGTGTGTTATGCACTGCGTACTTCACAGCTTTTCAATACGCCCAATATGTCACGTTCTGCCTATGTGGCGCATGTGAAAACAGAAAACTGCGTGGCATGCGGACGCTGTGTGGAATACTGTCCTGCAGGGGCAGTAAAACTGGGACAAAAGCTGTGTAAAAAAGACGGAAGCCAGGTGGAATATCCAAAACAGCCTCTTCCGTCAGAAGTACCTTGGGGACCGCATATGTGGACAGAGGATTACCGGGATAAAAACCGTATCAACTGCTATGATACCGGAACTGCGCCGTGTAAGACTGCCTGTCCGGCACATATTGCTATTCAGGGATATCTGAAAATGGCTGCACAGGGCAGATATACCGATGCTCTGGCGCTGATTAAGAAGGAAAATCCATTCCCGGCTGTGTGCGGACGTATCTGTAACCGCAGGTGCGAGGACGCATGTACCAGAGGAACCATTGACGAGGCAGTTGCCATTGATGAAGTAAAGCGGTTTATCGCAGAACAGGATTTAAAAGCAGAAACAAGATATATACCAAAAAAGGTGGTGCCTTCCTTAAAAGGAGAATTTACAGAAAAAATCGCCATTATCGGAGGCGGTCCTGCCGGTTTGTCCTGTGCTTTTTACCTGGCAGAAAAGGGATATAAGCCTACTGTTTTTGAGAAAAATCAGAAGGCCGGCGGTATGCTGGTTTATGGTATTCCGTCCTTTAAGCTGGAAAAAGATGTGGTACAGGCAGAGATTGATGTTATTAAAGAAATGGGAGTGGAAATCCGAACTGGTGTAGAAGTGGGAAAAGATATT
This sequence comes from Blautia argi, assembly GCF_003287895.1. Taxonomy (NCBI): domain Bacteria; kingdom Bacillati; phylum Bacillota; class Clostridia; order Lachnospirales; family Lachnospiraceae; genus Blautia; species Blautia argi. The sequence continues at coordinate 3,275,910 of NZ_CP030280.1, read as the reverse complement.
ACCCTGGACGAACTGCGGGCGCAGGGCTATCAGGCGTTTTATATTGCTATTGGCTGCCAGGGGGGAAGACTGCCGGGAATACCGGGGCAGGACGCAGATGGTGTGATGACAGCCGTGGACTTCCTTCGTGCCGTGGGAGAAGATCACAGTTATCCGATTTCCGGAAAAACCGTAGTTGTCGGCGGTGGAAATGTGGCTATTGATGTAGCAAGAACCAGTATGCGCTGCGGCGCGGACAGTGTTTCCATGTACTGTCTGGAGAGTCGGGATATGATGCCTGCATCAGAAGAAGAAATTCTGGAGGCAGAGGAAGAAAACGTATCCGTTCACTGTGGTTGGGGTCCGAAAGAAATTCTTACGGAAAACGGCAGAGTGAAAGGCATTGTGTTTAAGAAATGCGTATCTGTAAAGGACGCGGACGGACGCTTTAATCCGAAATACGATGAGCAGGAAACCATGACCGTGGAATGTGACCATGTATTTATGAGTGTGGGTCAGAGTATTGTCTGGGGCGATTTGTTAAAGAACGAGAAGGTAGAACTTGGAAGAGGAAACGGTGCAGTGGCGGATACTGTGACCTATCAGACTGCACAGCCGGATATTTTCGTGGGCGGAGATGTGTATACAGGACCGAAATTTGCTATTGATGCCATTGCAGCAGGCAAAGAGGGTGCTATATCTATTCACCGTTTTGTACAGCCGCACAGCAGTCTGACCATTGGACGAAACCGCAGACAGTTTGTGGAATTAAACAAGCAGGATATTCTGGTAGAGGAATATGACAATTCCAGCCGCCAGATACCGGGATATGATAAGAAAATAGACCGGAAAACCTCTTTTAAAGAGGCAAGACAGAGTTTTACAGAAGAGCAGGTAAAAAAGGAAACTGCCAGATGTCTGGGCTGCGGCGCTTCTGTGGTAGACGAAAATAAATGTATCGGCTGCGGTATCTGCACCACAAAGTGCGAATTTGATGCCATTCACCTGTACCGGGAAAATCCAGAATGCAGCACCATGCGAAAGAGTGAGGATAAGCTGAAATACATTCTTCCATATGGGGCAAAACAGGCAATTAAGATTAAGTTCTCCAAAAAGAAATAGGAAAAGGAGAGAAGCATGCACGAACTTGGCGTTGTATTTCATGTAATTAAAACCGTGGAAGAGGTGGCAAAGGAGAACCAGCTCACAGAAATAGAAGCTGTAACCCTGCAGCTTGGGGAAGTTTCCGGTGTGATAGAATCTTATCTGCAGAACTGCTGGAAGTGGGCAGTTGAGAAAAAGAGCGAAATATTAAAGGAAAGCGCCCTTGTGGTAGAAACCATTCCTGCAGTTACTTTTTGCGAGGACTGTGAAAAGACTTATGGGACAGTGGAGCATGGGAAAATCTGTCCTTATTGCGGCAGCGAGCGCACCTATCTGCAGCAGGGAAATGAATTTTTTATAAAAGAAATAAGTGGGTGTTAAAGAAGAGAAGGACTGGTACAAAAAAGCGGGGAGAAGAAATTTCTTCCCGGAACTTTGCACCAGTCTTTTTACTATCATAGAACATTACTCATAATAGATTTTTCTGTTTCCGTCAATGCTCTGGGCAACGGATTTGTTTATCCATTCAATGGCTCCCTGAGTATCTCTGTTTTTCAGAAAACCAAGGAGAGAAACTGTGTTTTCGTAAAGGGCGTCTGTGCCGTACAGGACGCAGAATCTTTCCCACAGGGAGGTGACTGCCACCTTAAAGGAGGAGAAAATCAGGGGAATTAGGGTATTGCCTGAGGCAAGGGCAAATTCGTGCTGAAATTCATAGGCAGCGTTTACTGCCTCGTCGATAGAAACAGCGTCTTTTATGCGTTCGGTAAGCGCCTCAAGATAATCCAGTTCTTTATCTGTGATATGGCTGGTACAGAGTGTGGCGGCAAGGGTGTCCAGGGCAATTCGTACCTCCAGGATGGAGCGTACTTCCTCCTGTTTCAATCTTCCGCCGTTGTAATTCATAATGGCAAGAAGTGTTTCGGCAGTGCCATTTCGCCGGTAATCCGCCACATAGGTTCCGCTTCTGGGTTTTACAATCAGGAACCCCTTTTTTTCCAACTCCGAGATGCCTCCGTTAATGACTGCCCGGCTTACCTGCATTTCCTGGGAAAGCTGTCTTTCCGGCGGCAGTTTTGTACCAACCGGGAGTTTTCCGGAGAGAATCATATGTTCCAGCTGCTGAACAAAAAGCTCCCGAAGAGAGGGAGAACTGATTTTTTCAAATTCCATGAGTTTCCTCCTGTGTCTGAGTTTTGTCTGTGGTGATGGCAGTGGGTTTTTCTGCTTCCTCTGCTTTTTCTAAAAACGGTTTAAACATTCTGTAGAGCAGTGATGAATTTATCAGGGCAGTCAGTGCAAAGCCAAAGAAGAACCAGCAGCAGGCATACAGGGGCATGAGCTTTAAATCCTGATAGGTCATATACATGGGAAGAATGGAAACCACTGCAATGACAAGGGTGGAAGGAAAATGCATAAAGGCAAAAATAAAGGCATTTTTAATCAGGTTCAGGGTTGTATTTGCAAAGGCTGCAATTACAGGAAAAATATACAGCGCCAGGATAATGAAAAGTCCGGCGATTCCCAGGGAAACATAGAAAAGAGGTTTCCCCATAGGGGAGGCGCTGTGCTGTAAAAAGCGTATGTTGGTAAACAGAACAAAAGCCGTGGCAGTCAGAAGCAGGGAAACCAGGAGGGATTGCAGGAAGTTCTGTTTAAAAGCGCGGAAGAAAGTTTTGGTTGTGCCGTTGTTGTTTCCCTTTATAGTTCTTAACATACAGTGGTACAGGGCGGTCAGGGACGGTCCTATGGTAATGATTGGAATGCAGCAAAAGACAAAAAGAAGATTGGCAATTACTACATCACCAATTTTGTTCAGAAAAATATGAACAGGATTGTTGTCGTTCAATAAATTCATATCCGTATCCTTTCCGGCATAAGCCATAAATTCTAAAAGGTATTCTAGCATTAATGAACGGAAAATGTAAAGGAAATATCACATGTGGATTTGAATAAATGAGCAAATATGGAAAAATGATAGAATAAACATGTATAAATGTCATAAATATTAATGGGGAATGAAAAGGAACATGTAAAAATACAGGAAAAGTCAATAAGAAATTAGGGAAATGAACATTTTGAATGGATAAAAAAGAAAAAAATATTGGGAAAAAGCCGACGCTGTGCCGGATAAAAGTCGAAAAAAGTATACAATACGCACAAACAAGTAACATTTTTCCATATATTAAAAACATATGGATATTTAACATAATTCCATATGCAATTATAATGAATGCATCGGTCGATAAGACGTGAAAAGTTGGTAATTATGACGAAAGACTTTTATTAAAGGAGGAAAAAACATGAAGTTTAAGAAAGTAATGGCGTTGGCACTTGCAAGTACAATGGTATTTTCCATGACAGCCTGTGGTGGTTCTTCTGATTCCGGAAAAGATGCAGACAAAGGTTCTGATTCCAAGGACGTGGAATTATCTGTTTCTATCTGGGACGCAAACCAGGAACCGGGTATTAAAGAAATTCTGGCAGATTTTACAGAAGAAACAGGAATCAAGACAAAACTCAGCGTTGTAAAATGGGAAGAATACTGGACAATGCTGGAAGCAGGTGCACAGGGCGGTTCTCTTCCTGATGTATTCTGGATGCACTCTAATGAAAGTGAAAGATATATGTCCAACGACATGCTTCTGGACCTGACAGACAAAATTGCAGAAAGTGATAAGATTGACCCTGAAAACTATCCGGAAGATATCTGGGGCTTATATACATATGAAGACAAATACTTTGCAGTACCAAAAGATGTTGATACCATTGCTCTTTGGTATAACAAAGCTATGTTTGATGAAGCAGGACTGGCGTATCCTACAGCAGACTGGACATGGGACGATGTAACAGAAGCAGCTAAAAAGCTGACAAAACCAGATGGAAGCCAGTATGGTCTTGTTTTAAGAAATGATAATAACCAGGCAGGCTATTACAATATGGTTTATGATAACGGCGGATACATTATCAACGATGATAAGACAAAATCCGGTTGGGACGATCCCAAAACAATTGAAGCTATGGAAATGTTGGAAGGCTGGATTAAAGATGGTGTAATGCCTCCTCTGGAAGTAATGTCTGAAAACGGTGAAGATGTACTCTTCCAGTCCGGCAAAGTTGCTATGGTTCCACAGGGCTCCTGGATGGTTGCTGCGTACAGAGATAATGAGTATACGGCAAAGAACTGTGATTTAGTAGAGCTTCCGAAGAGCGCTACAACAGGCAGAAGAGTTTCTTTATATAATGGACTTGGCTGGGCAGCGGCAGCAAACGGAGAACATACAGAAGAAGCCTGGCAGTTAATTGAATACCTGGGTTCTGAAAAAGCACAGAAGAAACAGGCAGAACTTGGTGTTACAATGTCTGCATACAATGGCACCTCTGATGCATGGGCTAAGTCAGCAGATTTTAATCTTCAGGCTTACATCAACATGATGGAAGATATGGAAATCAGACCATATTCTAAAACTACTGTAACATGGGAAAACGAAGACAACGAAATCCTGAAGAGTGTTTACACAGGTGAAAAATCTATGAAAGACGCTTGTAAAGAAATGGCAGCACAGATGAACGAGAAGCTGGCAGAAGAAGGTAAATAAATTCTACTGAAAAATGTTTTGCAACAGATAGTTAAAAATGAGAGGGCTGTCGCTGGGAAAATGTTATAGCGACAGCCCTTTATTAAAAAAGGAGTGAAGTTTTGTGGCAAAGAAAGGAAAACCTGCACAGACAGGCAGACAGCGCAGTGAAACAATCTGGGGCTGGCTGTTCATTCTTCCAACAATGATTGGATTGATTGTACTGAATATTATTCCTATTTTCCAGACCGTTTACCAGAGTTTCTTCAAGACAGGTGATTTTGGTAAGGGAAATATTTTTATCGGAGCAGAAAACTATGTAAAGGTTTTCGGAGATTCAGAAGTATGGCAGGCATTGCTGAACACCGTAAAATATGCGATTGTGGAAGTTCCGTTTTCCATTATTATTGCATTGGTGCTGGCAGTGCTTCTGAACCGGAAAATGAAAGGGCGTTCTGCCTACAGGACAATTATTTTTCTTCCTATGGTAGCTGCACCGGCGGCTGTTGCCATGGTTTGGAGATGGCTGTTTAACTCCGAGTTTGGTTTGATTAATAACGTATTCCATACAAATGTAAAATGGATTTCAGACCCGAAGATAGCTGTTTTTGCCATTGCGATTATTGGTGTATGGTCTATTATCGGGTATAACATGGTATTATTCCTTTCCGGTTTACAGGAAATTCCTCATGACTATTATGAGGCAGCGGAGATTGACGGAGCTACAGGGATTAAGAGCTTTTTCCACATTACAATTCCGCTGTTGTCCCCAACGATTTTCTTTGTACTGGTAACCCGTGTTATCGGCTCTCTTCAGGTATTTGACCTGATTTATATGGTTATGGACAGAACAAATCCGGCGTTGGATAAAACACAGTCACTGGTATACCTGTTCTATCAGTATACCTTTGTAAATAAGAATATGGGCTACGGGGCTACGATTGTAGTTCTTCTGCTTGTTATTACTATGATTATTACTGTGTTCCAGATGATTGGACAGAAAAAATGGGTATTCTACAATTAAGGGGGAAACAGAATGAAAAGTATGGAAACAAAAAAGAAAATTGTTACGGTTGTAATACATACTGTGTTGATTCTTGTGTCAATTACAATGCTGGTTCCCTTTTTATGGATGGTACTCACTGCTTTTAAATCAGTTACAGAAGCAACTTCCGTAGATCCCTTTGTTATTTTCCCAAAGGTTTGGAGAACAGATTCTTTCAGCGCAGTTATGGAAAATATGAATTTCCTGTTGTTATATAAAAATACATTGCTGTTGATTTTGTTTCGTGTTGTCTGTGCGGTATTAACAGCAACTATGGCAGGTTATGCATTCGGACGTTTGAATTTTAAGGGGAAAAATCTATGTTTTTCTCTGGTGTTGATTCAGATGATGGTTCCAGTACAGATTTTCCTGATTCCACAGTATTTGATGGTCAGCAAAATGGGTATGCTGAATACGATTTTTGCGCTGGTATTTCCAGGTATGGTAACTGCATTCGGTACCTTCCTGCTTCGGCAGGGATATATGGGACTGCCCAATGATTTGGAAGAAGCGGCAAGATTGGACGGCTGTAATATCGGACAGACTTTTCTTTACATCATGGCGCCGCTTACCAGATCCAGTATGGTAGCTCTGGGAATTTTTACTGCAGTGTTTGCATTCAAAGACCTGATGTGGCCTATGATTGTAAATACAGATAAGGATATGTTGGTATTGTCTTCTGCTCTCGCAAAAATGCAGGGACAGTATGCAGCGAAGTTTCCTGAACTCATGGCAGCATCTTTGATTGCATGTATTCCTATGATTATTATCTATGTTATTTTCCAGAAACAATTTATCGAAGGAATTGCGACCAGCGGTGGTAAATTATAAAATAAGAAACAGAAAAAAGGCTGGTGCAACGAGTTTGCGCCGGCCTTTTTTACAGGAGGTCAATATGGCGATTTTATTTCACGAAGAACAGAAAACATTTCATCTCTACAATAAAGAGGTAAGCTATATTATCCGTATTATGGAGAACGGACAGTTGGAAAATCTGTATTACGGAAGAGCAATCCGGGATAGGGAGGACTTTTCACATCTGCACGAGGAAATCTCCCGTCCTCTTACTTCTGTGTGTGTACCGGAGCCGGGTGTTTTGTCCATGGAGTACACAAAGCAGGAGTATCCGGTATACGGAACAGGAGATTATAGAAGCCCTGCGCTTAGTGTTTTACAGGAAAATGGCAGCAGAATTGTGAACTTTACTTATGTTTCTCACGAAATTTATCAGGGAAAAAAGCTGTTGACACCCCTTCCGGCTGTGTACACAAACAGTGATGAGGAGGCATGCAGCCTGGACATTTGTCTGCATGATGAGGTTATGGATACAGATTTGGTTCTTTCCTATACAATTTTTGAGGAATATCCGGTGATTGCCAGAAATGCAAAGCTCGTACACAGAGGAAAACAGAGCATTGTACTGGAAAAGGCAATGAGTTTTAGTACTGAGTTCCAGGATATGGACTTTGAAATGGTGCAGCTTTCCGGCGCATGGGCAAGAGAGCGATATGTAAAGGAAAGAAAGCTGGAAATGGGAATCCAGGCAATCCAGGGACTTCACGGCACAGCCGGCGGTGCAGAGCATAATCCGTTTCTGGCATTAAAAAGACCTCACACAACAGAAAATCAGGGAGAGGTTTATGGCTTCAGTCTGGTATACAGCGGTAATTTCCTTGCCCAGACGGAGGTATCTACCTTTGATATTACAAGAGTAATGCTGGGAATCCACCCGGAAGGTTTTTCCTGGACGCTGGAAAAAGGAGAAAGCTTCCAGACACCAGAGGCCATTTTGGTATACAGCGATAAGGGCTTAAATAAAATGAGTCAGGTTTATCACCGTCTGTTCCGAAAAAATCTCATGCGTGGGAAGTGGAGGGACGAACCGCGGCCCATTCTTCTCAATAACTGGGAGGCAACATATTTTGATTTTACAGAAGAAAAAATTCTGGAAATTGCCAAAAAGGCAAAAGAGGCAGGGGTGGAACTGTTTGTACTGGACGATGGCTGGTTTGGCGTGCGAAATGACGATTACAGAGGTCTTGGGGACTGGTATGTGAATCTGGAAAAACTGCCGGACGGGATTGCCGGGCTTTCTGAAAAAGTGGAAGCTATGGGACTGAAATTCGGTCTTTGGGTGGAATTGGAAATGGTAAACAAGGACAGCGATTTGTACCGGGCGCACCCGGATTGGGTTATCGGCGTGCCGGATAGATTTGAGTCCCATGGAAGACATCAGCATGTGCTTGATTTCTCCAGAAAAGAAGTGGTGGATTATATTTATGAAACGATTTCTAAAATCCTGCGGGAGTCTGAGATTTCTTACATTAAATGGGATATGAATCGCTATATGACGGAACCCTATAGCAAGGGTGCGGCGGCAAAAGAACAGGGAAAGATGATGCATCGGTATATTCTGGGGCTGTATGATTTGTATACAAGATTGACACAGGAATTTCCCGAAATTCTCTTTGAGTCCTGCTCCAGCGGAGGTGCGCGCTTTGACCCAGGTATGCTGTTTTTTGCACCTCAGACCTGGACCAGTGATGATACAGATGCAGCAGAGAGAGCGAAAATCCAGTATGGAACTTCTTATGTATATCCTCTGGTAAGCATGGGTTCACATGTTTCCGCGGTGCCGAATCATCAGCTCCTGAGAAATACACCTCTTTCCACCAGAGCAAATATGGCATATTTTGGAACCTTTGGATATGAGCTGGATTTGAATCTTTTAAGTGAAGCGGAAATGGAACAGGTAAAAGAGCAGGTGGCATTTATGAAAAGGTACCGCAGGCTGATTCAGGTAGAAGGCGATTTTTACCGTCTGCTCAGTCCATTTGAGGGAAATGAAACAGCATGGATTGTGGTATCCCCGGATAAAAAGCAGGCTGTAGCAGCTTTTTATCAGAAGCTGAATAAAATCAATGCCTCCTGGCTGCGTTTCCGTCTGGAAGGGTTGGACAGAGATACCCTGTATGAGGTAAAATGTAACGATATCGTATATAAGGCTTACGGAGATGAATTGATGTATGTAGGAATTCCTGTTGACAGAGAGCTTTTGAATAAAGCCGGCGGAGATTTCGCATCACTGCTTTATGTCTTGCAGGAAGCATAAAATTTAAAAGTAAAGGAGTGGATTCATTGAGCCGTACAATGGGCTATACCAGTCATGCCAGATATAAATGTCTGGAGGATTTACAGAAGGATTCCGTAGATTTGTGTCTGACATACTGTGGCTGGGAATGCTGCGATGCCGGTTATCGTTTCGGACCGAATAAGAGAGAGGCCTATGTCCTTCATGTAGTTAAGGAGGGGCAGGGCACTCTGGAAATAAATAAGAAAAAATATAAAATTGGACCCAAAGAAGCCTTTTTGATTCCACCCGGAGTAGAGGCCTGGTATGAGGCTGACAGAGAAGAACCCTGGGTTTATATGTGGATTGGTTTTGTGGGACTTAAGGCAGATGAATGTGTCAGCGGTTCAGGTTTTTCTCTGAAAAACCCTACACGAAAAATCGGGTGTATGGAAAAACTCTCAGGTTATATTGATCAAATGCTGGAAGCCCATCAGCTTTCTTATGGAGATGAGCTTACCCGAAATGCCATGTTGATGCTGTGTTTTTCGGCACTTATGAAAGACTATGCAGAGAGCCAAAAGGAAGATGGGGGATCATCAAACGGACGTTTTTATCCGGGCTCCGTATATGTTAAGCATGCCATGGATTATATTAAAGATCATTACAGTGAACCTTTGAAAATCGGACAGTTGGCGGATTTTATAGGGGTAAATCGGAGTTATCTCACCAGCAGCTTTAAGAAAGTGACAGGTTGTTCTCCGCAGGAATTTCTGGTGAATCTGAGAATGGAAAAGGCAAAATCCCTGCTAAAGAAAACAGATTTATCTATCAATGCTGTGGCTTCAGCAGTGGGGTATACAGATCAACTTGCGTTTTCGAAAGTGTTTAAGCAGCACTGCGGAAAAAGCCCCCGAATATACCGGGAGGAGAAGACAGAGTTAATTATTATGAAAAATAAGGGATATGTAGCCCAAGATAAGATGTAAGAGGGAGGTGTAAAGGGATATAAGTAGAAGAAAAACTCCGGGGAAAACAGCCAGAAATGGTTTTCTCCGGAGTTTTACACATTTGAAAAAGTTTACTGGTCAAGTTTTTCTTCCAAATTGTTTACACTTATCAGACAGCCTTTTTCCGCGGATTCTAATGCAGCAAATACAGCTTTCATGGACTCAAAAGAGGATTCCCCGGAAATTTCAGGAGGTGTTTTGGTCTTTAGACACTGAATCCAGGTATCAACCATACCGGTTCCATTTCTGTGTCCTTTGTAGTCGTCCATATTATAATAAATTCGTTCTCCACTTCTCTTTTCCAAAATCAAAGGATATTTGGTATCACTGTTGATTTTTAAACAGCCCTGGGTTCCGTATAGTACAGTAGATTTGTCTTCCTGCCCGTAACAGGTCCAGCTCACTTCCATGGTACCGAGAATACCTTTTTCAGTGCGATAGATGCAGATAGCATTGTCGTCCACAGAAATGGGGGTTCCATCTGGATTTTTTTTGTCAAGAGCGCCGGTTACAGCCATAGCGCTTTTAATTGTATCATCAAGAAGATAATGTATTAAATCTGCTTTGTGAATACCCAAATCTGCCATAGCGCCGAAAGCGGCAGATTTTTTATCAAAGAACCACACTTTGTCCTGGTCGATTGTCCAGGTTTCAGGTCCTGAATGTCGGAAATTAGTGCGGAAGCTTAAAATTTTTCCGATACTTCCCTGCTGAAGGAGCTCTTTTGCTTTCATATGGACAGGGAGCAATCTTTCCTGCTGGCAAATCATTAAATATTTTCCGGATTTTTTTGCAGCTTCCACCATGGCTTGACATTCCTCATAGGTTACAGCCATGGGTTTTTCACAGAGCACATGTTTTCCGGCAGTTAAGGCTTTTACGGAAATTTCACAATGGGAATAGTTTGCTGTACAGATACTCACAGCGTCAATAGCGCTGTCTGCCAGCATTTCCTCATAAGATTTATACGGGATAGCGTGATATTTTTCGGCCACTTCTTTTGCTCTTTTTTCGTTGATGTCATATACGCCATAGATACGGGCATCTTGATTTTTATCGTATTCCGGAATATGCCGTACCTGAGCAATTCTCCCACAACCAATGATTCCAATGTTTATCATATAAGGTACCTCCTTGAGTTTTTTTTGATTATAAAGTAGAAAAAAGCAGAAAAAAACAAATATTTTTACTGGAATTATGCATATTTTTACTGTGGCAGAGGAGGTCTTTACAGTAAAAAAAGGTAGAATTCCGGTAAAAAAATTAAGAAAAGCACTTGGTAAAAAAATGTATACTCAAGATATCTTAAAAGAGTCAGGAGGTATTTAGAGTGAATAAAACGGTTGTTTTTACATCAGCAGGAGAAGTAGAACTGCAGGATAAAGAAATGCCCAAACCGGCGGCTGGGGAAGTGTTAATTGAAACAGAAGTTTCTTTGGTAAGCACAGGAACAGAACTTACTTTTCTTAGTGGGGAATGCCCGGAAAATTCCAAATGGTCCGGATATATTCATTACCCTATGACAAGCGGTTATTCAAATGTTGGTATTGTAAAAGAAACAGGAGAAGGTGTTTCTAAGGAATGGATTGGAAAAAGAGTTGCAAGCTTCAGTAAGCATGCTCAGTATGTAATAGCAAAAGAGGCGGAATTAAGAGTAATACGATATGATATTACACCGGAAGAAGCGACTTTCTTTGCAATTGCAGAAGTGGGATTAAATGGTATCAGGCGGACAAAGATAGAGATAGGAAACCGTGTAGTTGTGTACGGAGCAGGGGTTATCGGACAGCTTTTGGTAAGATATTTATTGGCTGGAGGCTGTACAGAAATTATAGTGGTAAACCGAACTGAAAAAAGATTAGAATATCTTCCAAAATCCCTGGCTGTTATTCCAGTATCTTCCCTTCGAAAGAATGTAGCAGACGTTGTCAGAGAAGTGACACAGGGAGAAATGGCAGATATTGTATTTGAAACGACAGGTAATGCGGATTTGATTCCGGAGGAATTTAAAGTACTGCATCAGCAGGGGAAAATGTGTATGCTGAGTTCTCCCAGAAAAGCTACAAAATTTGATTTTCATGATTTTTGTAATGCAGGAAGTTTTGATATTATAGGAGCTCATATATCTTCCCAGACAGAGCAGCCGAGTTTTGACAATCCCTGGACCTGCGTAAGAAACAGTGAAACATTTTTCAGAATGCTTGCCACAGGACAGATGGAGGTGGCGAGCCTTATCAGCCATCGAGTGCCTTATACGGAAGCTCCACAGGTATATAAAAATCTTTTAAAAGATCGTACGCAGTCTATGGGTGTAGTTTTTGAGTGGAGATGAGGAGAGAAGTTATGGAAAGAAAGTGTTATGCTCCGGAGAAACTGACGTGTGAATATCGGGAAAATCCAATTGGTATTCACAGTCAAAATCCCAGATTAGCATGGAAAATGACAGGGAACGGGAGAGGAAGAAGGCAGACAGCTTATCAAATTATAGCGGCACATAGCGATGCTCAGCTTAAAGAAGAAAAAGAATTGTGTTGGGACAGTAAAAAAGTAGATTCATCAGAGTCATTAGGGATTCTTTATGGAGGAAAAGAGCTGGAATCCAGAGAGAGAGTTTACTGGCGTGTGAGAATCTGGGACGAGGAAGGAAGACAATCTCCGTGGAGCGCAGTACAGTTTTTTGAGGCAGGACTTTTAAAAGAAGAGGATTGGAATGCAGACTGGATTTGTGCAGAAGATGAAGTAAGCGCTCCGCATTTTCGTAAAGAATTTTTTTTGGAAGAAAAACCCGAAAAGGCGAGAGTGTATATATGTGGGCTTGGGTTTTATGAATTTTCCATGAATGGAAGAAAATGTGGAAAAGATTTGCTGACTCCTAATAGAACAGATTTTACAAAAACGGTTTATTATCACACTTATGATATTAGGGAGGAACTGAGAAAAGGAACAAATGCGCTGGGCATTATTTTGGGAAATGGTTGGTACAATCAGAAAGATAAAGTGAATGTAAAACTTTTATGGTATGGATATCCCCGGTTGCTCTTTCAGGTTGAAGCGTATTATAAAGACGGAACAAAAAAAGTTATCAAAAGTGATACTTCTGTAAAATGGCATAGAGGTCCTATAGAATATAACAATATTTATTTTGGAGAAATTTATGATGCCAGACAGGAACTTCCAAACTGGAATGAACCCGGATCGTGTACAGAAGACTGGGAAAATGCAAGGATAGCAGAAGCGCCGGGAGGAAAATTAAAAGAACAGAGGGCTTCCTCAGATATCGCATTTGGTACTATTTCACCCAAAACGATTACCCGAGTGAAGGAAGATATGTATGTATTGGATTTCGGACAGAATATTACAGGCTGGCTAAGACTGAAAATCCAAGGGAAAGAAGGACAGACGGTTACTATGCGTTTTGGTGAAGAACTGTGGCCAGATGGAAAAATTAATTATTACAGTACAGGAACCGGGTGGAAACAGCAGAAAGATGTCTATATTTTGAGTGGACAAGGAAAAGAGATATATGAACCAAAGTTTACCTGGCATGGTTTCCGATACGCAGAAATACAGGGATATGAGAAGATGCCTGAGCCAGAGGATATAGAGGCGGTTGTTGTCCATACAGGCGTAGAAGAAGACGGAAGTTTTACCTGTTCTAATGTACTCATGAATCAAATACAGCAGATTTCCAGATGGTCTTTAGTCAACGGTCTGCATTGTGGCATGCCTTTGGATTCTCCTCACAGAGAAAGACAGGGATATGGAGGAGATGCTCTGACTGCGGCAAAAGCATGTATTTATAATTTTAATATGGAGAATTTCTATGCTGCCTGGATAGATGATTTTGCAGACGCACAAAACAAAGAAAACGGTTTTATTCCTCATACAGTGCCCTGTCAGGACGGAGGAGGCGGACCTGCATGGGGCTGTGCATATATTGTGATTTCATGGCTATGTTATGTTTACTATGGGGATAAAGAAATACTTAAAAAGCATTATGAAAATATGGAGCATTGGCTGGAATTTTTATCAACAGGGGTAAAAAATGGAATTGTTGAGGCAGAAGGTGAAGATAAAACCTGTCTGGGAGAGTGGTCCACACCTGGAGAAATTTTAATTCCGCCACGTTTTGTAAATACTTATTTTTATGGATATTGTGCGGGACTTATGGAATATATATCTGATATTCTGGGCAAGGAAAAAGAAAAAAAGAAGTATGCTGTATTAAAAGAAGATACGATAAAAGCATTCCGTAGAGAATTTTTCTGCCAGGAAACCGGACAGTACAGTATTGGCGCACAGGGAACCGAAGCTTTTGCATATAAAATGGGGGCTATTAAACCTGAGGAAGAGAACAAGGTATTTGCCTTTATGGCAGAACATATCGAGAAAGATTGTGGAAATCATTTGGACACAGGGATTTTCGGAACCCCGTATCTTTTTGAAACATTGATTGACAGTGGATACGGAGAAATTGCATACCAGATGATAACCGGTAATACCTATCCAAGCTATGGATTCATGATTGCCAATGGCGCTACTGCATTGTGGGAATATTGGGAAAAAGACTATGGTTTTTACCAGTGTTCCTGCTGTCATAATCAGCCCATGTTTGGCAGCATAAGCGGAAGCTTTTATGAAAAAATAGCAGGTATTGGACCTGCATCTCCTGCTTATAAAGAAATTCTGATAGCGCCGCAGCCCATTGGTGAATTGCGTTTTGCTGCTGCAAAGAAAGAAACAATGTATGGAATGGTATCTGTAGAATGGGAAAAAACGGAGAAAGGATTTTCACTGTATCTTTCTGTTCCATGTAATACGAGAGCAACTGTCCAAATACCGGATTTAGGAAATACGCTTTTGGAGGGAGAAGAGATATTGTATCCCAGGGAAAGTTCCAAAGAGGGTATCGAAGAAGTTCGCAGGACAGAAAAAGGATATTGTGTTTTGATTCAATCTGGAAATTATCATTTTTACTTGGAAAAATAAGGATTGGGAAAATGTATGAAAACAAGAAGCAGTGATATTTTAGAAGGCCCTGGGTGGGCAAATGTAAGAGCTTTATATAAGGCAGACGGATATTCTCAGGAAGAATTAGAGAAGCCCATAATAGCAGTAGTAAATGCTTATAGTTCCATTTGTCCCGGACATGTGATTTTCAGACAGCTTTCAGAGCGTGTCAGAGAAGGAATACAGGCCGGAGGAGGGACTCCTGTTGAACTTGGAATGATAGGAGCTTGTGATGGAATTGCTATGGGCCATAAAGGAATGAAGTATATTCTCCCTACCCGTCAGATGATAGCAGATAGTATAGAAGCAATGGCGGAAGCGCATAGACTGGACGGATTGGTACTTTTGGGAAGCTGTGACAAAATAATTCCCGGAATGCTTATGGGGGCTATGAGAGTGAATCTGCCTACCATTCTGGTAAATGGAGGACCGAGTCTTCCCGGACGTATGAAGAAGGATAATCCGTACGGAGGGGAATTTATCGATCATTCTATTATACAGGAGTCCGAAGGTGCATTACAGAAAGGAATGATAAGCAAGGAGAAGTTTCAATGGATAGAAGATCATGCAATGCCGACCATGGGCTCTTGTGCCATGTTGGGAACTGCAAATACTATGGGGTGTCTGGCTGAAGCAATGGGAATCATGTTACCTGGAACGGCTGTTATTCCTGCTGTATACAGTGAAAGATTGGCAGCAGGGTATCGGAGTGGAAAACAGATAGTAGAACTTGTAAGAAGAAATATAAAGATAAGGGATATTATAACGAAAAATGCTATTTATAACGGTATAAGAGTAAATGGAGCTATAGGCGGTTCCACAAATGCAGTTCTTCATTTAATTGCTATTGCATATGAGGGAGAAATCGAATTATCCATATCTGATTTCGGAAAAATCTGTGAAGGGATTCCGCATTTAGTGCCATTGATTCCTTCCGGAAACCGTACGCTTTTAGAGTTTTATGAAGCCGGAGGAGTTCCGGTACTTATGAAGGAATTAGAAAGTATTTTATGGGTTCAGGAAAAAAATTGTCAGGGAAAAATACTGAGAGAGGTTCTTGAAAAAGTACAAAATTTTTATCCTGAGGTTATTCATTCTATAGAGAATCCCGTACATACCAGAGGTGGAATTAAAATCCTTTATGGGAATTTGGCTCCGGAAGGCGCTGTATCCAAGCCTTCCGCTATTCCGGATAAAGCATTGGTGTTCAGGGGAAAAGCAAAAATCTATGAGGGGGAAGAAGAGGCTTTAAAAGGAATACGTCGAGGAGATGTGCAGGAAGGTACTGTTATAGTTATCCGAAACGAAGGTCCAAAAGGGGGTCCGGGAATGCCGGAAATGTACAAAGCTATGAAGCTTCTGGTGGGAATGCATTTGGGAGATAAGGTATGTCTGATTACAGATGGAAGATTTTCAGGGTCTAACAATGGCTGTTTTGTGGGACATATATCTCCGGAAGCAGCACAGAATGGACCAATTGCCTACCTGGAAGATGGCGATGAAATTTTTGTGGATATTTCCAGGGGCTTGATTGAAGCTGCAGATGTGGATTTTGAAGAGCGTCGAAAGAAAAAGAAACCTTTTGTCAGAGAAGTTAAAGGCTGTCTTTATCAATACGCTCAGAATGTCAAATCCGCATCGCAGGGGGCAATGATTCCTAACCGCAGAGAGTATGACCGTGAGGAGGAAAACAGATGATGAAAATAATAGATGTCCATGCTCATTTAGGCGATGATTGCGTTTTTGATCATCATATTACAGAAGAAGATCTGCTGGAGGGATATAGAGGAACGTTTGTAGAGGGGGCTATTGTACAGCCCTCTCTTCCAAGATTTTCTTTAAAGGCAAACCAGGAAATACATGACCGAATTGCCCGTTTATGTGAAAATAAGCAAATGAAATTTTGGGGAATGGCTTCTATATATCCTCATTTTACAAAAGAGGAATACAGGCAGGAGGCATACAGATGTATTCATGAATTGGGATTTGTGGCGCTTAAGCTTACACCGATAGGACATGCTGTAGACCCGGAATCAGAGGACGGAATGTTTGTCTTTTCAGTAGCTCGTGAACTGGGAGTTCCTGTTATGGTTCATACAGGAACTGGATTACCTTTTTCGCAGCCTGTAAAGATATTGAAAGCTGCTCAGAAATATCCTGATGTAAAAATCGTACTTGCACATTCCGGCATGGACTGGTTTACTCATCAGGCTATTTTGGTAGCAGAGCAATGTCCCAATATTTATTTGGAAACTACCTGGACAGGAATATTTCAGACTAAAGAAGTTTATCAGAAAATAGGACCGGACAGGCTGATGTTTGCGTCAGATCATGTAAATAATGTTTCTGTAGAATTAGAGAAATATCGGCAAATATTAAAGCCGGAGGATATGGAACAAGTGATGTGGAAGACAGCAAAAGAAGTGTTTTGTCTATAGGATTGGAAATATTTGGA
This sequence comes from Blautia argi, assembly GCF_003287895.1. Taxonomy (NCBI): domain Bacteria; kingdom Bacillati; phylum Bacillota; class Clostridia; order Lachnospirales; family Lachnospiraceae; genus Blautia; species Blautia argi. The sequence goes on along the minus strand of NZ_CP030280.1, from coordinate 3,258,659 downwards.
AGTATGCATTTATTGTTTGACAGCAGAAAGTAGTATATAATATACATAATTCTATGAAAAAACGGACAATTGACAAAAAAGAGGGGGATTATGTTGAAAATAAGAAAGTGGAAGCAAAAAATACAATATTTTATATATTCAAAAAGAATGGCAACGAAAATGTCGGTATTTATGATTTCTATTGTCACACTCACACTTTTTTGTACAATTGGGATTTATCAGACCTATAACAAACGGATTTTGTATCAAAATATTCAAGAGGCTGCCAGTACAAATTTAACAAGCGTAAAAACCCTTATAGAAAATACTATAGAAAGTATTAATACATATTCTTATATCTGTCTTTCTAACTCCGCAGTACAGCAGGGTCTTGGAATGGGAGGAGAATCTATTGATGATTTTCGGAATATTGAAAAAATAGAAGCTTCTCTTACGGAAACCATTGCTAAGATAGATTTAATAGAGTCTATTTATATCTTTGACAGAGAAAAGTTTCTTTGTTATTCCGATAAATCAGGAAATCATTCTCTTCTTTACAATGAAATACAGGATTACGACTGGTATTCAAAAGTTTCTCCAGATGGAAAGTACTATGTAATGTACCATTGTAAAGAGTTTTTCAAAAATCAGGATAAAGTGCCAGGTATCTCGTTTGTCAGGGCTATAAGAGGTCTGGATTCTATGCAGACAATAGGATATATGGTAATCAATATTTCTCAGGAAGTAATGGATAATCTTCTTCTGGAGTTGGAAGATAACGAATTTCAAATGAAATTTCATATTTTTGCGGATCAGAATCATGTTCTTTTAGATACTTTGGAGGAGGGGACGCAGGAGGAAGTGCAGAATCTGGGAGCAGAACTTATAAAGGAAGGGAAAAGTTCTGTTATCCGCCCCGTTAATAAAATACGTTGTCAGGTATCTGTACAGGAATCAAATGATTTGATTTATACAGGAGTTATACCCCTTGATGATGTTCATCAACAGAGTAGGAATCACATTCTTCTCATGTTGCTGTTTGCTGCTCAGGCTGTCATAGTTATGATTGCAGCTTTGTTTCTTTCACATTGGTATACACGTCCCATTGAAATGCTTATGGAATCTATGGAAGGAGTAAAGCAAGGTAAATTTAAGCGTATAGAAATTAAAACCAGCCATTATGAAGTACAGAATCTGATTGATGATTATAATAAAATGATGGGAGAAATTGAAGAATTATTAGATAAAACAAGGCGTGTAGAAGGGCAAAAAAGGAAGGCGGATTTAGAAGTGTTGAGTATTCAAATGAATCCCCATTTTCTTTATAATACTTTTGATTCTATTAAATCTTTGTTTTTACTGAAAAGATATGAAGATGCTTATAGAATGATGTGTGAATTATCCCAATTTTATAAGATTAGTTTAAGTAAGGGAGATGAACATATTCCTATAGAAAAAGAAGTGCAGATGGTTGCTAATTATGTAGAAATACAGAAGATGCGTTATGGAGAAGGTCTTCAGATTTATTATGAAATCTCCCAACAAGTAAAAGAATATAAAATTTTGAAATTAATCTTGCAGCCATTGGTGGAGAATGCAATTGTTCATGGGATTCATGGCTTTGTAGAAAATGGAATTATTTATATACGAATAAAAGAAGAAAATGGATATCTGCATTTAGAGGTAGAAGATAATGGGGTAGGAATGTCAGAGCGTACCTTGTCAGGAATTTTACAGGGGAAAAATACAGGAAAAGGAAAATCTTTTGGACTTATGGGTACGATTAGAAGATTATCTTATTGTTACGGGGAAGAGATGCAATATAAAATAACCAGTAGAATTCATCAGGGTACGCGAATATGGATTTGTATTCCTGTTGAAAAACTCCAAAGATAGAAGGGGGAATTCTATGTTAAGACTTATGATTGTGGACGATGAATATTTAATCAGGCAATATATTCGTAATTGTATCAACTGGGAGGAAATAGGGTATACGATAGTTGGAGAACTGGGGTCAGCACAGGGTGCTCTTCGTCTTGCAGAAGAATTAAAACCTGATGTTGTGTTGACGGATATCTGTATGCCGGGATTAGATGGATTATCATTTGCCGGACTTTTAAAGGATTTGAATCCTAACGTCAGGCTTATTGCAATTACGGGGTACAACGATTTTGAATATGCACAAAGAGGAATCAGAGTTGGTTTAGATAATTATCTTTTAAAGCCCATAGATGAGAATGAACTAAGAAAGGTTATGGTAGAAGTCAGAGAAAGTATTTTATCGTGGAAAACACAGGAATCCCTTTTTAGTGAATTATCCGATTACCGAAGACAAAATGAGCCGATTGTCCGCGAGTACTATTTGCAAAAATTATTGGAACCGGATTTTTCCGGTGAGTTGAGAGATGAAAAAATCATAGATTCTATATTGCCTGGGAGTGGAAATTTTTTTGAAGTTTTAGTGCTGAGTTTTGATGATTTTTCTGCACTTCTTTCAGGAAAAGAAGTGAAAAAAGGAAACAGAGAGTGGATTGAGAAATATCTGGAAGAACATTTTAGAAACAAAAGTATAACATGGGTATCGGATAAGTTCGGTCACCTTGTTTTATTTTGTAGGGAGAGGGATTGTTTCTGGGATAAATTTTTGAGTGAATTGGAAAATGATTGGAGAAAAAATTTTCATTTTGGAATCTATTATGGAAGAGGAACTCCAGAGCATTCGTGGGAAGATATTTATAAATCGTATATGTATGCCAATAAACAATTAAATGCAGCGGTTGCTTTTGGGAATAATCAGTATTGGAAAGAAAAAAAGTATTTTACGTTTAAGGAATGTGCTGACTTACTTTCTATGGAAGATTTGAAGCGATTGTATACATATATTGAAACAGATTCTCCGGAAAAGATAGAAATGCTCATTAAAGGGTGGTTTCAGGAATGGAACAACATTCGCATGCCGGATTTATTTTATTTAAAAATTCAGCTGTTAAACGCTGTTTTTTATATTTATTCCAGAGGTGAAAATAAAGAGGATTCTGTGAGTTTTCAAAAGAAGTATAAAGACTATTATCAGCAAATAGTTCAAATACCGACATTGAAACTTCTTCAGGAATACTTTTTGGAAATCTGTGGGACAATTATGAAAACATTTCGTTCCCCAAATTCGGTGCGTCCGTCAACACTTATCTTTTCGGTAAAAGAATATATAGACAGTCATCTTGAGGATACAGATTTATCGTTAGGAAAGACAGCAGAAAAGTTTTATTTAAACAGCAGTTATCTAAGTAGAATTTTCAAACAGGAGGCAGGTATTTCTTTTATAGAATATGTGAATTCTCAGAGAGTAGAAAAGATAAAATTTCTTCTGCTAAATACCGATTTGAAAATTTATGAGATAGCAGAGAGGGTAGGAATTGAAAATGCGAACTATTTAGGTATTATTTTTAAAAAAATGGTAGGCTGTTCCCCCTATGAGTATCGCAGCCAAAAAATGAAGATAGATTAAATCCGTTGGTGGTAAAAATAATGAGGAAAATAGTAAAAACCTAAAGAAGAAAGAAAGGAGAAAATCAGTATAATGAAGACATAAAGAACAACGTAAAAACCCGGAAAGGAGGAAGGGGCATAGTATAAGATACATAGCCCTGAAAACAAAATGAAGAAAAGGACGAAACAAATATTGGCAGCGTTATTCTCTGCAGCTATGGTGCTGTCGGTGACAGCCTGCGGAAGTGAAACGGCAGAGGAAAAGGGAACTGTGTCTGACAGCAGTAAAGAGGAAGGTGGTTCAGAAAAAATTGAATTATCGGTTTCTCATATTATGGTCAATGAATCAGATAGTCAGGTGGCAGCCTGGAATAAAGCTTTGGGCGAGTATAAAGAAACACACCCGGACATTGTGATTAAAGAAGATAAGGCTGACAATGATGCCTATAAGACGAAATTAAAGACTACTTTAGCAGCAGGCTCTGCGTCAGATATCTTTTATTCCTGGGGCGGTGGATTTTCCGAATCTTTTGTAGAGGCCGGAATTGTGGAAAATCTTGATTCTTATGTGGAAAGTGGTGTCATTGATATGGACAAGATGATGCCTAATATCTGTAATAATTTTTATTACGATGATTCGTTATACGGACTTCCGCTTGATAGTTTTATGGGTGTGCTTATGTGTAACCAGGAACTATTCGATAAGTATAATTTAGAAGTTCCTAAAACAATGGAAGAACTTTATCATGTATCAGAAGTATTTTTGGAAAACGGAATTACGCCTCTGGCACTCGGGGAAAAAGATAAGTGGCCCGGATTATTCCCATTTGGGATTCTTTCCCTTCGTTATGGCGGTGTAGAAGAAAATACTGCACTTTTAAATGGGGAAGGTAATTTTGACCAGGAATTTGTAAAAAGAGCAGCAGGGGAACTGGAGAACTTAGTGGAGAAAGGTGTGTTTTCAGATAGTGCTGTAGCGCTTACAAATGATGAAGCAAAAAATGAGTTTTTAGAAGGCAGAGCAGCTATGTTTTATAATGGAAGCTGGGGTGTTGCAGATTTAGATGTTAACTCCAAGCTTGCCGGGAAGCTTACAGTGACGAATTGGCCTACAGTAGAAGACGGAGCAGAACATCAGAATGAATATATTGGCGGCGCCAGCGCAACTTTAATGGTATCTTCAAAATCTCCTCATAAAGAAGAGGCAGTAGAATTTGCTGTATTTATGAGCCAGAAGTTTTCTGAATATGGGTATGAAAGCGGTGCACATCTTCCTACCTGGAAATATGAAGGAAATGCGGAGTTGTCAGATATGCAGGTACAGCTGAGGGAAATGATGGAAAAAGCAGATGGCTTCTGTTTGGCATGGGATACCTTGCTAGATTCGGAAACAGCAGATATTCATAGTAATTCTTTGCAGGGAATTTACGCAAAACAGACGACAGCGGAAGAATATATCAAAGCAATGACAGCAACCAGAGAGTGATGATAATTTCGACAGAGTAATCCTTGGAGCAGAGATTGCTCTGTCGAATTTTTGATTAGGGGGTATTACTTATGGATAAGTTTTTAGGAAATAAAAAAGCGGTTATGCTGTTTACACTTCCCTCCTTGCTGCTCTTTGGCGGCTTACTCCTTGTATCTGTAGTATTTTCTTTTTATTACAGTACATTGGAGTGGAATGGTATTGGAGAGGGAGTATTTATAGGTTTAGACAATTACATAGAAATGTTTCAGAATACGATTTTTGATAAAGCAATTTTAAATTCTTTTTTACTTTGTGTGTTTACTCTGGCAATACAGCTTCCTTTGGCGCTGATTTTGGCATTGATACTGGCATCTCACATAAAAGGAGAGGTGTTTTTCCGAACTGTTTTTTTTATCCCGGTTACTTTATCAACTGTAGTAGTAGGACAGCTTTGGCTTAAAATTTATAATCCAAACTATGGGGTGTTAAACGAACTGTTAAAAATGATTGGCTTAGAGCAATTTACACAAAATTGGTTAGGAGATGTAAACACAGCTTTATTCAGTGCGTTTGTTCCCATTATATGGCAAAACATAGGTTATCATATGCTGCTTATGTATACGGCTATAAAATCTATTCCAAAGGATATTCATGAATCCGCTCAAATAGATGGCGCCACAGGAGTTAAGGCAGCTTTTAAGATTACAATACCGTTGATTTTACCTACGATTAAAACCTGTGCCATTTTTGTAATTACCGGTTCATTAAAAGCATTTGATATGATTTATGTATTAACAAATGGAGGACCGGTAAATTCTACGGAAGTGCCCAGCTCTGTAATGTTTAACAGTATTTTTGTTATTAATCGTTATGGATATGGAAGTGCTATGGCTATTTTTATCGTAGTAGAGTGTATTGCAATTGCTTTTATACTTCAACGGTTTGTGAAAACGTCGCCTATTGAATATTAATGGGAGGAAATTGTAAATGAAGGGATTTTTACAAAATATTATGGGGAAAAAACTTGTGAGAATAATTTTGGCTTTATTTTTATTCTGTTTTGTAGTTACTTCGATATATCCTCTAATCTGGCTGGTGTTTTTCTCATTTAAGAGTAATGAGGAGATTTTTGGAGGTAATGTCATAGGACCGCCAAAGGAGTGGCTGATAGAAAACTATAAAGACGCATTGCTTGGAGGAAAGGTTTTAGGATATCTGGGAAATAGTGTGTTTGTTACGTTTGTAGTAATTATAGCGTCTACCGTTCTTATTTCCATGGTAGCGTATGCAGTGACCAGAATGAAGTGGAAACTTCGGGGAGTCACTTACTGGTTTTTTATGGCAGGATTGACCATTCCGGTACATGCTACTTTACTTCCGCTATTTATTATATTGAAAAGGTTTCATATCCTAAATACACCTTTGGCAATCATCATTCCTTATACGGCCTTTGCTCTGCCATTTGGGATTATGGTACTTGGAAACCATTATGCATCAGTACCATATGAAATGGAGGAGGCTGCCTGTATAGATGGTTGTAACATTTATCAGACTTTCTTCAGAGTGATTTTACCACTCGTTCGTCCGGCATTAGCAACAATTGCCATTTTTACTTTTTTGTCTTCGTGGAATGAGCTCATGTTTGCTATGACTTTTATCAGTGATGATAAATATAAAACGCTTACGGTAGGAATTCAAAGTTTGGCAGGTATGTACTATACGGAATGGGGGCCTATAGGTGCGGGAATGGTAGTAGCTACATTTCCGGTTCTTCTGATTTATATATTGTTGAGCCGACAGGTGCAAAATGCTATTTTAGCAGGAGCCGTAAAGGGGTAAAGAAGAGAAAGCTGTCGTTTTAAACATTATCCAAAAATATTTTGGGTATGTACTTAATGCGACAGCTCTCCCTTTTTTATTTACGAGAGAGTGTGCAGAAGTTCTTTGACAGAAATATTTAACTGTTCCATCGCCCTTTCCAATACACTTCTGGGACAGCCGATGTTCAGTCGCATATGTCCTTCTCCTCCCATACCGAAAATATCCCCGCTGTTTAACCAGATTTTGGCTTTGTTCAGGAGAAAGTCATTTAAAGCTTCCTGGGACATTTGAAGCCCGGAGAAATCCAGCCATGCCAGATAAGTACCGTCCAGAGGCATCATGGTAATCTGAGGCAGATTTTCGGCAAGGAAGTTCTGTACATAATCGGAATTCTGTTTTATGTAAATTAAAAGCTGCTCCAGCCAGTCTTCTCCATGGGAATAAGCTGCTTTGCAGGCTTCCATGGAAACCAGGTTGACAATGTCCAGTCCGGTGCAGTCCAATTCTTTCTGGAAAGCGGTTCTCAGTTCTTTGTTTGGAATAAAGATATTGGAAAGCCCAAGTCCTGCAATGTTAAAGGTTTTGCTGGGTGCGGTACAGATGATACAGTTTTCCTGCATGTCTTTGTTTAAAGGGGCAAACTCAGTATGTTTATGTCCCGGAAATACAAAATCATGGTGGATTTCATCTGCGATAACCTTGACCTGATATTTCAGGCACAGGTCAATGAGACGTTCCAGTTCTTCCTTTGTCCACACCCGTCCGCCTGGATTGTGGGGTGTGCAGAGAATCAAAAGTTTTACTTTTTCTTTTGCAAATTGCGCTTCGATTTTTTCAAAATCCATATAAAAGCGGTGGTCTTCCCCAAGAAGCAAAGGATTTTCCACCAGAGTACGTTCATTTCGAACCACTGCATTTTTAAAGGGGTGGTATACAGGCTGCATAATCATAACGGCATCGCCGGGAGCTGTCAGCGCTTTTACGGCAATGGAAATGGCGCAGACGACCCCTGGGGTACAGATAAGCCAATCTTCTTTTGGAGTCCAGTTATGCCTTCTGGTGAGCCAGTTAATAACTGCATGATAATAATCCTCTTTGGGACTGGAATAGCCGAAAATACCGAAGTGTCCGGCCTCTTCTACAGCCTGACATACCTCATCAGGAGAACGAAAATCCATGTCTGCAACCCAGAGAGGAATAACATCTGCAGGAACATGATATTCTTCCTTGAAAGCATGCTTAATGGAGGTGGTTTTTGTGCGGTCAATGTATTTGTCAAAGTCATAAAGTTTCATAATCCGGGGTCCTTTCTCAGATAAAATATAGAGTGCTTTTATTATACACCCAAAGCCTGTGCAATTCAGCAAAATATCGGATTTTTATAGAAAAAGTTCATTGATTCCAAAGGATTCTTTCTTGCGGCTCAAGTTGCGGAAGAGTATAATGTAGATTAAGAATATACCAAAAACTGCAGGGGGGAAGAAAAGTGAAGCAGGCAATAAAAAAATTTGAAAAAGCAAAGGACTTTTTGATCTGTATTGATTCGGATGGGTGTGTATTGGATACTATGGACGTGAAACATATGCGCTGTCTGGGACCGTGCCTGGTACACCAATGGAATCTGGAGGAATACAAAGATGAGATTATCCGATTGTGGAGAAAGGTAAATCTTTTAAGCAATTTCAGAGGGATCAACCGATTCCGTGGTCTGGCAAGAGTACTTGCCGACATTCATGAAAATTATACCTGTATAGAAGGGCTTTCGGAATATGTATATTGGGTACAGACAGCAAGCGAGCTTTCTGATGAAAGCCTTCGGGAAGCTTTTGAGAGGACAGGAAGTATATGTATAAAAAAAGCAATAGAATGGTCGGGGTTGGTGAATCAGTCTATGGCAATGATTTCAGACAGGAAAAAACCACCCTTTGAAGGTGCGCGGGAAGCGTTGGAGCTGGCAAAGAAATACGCGGATATAGCTATTGTAACTTCAGCCAATGGTGTGGAAATCAGAAAAGAATGGGAAAATCAGTCCCTGATTCAGTACACAGACCTTCTGGCTTCTCAGGAAACAGGGCGTAAAGCGGAGTGCCTAAAGGAACTGGTGGAAAAGGGATATGAGAAGAAAAAAGTCCTGATGATAGGGGATTCTCCTATAGATCTGGAGGCAGCACGGGAAGCAGGAGCCCTTTTTTACCCCATACTGGCATATCAGGAAAGGGAATCCTGGGAAATATTTCCAGAGGTGCTGAAACAGTTTCTGGAAGGAAACTATGAAAGGAAAATGCAGGACAGATGTATTGAGGAATTTCAGGGGAATTTGAGTATATAGAAGTTGAAATGTGAAGAGCATTTTTATCTGTGATTTAAGTAATCAATCATTGCGAAAACCTCAAAGAACCGTTATACTATAAAGGACAGGAATTAAATTTAGCGGAAAATATAGAAAATACAAAAAGGCAGAGTGATTCTATCATTTTGCCTTTTTAGCGATAAATGATAAATATAGTAAGAAATAGTTGTGCTTGTGAGGCTTTTTTATTTCCGGAGAAATAGATACGATTAATCAAAAAGCAGGTGGCAGAACAAAATATAGAACCTATACAGATAAAATTTATCAGAGCATTTTTAAGGAAAAAGCGAAGGAATTGGGACACAAAAAAACAAGGAGAGGCTGCCTCAAAGGGCAGAAACAGGGAGAACAAATGAAACGTTTATTAATTTTAGGAGCAGGCGGATTTGGACACATGATTCAGGAAATGGCAGGGCTTTTGGGCTATGAAGAGGCCGTATTTCTGGACGATGCGGTAAAAGGCGCGGATGTAGTAGGGAAATGCTGCGATTACAGAGCCTTTGTAAAAGAATATGATACAGCAGTGGCAGCTTTGGGTGACAATGGTATGCGTCTGTACTGGACAGAAAAGCTGATGGAAGCAGGATACTATGTACCTGCCATGATTCACCCCACAGCAGTCATAAGCCCAAGTGCAGAGATAGGAAACGGTACCTTTGTTATGCAGAGAGCCGTTGTGAATACCAATACCGTGATAGAGCATGGCGTACTGATTAACAGCGGCGCAGTGGTAGACCATGATTCTTATGTGGCATGCGGCGCGCATGTCGGGTTAAACAGTGTGGTAAAGGCAAACTGTAATATTGAAAGCAGGAGAAAGGTAGAGGCAGGGGAAGTGGTGTTCTCCACAAGAAGAAAAATTGATGGTGTTGCAAGCCGTGATTTGGAAGATGCTCTGTATGCTTTTGGATTTGGTCCGCAGTGCAGTTATGTGAAACCTTTCGGTGAGGGTCATATTAACGAAACTTATGCGGTTTACATGCCAACAGAAGAAGGGGACGAGTTTGCTTACATTCTACAGAGAGTCAACAACAATGTATTTAAAGACCCGGCAGGAGTTATGGAAAATATTTTTGGTGTAACCGAGTATCTGAGAAATGTGATTCGGGAAGAGGGAGGCGATCCGGACAGAGAAACTCTGTCCTGTATTAAGACAAAAAGCGGCTGTACTTATTTTGAGGACAGCGAGGGACAGCCCTGGAGATGCTATAATTATATACCGAATTCGGTGTGCTATCAGCTTGTGGAAGAACCGGAGCAGTTCTACCAGTCCGGCAGCAGCTTTGGACATTTCTTAAAACAGCTTGGAGATTATCCGGCTTCCAGTTTAAAGGAAACCATTCCGGATTTCCACAATACGGTAAAACGGTTCGAGAACTTTACACGGGCGCTGAAAAGAGATATTAAGAACCGGGCAGCAGCATGCAAAGGGGAAATTGCTTTTGTCCTGGACAGAGAAAAGGATTGTAGTGTTCTGGTGAAGCAGCAGGAGGAAGGAACACTGCCTCTCCGTGTAACTCATAATGATACAAAGCTGAACAATATTTTATTTGATGCAGATACGGGAAAAGGACTTTGCATTATTGATTTGGATACCATTATGCCAGGACTGGCAGCTAATGATTTTGGAGATTCTATTCGTTTTGGTGCAGCCACAGCAGAGGAAGATGAGCAAAATCTGGATTTGATGCATTTTGATATTTCTCTGTATGAATTGTATGTAAAAGGGTATCTGGAAGCAACGAAAGATGTTCTGACGCCGGAAGAGATAGAGAGTCTGCCATGGGGAGCGCGTCTTATGACTCTGGAGTGTGGTATGCGTTTCCTGACAGATTATCTGGAAGGGGATACTTATTTTAAAACAGCGTATCCGGAGCATAATCTGGTGCGCGCAAGGACACAGTTCCGTCTGGTAGATGAGATGGAGCAGCAGTTTGAAAAAATGCAGGAGATTGTCAGAAATTATTGTTAAGAAGGCGTTGTAAAAAGTGAGAAAAAAGAAGATAAAAAACGGATTAATCATCGCATTGGTAACGGTGAGTATGCTGCTTTTAGTGTGCTTTACCATGTTCAATTTTTATTACAAAATTCAGGAAAGAGAATTTGTCCTGCAGATGAATTCCTTAAAAGATCTGTCCAGTCAGGGGGCGAGTGTGCTGGAGGCAAAGCTGGATGGCTTTATCAGCACACTTGACAGCCTTTCAGGGATATTTAAAGAGGGAGAGGTACACGACGAGGAGAAAATAGAAAAACTAAAAGGTGTCATTGAAGATGGAAGTGTAGAATTTCAGAGAATGGGAGTGGCAGACAGTGAAGGAAACTCCTGGATTACAAATGGGGCAAAGGCATATATTAGGGGACAAGGATTATTTTATCCGGTGTATGAATGGCGCTTCTTTTGCTATTACAGAAAACTATGGATCCATTATTGTGGACAAGGACATTTTTATAGTATCTGTTCCCATTCACGACAGCCGGGAAATTCCAAGAGGAATTTTATACGGAGTAGTAGAAACTGACAGTTTTCAGATTTACAAAAATACCAGTATGGATAAAGAAACCGATTATATGCAGATTATAGACCGCGATGGGGAATATATTCTGCGTCAGCAGGGAATCAATCTGATGACAGAAAGTGAGAATATTTTTGATTCCATAGAAAAGCTGGAATGTAAAAAAAATCTGAGTGAGATAAAAGACAGAATAAGGGAAGGGAAGCCTCTGGTAATAGAGGTGAGCCGGGGTGATGATGAGAGAGTTGTTTATTTTTCTCCCCTGCATATGAATGAATGGTATGTTGTTACGGTTATGAAGAAGTCAGACGTTACGGCATCGCTGAAATATCTCCTGGATAATGATATTTATATTCTGATAGGAGAGGTACTTGGCGTATCTGTAATCCTTACAGTTGTGCTTCTTTCGCTTTCTGCAAAGGAAAGAAAACGGGTGGAAGAAATGAATCAGGAGCTGCAGTTTAACGAAAAGGTATTCCAGATTACTTCTTCACAGTTTTCCTATGTAATTATGGCTTATGAAATCGAGAGCCGGAGGCTGCGCTTTTTAAATCAGAGCGCTTTGACAAAAAATGTGCCGCGGATTATTGAAGATGCGCCCCAGAATCTGCTGAAATACATTCCTCAGACAAAGGATACAAAGCAGCAGGTAGAAACAATTTTCCAAAACATGGGAAATGGAAAACAGAATCAGGAGTTTTATGTTTCTATTATTGTGCAGGGAGAAGAGCGTATGTTTCAGGTTCAGGAAACCGATCTGACGGATAAGAAAGGAAGAGTTACGCAGTGTTTGGCATTGATGAAAGATGTCACCGAGGAAGTGCAGCTTAGAAAAAAGGCAGATATGGATCAGCTTACAGGGCTTTTCAACCGAACCGGCGGCATTGAGCGTATTGATGCAGAGTTGAAACAGACAGATTTGCCGGAGGGCGTGGTACATGCTTTCTGCATTATGGATTTGGATAACTTTAAAACTTTAAATGATACTATGGGACACCAGGCAGGAGATAAGGCTCTGAAAGAAATCGGAAGAATTTTAAAACAGCATTTTCGGGAGTACGACATTGTCTGCCGTCTGGGCGGAGATGAATTTGTTGTTTTTCTGGAAAATATTCCGAGAGAAATTATTGAAAAGAATATAAGGAGTCTGCTGAAAAAACTTCATCTAAGGTATTACAGCAAAGGAAAATGTGTGGAAATCAGTGTTTCCGTAGGAGTTGCTCTGGCTCCTTTAGACGGAAATAAGTTTCGGGATTTGTACAGCAAGGCAGACCGAATGCTTTACGAGGTAAAACAGACAGGAAAAGACGGGTTTAAAATCTACACAGAGGAAGAAGGAAAAAGAAAATGAGAAAAGACCAGGAGAAGGCCGGGTATTTTTCAGAACTGCTATATAATGCCCTGGTGTTAAGTACAGATGACTTTATTTATGTTTGTGATCCGCAGACGAATACTTTTCGCTATCCCAAGGCCTTGGTGGAACTTTTGGGACTGCCGGGGGAAGTAATAACAAATCCTTTGCCGTACTGGAGAAAGATTGTACACCCGGAGGATTGGGAACGTTTCTATGAATCCAATATGAGGCTTTTTAATGATGAAGAGGATTCTCATTTTGTGGAATTTCGTGTCAGAACAAAAGGCGGAGAGTATATCTGGGTGCGCTGCAGAGGGCAGCTTATGCGAGATAAAGATGGAAAAAAGGAACTTTTTGCAGGGATTATGAGCCTGATGGGAAAGAGAAATAAAGTAGACCCTTTGACACAGCTTTTAAATTATGAAGAATTTCGTAAAAAACTGGAAAGTGATATAAAAGAATCGGACACAGAGGAACTGGTGGTTATGGAAGTGGATATTGATGAGTTCCATCAGGTAAATGAGCTGTACAGCCGTTCCTTTGGGGATAAAATTTTAAAGATGGTAGGACAGATGATACAGACAATTTTGCCTGACAATGCCTTCCTGTATCGAATTGAAAAGGACAAAATGGGGATTCTTGCAAGAAATATGTCAAAGGGCGATGTGGAGCTTTTGTATGGAACCATACAGGAATATTTAAGAAAGATACAGGAGAGAGACAGCCAAAGGCTGAATCTGGAAATTTCTGCAGGTTGTGCCGTATATCCGAAACATGGAAAAAGTGTGGAGGAGCTTTGCCGTCACGCAGACTATGCCCTGCAGTACGCAAAAGAGAGAGGAAAAAACAGACTGATATTTTTTACAGAACAGATTCAGCAGAAGAAAAGCCGCACTTTGGAACTGCTTGGTCAGTTAAAAGAGGATATGGAGCAGGGATACAGAGGATTTTATCTGGTATATCAGCCTCAGGTGAATCCGCAGACCGAAGAAATTACAGGAGTGGAAACTCTGGTTCGCTGGACAGACAAGGACGGAGCTTTTGTATCACCTGTAGAATTTATTCCGATTTTGGAAGAAAACAGATTGATTTATTATGTGGGACTTTGGATTTTACGGACTGCACTTCAGGAAGGAAAGGCATGGATAAAGGAAAAGCCGGATTTTCGTATCAGTGTCAATATTTCAGCGCTGCAGTTTATGGAGGAGCGTTTTCTGGAGGATTTATATGCAATTATTGAGGAAGAGCAATTCCCCTGTGAAAATCTGGTTTTAGAGCTTACAGAAAGCTATGCGGTCAAGAACATGGAAATATTCAGGGAAAAGTTTGAGGATATGCGGAGCAAAAAGATCTGTATGGCATTAGATGATTTTGGCACAGGCTATTCTTCTCTTGCTGCTTTGAAAAATACGCCCGTAGATATTGTGAAAATTGACAGAGCCTTTGTAAAGGATATTTTAAACAGTGAGTTTGACGCAGCGTTTATTCAGTTAGTGGTACAGATTTGCCATACGATTCAGATGGAGGTATGTCTGGAAGGTGTGGAAACAAAAGAAGAGCATGAATTTTTAAAAGGAACACCTTTGGATTATATACAGGGCTATTACTTTGGAAAGCCTGTAAGCAGAGAAGAAATAACAAAAATACTGGAAAGAGAAAGAGGGAAAATCTGTGAATCTACAGAGTAACATGCAGAAGGAAACAGGGAAATATCTGAACGCTATGCGTCTGTTAGACGAGAGCATAGAAGACTCCCTTTTCTTATGGGATTTAAAAAGTGATGAGATACATTTTGCAGACAGTATTTATGAAAAATATGCGATTACAAAAAACAGTGAAAATACCAATTCTCTTCAGGAGTGGATAAAGCTTGTCTATGAGAGAGATTTGAAATCTGTAAAGCGAAATCTCAAAAAAATAAAGGAAAACAAGATTAAAAATTATAGCATAGAATACCGGATTTTGGATAAGCATGGCAATTATATCTGGATTAACTGTAAGGGCGCTGTGCGCTTTGACAACAATCAATGCGCCAGATATGTGTCCGGAAGCTTATCCGATACTGCTTTCCGAAACAGGACAGATACGCTTACCGGTCTTTTAAATACGGTAAAGTTTATGGAGGACTTGGAGTGCTGTCTGAAGAAAGGGGAAACAGGGTGTCTGCTGATACTTGGAGTTGATGATTTTAAAAATATCAATATCAAATACGGAAGGCCTTATGGAAATCAGGTTTTGGTAAATCTGGCATCAGTCCTGGAAAAGGTAAGAGTGCTGCCATCGCTTGTCTATCGTCTGAATGGAGATTGCTTTGCTCTTATTCTGACAGATTATACGAAAGAAAAAACAGAAGAACTGTACCATCAGGTGCAGGAGGAAGTAGAATCCTATTGCAGAGTGTCGGGAGGTGCTGTGCTGTATGACAGGGATTCTATCAAGGACGGAAGTATTCTTTATCAGTATGCAGAGAATACGCTGGACAATGCAAAGAAAAACGGAAAGAACAAGCTGATCTTCTTTTCTATTGATGATTATGAAAAACGGAAAATGAAGATTGAGATTCTGGAAGAAATGCAGGAATCCATTCATCATGATTTTCAGGGTTTTTACTTATGTTACCAGCCTCAGGTGCAGGGACAGACCTTTACCCTGTTTGGCGCAGAAGCTCTGCTTCGTTTCCGTTCTCCCACAAGAGGGGAGGTAAGTCCGGCAGAGTTTATCCCTGTTCTGGAAGAAACGGGGCTTATCTGTCAGGTGGGGGCATGGGTGTTGGAAACAGCGCTTCTGCAGTGCAGAAAGTGGCGGGAAAAGATTCCGCATTTTCATATTAATGTGAATATTTCCTATGTTCAGCTAAAACAAAAGGATATTGCCCGGGAAGTCCTGCAGGTTCTGGAAAAGGCAGGGCTTCCGGGAGAGGTTTTGACCCTGGAGGTTACAGAGAGTATACAGCTTCAGGATTATGAATATTTTAACCAGATTTTTTATCAGTGGAAACAGCATGGGATTAAGATTGCCATTGATGATTTTGGAACCGGATACTCCAGCTTAAGTTATCTGAAAAGTATTAAGGTTGATGAAACAAAAATTGACCGCTGTTTTGTAAAGCAGATTCAGAACAGCAGTTATAATTATCAGCTTCTTCGAAATATGATTGAACTGGCACACAGCGTACATATTCAGGTATGCTGTGAGGGTGTGGAAACAGAAGAAGAGCTTGCCTGTCTGATGGAGCTGCAGCCAGATGTTCTGCAGGGCTTTTTATTTGCAAAACCTTATCCAAACGAGCAGTTTGAAGAGGTATATCTGCATGTGGGAAGTCAGGCCTACAAGGATAGAAAAAAGCAGGAAGAAAGATTTTTCTATTTAAATGTAGATGAAACCCAGAAATATTATGGAGTGCTTTGTTCCAAAAGTCAGCTTGTGAATATTATGAGAAACGCCAGCATAGGACTGTGGGCTATTCGTATAGACCCTAAAAATGAACGGTATGAAATGTATGCAGACCAGGTTATGCTGGAGGTTATGGGACTGGAGGGAAAACCAACACCGGAAGCGTGTTATCAGCACTGGTACGGAAGGATTCAGGAGAGATATTATCCGCATATTCATTATACAATAAAGAAGATGATGGAAACCAGACAGCCTGTAGAAGTGGAGTATATCTGGAAGCATCCCAGCAAGGGAGAAGTGCAGGTCAGATGTCTGGGTGTCCGTGTTGAAGATTCAGAAGGAATGATTTGTCTGGAGGGACACCACCGGATTATCAGCAATATAGAGAAGCTTAAATTTATTCCGGAAAGAAGTAACATGGATTCGTTTGAATATAATAGAAAGACCCACAGTATTTGTTTTCATACAAAGCGCAGACTACTGGCAGGAACAGCGGACAGGGAGGGGAAATTCCCGGATTGTTGGATTGAGGAGGGGGTTGTTCACCCTCATTTTGCAGAGAAATTTCGGGAGATTTTTTCTCAAATAGGAAGCAGGAAGGAACTTCCAGAGCTGGAGATGCTGTTAAAAACCAGTACAGGAGCATATGAGTGGTTTAAACTGTGTATACAGTATCTGGGAACAGAGGAAAAGGATCTGGACAGAGTTATGGTTTTTGCAGAGCCGGCAAGTCAGGAATGGGCAATGGAGTTGGAGTACATGCGGAAAATGGACTTTTATGAAGTGGTGCTTGGAGAAACCATTGCTTATGCAGAGGTAGATGTAGAGAGCGGACACCTGAAAAGAGCAGGCGGTCTTTGGACGGACTATATGGAAGAGTGCATCAGAAGCCAGAAGACTTTTACAGAGGTAATGGAAAAGCATATGCAGGAAGCAGTTTCACAGGAGGAGCAGGAGGCATACAGCCGCTGCCTGGACGTGGATTTTATGAAGGACAGGTACAAAAACGGCGAATCTACTTATAAATATTGCTTTCAGCGGATTATAGACAAAACCAGATGTTGGGTAGAACTGGTGGTGCATATTTTTCAGGAAGGATATTCAGGTAATATGTATGCACTCCTGTATCTGAAGAATATTGATGCAGAGAAGAGACGGTCTTTGGCACAGGAGGTAGAGGCAAACAGGGATCCACTTACCAATGTATATAACAGGAGAGCCTTTAAGGAGGAAGTTGTGTCCTTTATGACCGATGTCCGGGAAACAGAAGGAGGAAGTCTGATTATTCTGGATCTGGATAATTTTAAGAAGATTAATGATGAATACGGGCATATGAAAGGGGATTATGCATTAAAGGTTCTGACAGATACTTTGATGGCGATCTTCCGCAGGAGAGATATTATCGGGCGTCTGGGAGGAGATGAATTTCTGGTCTTTATTAAGAATGTGACTACAAAGGAGATTCTGGACAGACGAATGAAGGAGTTATTTGCAGCTTTGGAGAATATCAAAGACCTGACTCTGACCTGCAGTGCAGGAATCAGTATTCTGGAAAGAGAGCATTTCTCTTACGATGAGGGGCTTAAGAAAGCGGATTTAGCACTGTATGAAAGCAAGAAAAAGGGGAAAAACAGGTTTTCTTATTATGATGAATGTGGCTTGAGTTCATGATGAGGCCGCTGCACGAAAACCGCTGCCAGGGATATGGGATTTCTGGCAGCGGTTTTGTGCGGCGGTCTGTTGTTATGTGAGGGGAAGAAGCCTCTTACATCAATTTTCTCTTCAGCATTTCGGCATTCACCGCATGAGTCAGAGCATCTTCCTTTGAAATGCGTCCGGATTTATATAAGGATAACAGGCTGTTGTCCATGGAAAACATATTTTCTGAGGAAGAGGAGTAAACCAGACCGTCAATCTGGGGAATTTTGTTTTCCCGAATCATATTGCGGACAGCCGGGGTGGCAGTCATCATCTCAAAGGCGGCATGCATACCTGTCTGGTCTGAGGCAGGGATAAGCTGCTGGGAAACCACTGCCTGCAGAACAGAAGAGAGCTGTACGGCAATCTGTCTTTGCTGGTTAGGAGGAAAGACGTCAATAATACGGTCAATGGTATTGGCAGCTCCCAGTGTATGCAGGGTAGACAGCACCAGATGTCCGGTTTCTGCAGCCGTCATGGCAATGGACATGGTTTCAAAATCACGCATTTCCCCTAAAAGGATAACATCAGGGCTTTGTCGTAAAGAGGCGCGCAGAGCAGCCACATAGCTTTCTGTATCTGAGCTGATTTCCCTCTGGCTGACAATGCTTTTTTTATGTCTGTGAAGAAATTCCAGAGGATCCTCCAGCGTGATAATATGCTTTTCCTGTGTTTCGTTAATCGCATTAATGATGCAGGCAAGAGTGGTTGATTTGCCGCTTCCGGCGGGTCCGGTTACCAGAACCAGTCCTTTTTTCAGATTGCCAAGCCCGATAATCTGAGGCGGAATACCAAGAGCAGAGGGATCCGGCAGGTCAAAGGTAATAATACGGATAACTGCTGCCATAGAACCGCGCTGCATATAAGTGCTGACACGGTAACGGGAAAGTCCCTTTACTGCAAAGGAGAAATCATCATCGCCGCAGTGCAGAAACTTATTGATATCCCGATGGTCAGCCAGTTCATAAATTTCCCGTATAAGCGATTCAGACTGTTCTGGCATAATGCGTTCCTCGTTCAGCCAGAGAATCTTTCCACCCTTTTTATAGGACAGAGGGCGTCCTGCTACAATGAAAAGGTCAGCAGCGCCTGCGTTTGTCGTTTCTGTCAAAAAATCCAGTATTTTCATATCCTGTATGCCTCCTAAATGCGCTTTATTCTTCCGGAAAATTCTCCTCTGTCATAAGAGGAAGAGAGGTATCCGGATTCCATTCATAGTCAGAACCGGTTTTCCAGGAAGTAATTGTATAATGCTTTCCGTTTTCCAATGGTTCAAAGGACAGAAGCAGAGATACGGAAAGGAATTGCTGTTCTGCCATTTCTACTGGATAGTCCAGCTTATCTGCATCAGAAAAGGAAATGCCGTCTTTTCCATCCAGCTCTGTCTTCACATTCTCGTAAAAGACAGTTTCGTTTTCACTGTCCAGATTCTTTTCAATGGTCTGAGAGATTTTCAGTAAAATATCATTTGCCTTATTTTCCGCTTCGTAGTAAGCAGTGGTTCGGTCTGCACTTTTCTGACTGGTACGCAGGTTGGTTCGGGCGCTGACAAGAGAAAGTACAGCAAAAGCCAGCATACACAGCAGAGAAAAAATCAGCACCAGAGAAGCGGTTCCTGTACTGATGACACTTCTTCTGTTCTTTTTCATGAGCCTGCCTCCTGTAGGGAAATATTGTTTTCTCCCGGTTCTGCCTCAGAAAGGGGAAAACGAAGAGAAAGCTGATATATAGAAGTCTTATTATCCAGTCTTGTTATCTGTATCCGGGCTGTCTGCATATGGGATTCTGTCTTTCGTGTGATGTGCAGAGTATAAAAACGGTCTTTTTCCTCACATTCCTCATAATCCTGATTGTAAAAGACAAGAAAGTTTCCGTCTTTTTCCTGAATATGGGGGAAATATTCCCGTAAAGACTCTAAGGTGTTGTCTGTATATTTCAAAACAGAGGCTGTTTCTGATGCTTTCAGAGAAGCAAAGCTTAAATCCTGTGCCTTTTGGCTTGTCAGATGCGCCTTTGTGAATGCCTGTATGCATACCGCGCTTCCCAGAGAAAAGAACAGAATAACGAAAATCAGTTCCAGGAGAAACAGGCCGGATTTTGCATTTTTTAACTGTTTCATAGAGTAATCCTTTCTTTTCAGGTATCAGACTGACGGACTTCACTTCGCAGATGGAAGAGAAAGGTCAGGTTTTTCTCATGGGTGTCAGAGGCGGAAAGCTCAAAGAAGCCATTGCCTTTATCCGTAATGGAGAAATCCTGCACCTGAAGGATTTCCTGCCCCATATCCCTGGAAACAGCAGCGCCTTCTTTTGCAGAAAGTTCAAAAAGAGCGTTTTCATAGGGATATATGTAGGTGAGATAAGTTTCCCCTTCTGCATCGTCCGCCAGTACCAGGGCAGTTTCCCCCTCCAGAGAGGTTACGGAAACACCACCTGCAAAATCATGCTGCCTCAGCTTTTCTGTTACATAAGAAAGGGCGGTTTTGGAAGAATAGTTGTCCTCCAAATCAGAAACCGTTGTCTTGTATACCTGTATTCCAATCAGGATTACCAGAAAGGCGCAGGCAGTGAAAAGACAGAACAGGGACAGGGTAAAAAGTACATCTGTCACATGGGTATGATTTTTTTTCTTCATGGAAGCCCTCCTGTTTCTTTCTGTGGTGTTTTTTTGGATATTACCTGAATATCCGGCATCATATTTGAACCGATAATTTCATAGGAAACAATGTATTTCTTTTTGTTATAATGGACAGCATAGTGTTCTTCCAGATACGCCAGGCTGTCCGGATAAAAACCTTCCAGAGCATAACACTGTACAGCGCCCTGGCGGATAGAGGCTTCTAACTGTTTTTTCTCTTCCGAAGAGGCGGTTTTGGATACAGAAGAAAGCCCCAAAAGAAAAACAGCCAGGATTGTGATAAAAAGCAAAACGGGCAACAAAAAGGAGGGAAGGTAGAAGTATCTGTTTTTTTTCTGGAAACGGTTCATGCAAGCATTCCTCCTATCAGCCCATGTTTGACATAATGCCCATGAGCGGCAGCATAACAGAAAGCAGAATCATACCCACTGCAATGGAGAGTATGGCAACCAGAGTGGGTTCAATTCCTGCCACCAGACGATTCATCTGGTCTTCCACTTCCTCGTCATATTGTTCTGCAATTTGTTTCATAACTTCATCTATAGCTCCGGTTTTCAGTCCAATGTTTACCATATGGGAATACAGCCCGGAGAAAATGTCGGCTCTTTCAAGGGCTTCCGCAAAGAGCATGCCTTCTGTCA
Organism: Blautia argi; assembly: GCF_003287895.1. NCBI lineage: Bacteria > Bacillati > Bacillota > Clostridia > Lachnospirales > Lachnospiraceae > Blautia > Blautia argi. The sequence continues at coordinate 3,237,319 of NZ_CP030280.1, read as the reverse complement.
GATTGTCCTGTATGGTTTTGATTTTTTTGCTGATACCTGCGTGTTCAATGAGCCGGGCGGTCATTTCCAGGCTTTGTTCTGTGTCCAGGCCGCTGGAAAGACACAGATACATACCGCTGGCAAATCTGGCACAGGCTGTCTTTTCAGAAAGATGGCGGGTGAGGGCAAAGCGTCCTGCAAAACGGCTGAGGGCTTTTTGTCCTTTGGGATTTCTGAGAAAATAAAAAATCAGGAAGGCCAGAATCAGAGCCAAGATGAGAAAAACTGCGCTGAAGCGGTTCATAGCTGCGCCCATTTTCAAAACCGTGCCGGAAAAACCGGTCATGGCAATGCCAAGCTGTTCAAATACCTGTTGAAATACAGGTAAAACCTTGATAATCAGAACCAGCATAACGGCTGCCATCATACCCAGCATAATCAGAGGATAAGTAACTGCGCTTCGGATACTTTTGGAAAGCTGGTCTTCTCTCTGGTAATGGTGGGACAGATTTTCCATAACATCGTCCAGACGTCCGGACTGTTCACCCAGCTCTGTCATGCTGCACATATAAGGCGGAAAACAAGAAACAGACTGCACAGCCATGGCAAAGCTGCCTGTGGCTTCTACCTCTTTTTGCAGGGCTTCCAGAATGTCATGTCCTTTGCCCTTTGGCGTATCATCCAGCATAATGGAAATTCCCTCCAGGGAGGAGATGCCGGAGCGGAGAATCAGGGCAAACTGACTGCAGAAGGTATGTAATTCAGTGTTGGATAAAGGTTTCATAAATCTCCTTTCTTTTGTATCTCCGGGACAGTGGTATTAACGGGTATACTGCAGCGTATAGTTGGAACCGTCCCCGATATATTTTAAAACTTTTTTACTGTTGTTATTGCCTGCGGCAAAGGTAGGATCCATTCTTGTCCAGGCATCTCCGGTAAATTCAATCATTTTATCAATCCAGCCAATGTCTTCAATATATACGCTGATCCACGAATGATAAATATCTCCGGAATAGCCAATCTCCAGCTTTGCGGGTATCTGCTGGGAGCGAAGCATAGCAGCAGTCAGGGACGCATAATCAAAGCAGATGCCGGTTTTTTCAGACAGAGTGGAGTCAATATCCGGCAGATAGCCGGTTTGCACAGATTCTGCCTTTTTTTCATCATAAGCAATATTTTCAATTACAAAGTGATAAATATCTTCCACAGCCTCCAGGTCAGAGGCGGAGTTCTGTACCAGCTCTGCTGCTTTTTCCACAGCCTTTGATTCAGGTGTGAAAAATACATACTGGTTTGGATAAAGGAAGGGGAGAAGTTCGTTCTCCAGTGTGACTTCTATGGATTCCTTAAACAGGGACGCATATTTGTTGTCCATAATATTTTCGTAGCCTGCGATTTCATAGGTTCCGCTGCCACTGGTGAGAGGAAATGTCACCCAGGTATCGGAAGAGGTGAGAAAATATTTATAGGTAATGCCGTCAGAACCGGTAATCTGTATATTGGCTTTGGCAGCGCTGCCGTTGTACCGAACTGTAATATACCCCTGGTCAGTATTGGAAATATCTGCGACCAGAGGTTCGGCGCCAAGGAGAACAGTGCCGGAAGCCTGAGGCGTCAGTACATTGGGGGTACTGTCCCGTACTGCTTTTGACTGAGCCTGGTCATTCAGGGTGTTTTCAGAGGACGCATTTGAAGCATCACTGCCGCCGCAGCCTGTCATCATAAGCAGGGGAAGCAGAAGCAGAGATAACATACGCCGGAAAGTTCCCAGGAAACCCACAAAAAAATGTTTCAGGTGCATAGGGATACTCCTTCATTTGTACAATTATTGTATGAAATAAGTATAGCACTGTACAGGAGATTTTTCCAACAGGAAAATGTCTTGATTTTTTGAAAAAATGGGATAGAATAGAAAGGACATAAAAGGTATAAAGAGGAAGCAAAGGGGAGAAAAAGCATGACAAATGATATGACAAAGGGAAGTCCGCTGAAGCTGATTATTCAGTTTATGATTCCCATGTGTCTGGGAAATATTTTTCAGCAGTTTTATAATATTGCGGATTCTATTATTGCAGGACAGTTTCTGGGAGTGGACGCTTTGGCGGCTATCGGAAGCACAGGTTCTCTGATTTTTCTGGTAACCGGGTGGCTGAATGGGCTGACAAGCGGATTTTCGGTCTGGGTTGCCCAGTGGTTTGGTGCAGGAAAAATAGACAGAATGAGGCATTTTATTGCCATGTCTGTTTACATCTGCGTGGGCTTTGTAGTGGTTATGACAGGCGGACTTTTGATTGCAAATGAGCCGATTCTGCGAATGATGAACGCGCCGGAAAACCTTATGGCTGACATCAGCGGCTATATGGCAATTATTTATGCAGGACTGGCAGTGACCTGTGCTTACAATGCGCTGGCTGCGGTATTGAGAGCTTTGGGGGACAGTAAATCACCACTGTATTTTCTGATTATTTCTGCTATTCTCAATGTGGTGCTGGATATTGTTTTTATTGTGGTTTTCCATATGGGTGTAGAGGGCTGCGGTTATGCAACCGTTATTGCACAGGGAATTTCCGCATTGCTGTGTTTGGTTTACATAATTAAGAAATTTCCGGTTTTGAGGCTGAGAAAAGAGGATTTCCGTTTTTCTTTCCTTACAATAAAGAAACTTTTGGGGCTGGGAATCCCCATGGGGCTGCAGTTTTCTATTACAGCTATTGGAACAATTATTGTACAGGGTGCAATCAATGTCTACGGTGCTGTTTATATGGCGGGATTTTCAGCAGCAGGGAAGATACAGAATATTATTTGTACCGTGTTTGTGGCTTTTGGCGCTACCATTGCCACTTATGTGGGTCAGAACCGGGGAGCCGGAAAAATGGATCGTGTGAAACAGGGTGTTCGCCTGACACAGGTTATGATTCTGGTGTGCAGCGTAGCGCTGATGTTTGTGATTCATTTCTTTGGAAAATATATGATTTTCATCTTTATTGATGCAGGGGAAACTGAGGTGCTTCATGCAGCGGAAATTTATTTTGACATTGTTGCCTGGGCATATCCTTTTCTTGGAAGTATTTTTCTTTACAGAAATGCCTTGCAGGGTATGGGATACGGTTTTGTGCCTATGATGGGCGGTGTGTTTGAATTGATTGCCCGTGCTGCCATTGTGTTTATTGCAGCAGCAAATGCAGGCTTTGCAGAGGTTTGTATGTCAGATCCGGCGGCGTGGATTGCAGCCTTGATTCCGTTAATTCCATATTATCTCTGGGTTATGAGAAAGGCAGAGAAGCAGCCGGGAATGTTGGCGTAAACTTTTGAAAAAAGGAAAATGGAGGTGCGGTGTGCAGGTGCAGTTAAAAGAGTTGAAAAAGTCCATTGCCGAAAGAGAAGACAGGGAGCGACTGGAAGAGATGCTGTGGCAGACTTTAACGGCTTTTCAGGGACAGCCTTTTTACACTGTAAAGAATCTGGAATTTGTGTATGAAATCAGGGGAAATGAGATGTTTGTCACCAGAAAGGATAAGTCCATTACCAGAGCCAGTGTCAGTCTTGCTTTCTGGAAGGCTCTGGAGGTTCAGGAGCTTGAGGGAAGGGTGAAAGGACCGAAGAAGTTGAATTGCTTTGGGGCGAGCTATTTGTATCCCATATTTCTTTCTCTTGGGATTATGGAGAAATGAAAATTACTTATTTTTGTGGCACAGATGAAAGATATCGAAACGGTAAGTGAACTGGTATTAGAGATTTAGGTAAACGTCAAGAATAGCAGTATGGAGATTCTGGTTTGCGTACTGCCATTCGGGTTTGTAAAATGCAAAATTCGGTGGGCTATAGCCAGGCTCCTTTTTTCATACGAATCTGCACCAAATCTCAGGTATAAATTCCTTCATTTTACAAATAATACATTTATAAACAACAAAGAAGATAAATGTAAATGGAGGATTTTTATATGAGAGCGACAGGAATTGTGCGCAGAATTGACGATCTTGGCAGAGTGGTAATTCCGAAAGAAATCCGAAGAACGCTTAGGATAAGAGAAGGCGACCCTCTGGAGATTTTCACAGACCGGGAAGGGGAAATTATTTTAAAAAAGTATTCGCCCATTGGAGAACTGGGAACCTTTGCAAAGGAGTATGCAGAAGCGCTTGCCCAGGCGGCAGGCTGTATGGCATGTATTGCAGACCGTGATCAGATTATTGCAGCAGCGGGCAGTGGAGCAAAGGAATTTGCAGATAAAAGAATACACAGAGAACTGGAAGAGGTTATTGCAGATAGGAAAAACGTGTGCCTGCAAAAAGAAAAATGTATCAAAATTGTGGAAGATGACAGAACAGAATACGGCGCACAGGTGATTGATACCATTACCTGTGCTGGAGATGCGGTAGGTGCAGTTTTAATTCTGGAAAAAGCAGGAGGGCGAAAATTTTCTGAAACAGAAGAAAAACTGGCGCAGGCAGCAGCAGGATTTCTGGGACGCCAAATGGAGCAGTAGAAGAACAATGTAATAGAAGGGATGCGGTACGAAAACAGACCGGGCAGATATACTGCCTGGTGTTTCGTGCTGCATCCTTTCTTTATGAGTGTTTTGTGTCAATATTGGTTAAAGTATATGATTTTGGTAGTCTTTTGGAGCCATTCCGGTAGCCTTTTTAAAGACCTTACTGAAATAGAAGGCGCTTTCAAAGCCAAGAGCTTCCGAAACTTCATAAACTTTTTGGTTTTCATTGCGAAGCAGTTGCTTTGCTTTCTCAACTTTCATTTGTGTACAGTATTCGTTAAAGCCGGTATCGTTATATTTTTTAAAGAGCTGGCTCAGATAATTTGGGCTTATAGAGAAAGCATCGGCAACATTTTGCAAAGTCAGATGTTCGCCAATATGTGCGGAAATGTATCTTTTTACATTGGTAACAATATGATTTTTATAGTCTTTTTTCTGTTCTTGAAAAATATGGCACAATCCACTGTCCAGTTTTTCCATATAAGATATAATTTGGTTTACAGAAGTCTGGCGGTAAAGTGAGCGGTATCCGTCAGGCTCTGCAGAGAAAATTTTTGTGGCTATATCAGCTCCGTCAGATAAGAGTGTCAGAGTCAGATGAAGGATATTGCTGGCAGCGTCCATGACTTGAGTATATGGCGGCGAGGAGGACTCAAAAAGGTCAAAAATAGAAAGAAATACTCCGTGTAATGCGTCCTCATCAAATTCATCAAAAGCTTTTCTTAAAGGTTCTCGGAAAAGTGTCATATCAAACACATTTCGCAGGGTCTGATGTTTCGGCAGCTCATCGAAAAACAAAAGAGGATTCTTAGGAGTTAATTGGGTAGAGAGCTGTTTAGCGTCCCTGTAGGAGGAACTGAGATTTTCAGGCTGTTTTAATAATCGTCCGACAGCAGCCAAAATCGTTACATTATAATAATTGTGAAGCATTTGAGCGGTTTCCCGGAAGGCATTTCTCAGAAAAGAAATGGTTTCTTTGTCATTTGTATTGTCTAAGGAAAAAATTACCGCCCAATAGCGTAAATCCAGAGATATTATCTGACAGGGAAAAAACTTGCCCATAATTTTATGAAACATCTGCAAGGTACTGTTATAAAGTGTAAGTTGCTGTGCAGCATTTGTATCAGAAGTATCTGTGGATAAAAGTTCTAAATGTGCGGCGGCATAGCAGGGACTGTTCAGACAAATCTGAAGTTCTTCAGACTGTCGTGAAAATTCTTCTTCGTTTTCGAAGAGATTATTCAAAAGCCGGATATAAAAACGATCTTGGAGAGTCTGTAAGTCAAAAGCAGGAGTGGGTTCTGTTTTAGAAAATAATGCAGAAGAATCCTGCTTTTTAATAGCAGTATCTACACGTATCTGAGCTGCTTTTACTGCGGATTCCAGAGATTCCGGCGTCAGTTCCAGTTTTACAAGATATTCGGCTACATGATATCTCAGAGCCTCACGGGCATATTCAAACTCTTCATAGCTGGTAAGCATGATAAAAACAGGTAGTTCGCCTGTTTGTTCCCGACATTTTCGAACCAAATCCAGACCGGACATTACAGGCATACGGATATCTGCAATTACAATGTGGGGTTTAAGCCGGGCAATTAAATCCAAGGCTTCCTGTCCGTTTCCGGCAATTCCGCAAATTTCAATATGGAGTGTATTCCAGTTCAGCATGGATTTCAATCCGACCTGAACCAATGGTTCATCGTCTACAATTAATAACTTGTACATTCTAAAGTCCCTTCCTCCAGTGTATTTTTTAAAGTAACGGTCATGGTAGTGGATTTTCCCGGAACACTGTGGATAAATAATCCGCAGGTGCTGCCAAAGGTATATTGTAAGCGTTTATGCACACTGCTTATTCCCACATCTCTGAAGAACTGAGATTTATCCGGTTCGTCTTCAGAGAGAATTTTTTGAATCAGTTCGGGAGTCATGCCAATACCATTGTCTGTGATATCAATTTTTATTTTCGTTTTATCGTCTGAATAGAGGTGTATCGTAATAATTCCTTCACAGCCTTTGGGCTCAATACCGTGAAAAATAGCGTTTTCTACAATAGGCTGAAGCGTAAAGCGAAGAATTTTATTTGCCAATAATTCCTTGTCGTCAATCTTGTACTCCAGACGAATTGCACCTCCATAGCGGTATTTCTGAATCAGAAAATAGTCGTCTAAAAAAGAGAATTCATCTTGTATTGTGACAATTGTTTTTGAACCTTTTGCAATGTTTTTTAATAACCGGGACAGCGCAGTTACCATTTCTGAAATTCCGGGTGCATTTTGTGTAATGGCCATCCATTTAATAGAATTTAAGGTGTTGTAAAGAAAATGGGGATTAATTTGGCTTTGCAGCATTTTGTACTCATAATCCTTTTTCTCTTTTTCATCTTCAATACGTTTATTCATTAAATCCTGAATATCGGCAGAAAGTTTATTTATACTTCTGCCAATATCTCCTAATTCATTTTCCCATTCAATCGCAGCATCTTTTGTAAAGTCACCTTTGGCAATACAGGTCAGGCGGTTATTTAGTGCAGTAACAGGATTATTTACCAGCCTGGCGAGCAGAAAATACAGAAAGGTTCCAAGCAGCAGCAAAAGAAACAGGATTGTTACAATCAAAAACAGATAACTTTGCAGTTGTTGATGAAACAATTCGTCAGGGATTGTTTGTGTGATATAACAATGTTCTGTTTCTAAAGGAATGGTAACCAGCCTTTGCGTTTTTCCTTTTTTATGGATTTCTAAATATTGATGTCCGTTATTAGAAAGCTTTTTACGGTTTTTTTTCAGAAGTTCATAATGGTCGGAAAGTTTTTCTAATTGGTTTTCTTTTATGAGATACGTTGCGTCTCCGATTGTGAAGTATAAGGGAAGACTGTCTGCTAATGTTGTATACTCTAATACCGTATCGGACAGCAGGCGAGGGGAAATCTCAATATAGACAAATCCGATATCATGGATACTGTAAAGGTTTTTAATTGGCTGGATAACAGGAAAACAATCCGTGGGAGTCCTTCCCAGGGGACTTTTTTGAAGTCCGCAGTTTAAGGTACAGGAAGATTCAGACATAGCTGTTTCGTAATAAGAAAATTCCGTAATAAGTTTTACCATGGGGCGCGATATAGAGTAATAGGAAGAAGTATATTGAAGAAAATCTTCCCGTTCAGAATTTGCAATAATCACTCGCTGCATATAGGTATGTGCAGGATTCCGAAGATATTCTTCGTCCATTCGCTCTTTTGCCCGAGTCGTAATCCTTCCATATGACGGGGAGGAAGGGCTTGTTTTTATATAATTGATAATATCGGTATTATTGTTCTGGCACCACTGTGCATAGCTATAGATGTCAGACAATTTCTTATTAATATCATTGGCAAGAAGAGAAAGACTGGAATCTGTGGAATGTATGACATTATTTTCCAGTCGATTATAAAAGGTAACATAAGTAAATGTAATAATTCCAATGCTTAAAACAATAATCAGTGAGCAGACAATTAAAAGAAAACGGCCTTTAATTGTTTTATAGAATGAGTGTTTCATGTCTAACTCCTTTGTCGGTTTGTGTGTTGAGTGTATTATATCATATCTTGGATACCTATGTATGTTTCAGAGGAAAGAGAGAGAAAAAGTATATAAAAACTTAAAAAAATGCATGCTTTATAAAAAGTAGAAAAAAACGTATGAAATATCACAGAAAATGATAATTAAATACATAGTCAAAGAAAAGAAGGAAGAAGTATAATTTTGAGAAAAAGGAGGGTATGGAAATGGCAGAATTTTTTAATTTGGACAATCCTATATGGAGATTTATGGGGAAAGTATTTGATATGATGGTACTGACGGTGTTATGGGTGGTAACAAGTCTTCCTGTTTTTACCATAGGCGCCTCCACTACAGCCCTTTATTATGCCGGAATGAAACTGGCAAAAGATCAGGAAGGGTATGTAGTGAAAGATTTTTTTCATTCTTTTCGAGAGAATTTCAGACAGGCAACATTTATGTGGTGTATTTTAGCCGGATTGGGGATTTTCCTGATTACGGATTTGACCTGGTATTATCAGTTTAAAAGCGGCGTTGGTGTTATGATATTTTTTATGTTTGTGATACTGACAGCTTTCTACATAATGATTTTAACGTATACGTTCCCTCTTCTGGCAAGATGTCAGGCAGGGATAAAGAAAATATTAATGCTGGCATTTATGATTGCAGTAAAGAATATAGGCTGGACCATTCTTATGATTACTACAACCACATGTTTGTTGGCAATCGGAGTCTTTGTATGTGCACCTGTCCTGATTTTGTCCGTGGGATTATGTGCATATCTTCACGGAAAGATACTTTATGTTGTGTTTAAACAGTATCATTTTGTTCTGGAATGAAAAATTACAGGAAAAGATAAAAAATTGTATAGAAAATAAAAATATAGACAACGAAAGAAAGGGAAAGAAAAAACTGAAAAAAATAACACATGAAATGATAATTAAATCCATGGAAAAAGAATAAGCGAATCCGTATACTTGAAGCATGCAAAACACAAGAAGGAGGGCAATAAAATGGCAGTAAAAATGATTCCGAAAACAATGACAGGAGCAACACTTCCGGGAAACAGTTCTGTGGAAATGAAAGAATTTGAAATTCCGAAACCGGGTCATGGACAGGTGTTGATTCAGACAAAAGCAACAACAATCTGTGGAAGTGATATCCGCTGTATTTATCGTGAGCATGTGGGAAAAGGACCGGAGGGTTATATCCCGGGGACTGTTGCAGGACATGAACCTTGCGGCGTGATTGTAGAAGAAGGAGAAGGGCTTCGCCGGTTTAAAAAGGGAGATCGTGTAATTGTATATCATATTTCCGGTTGTGGTGTATGTAATGACTGCCGCAGAGGTTATTACATCTCATGTAAAAGTAAATATCGCCAGGCGTATGGCTGGCAGAGAAATGGTGGTATGGCGCCGTATATTCTGGCAGAAGAAAAAGATTTAATTGCATTGCCGGACGAGCTTACTTATAAAGATGGAGCGCAGGTGGCATGTGGTTTCGGAACAGTTTACGAAGGAATCGAAAAAATAGGAATCTGCGGAAATGACGCAGTTCTGGTGACTGGTTTAGGTCCTGTAGGATTGGCAGCGTTGATGTTAGCAAAAGCTATGGGAGCAAATAAGCTGATTGGTATTGAGATGAACGATTACCGTATTAATCTTGCGAAAAAGCTGGGGTTGGCAGATTATGTATTTAAACCGGGAGAAGATGCGCTGGAGAAAATTATGGAAGTTACAGGCGAAAATGGTGTAGAGAGAGCGATTGATGCCAGTGCAAATGATGCAGGGCGTCAGCTTGCTATCCGTGCCACAAGGGACAGAGGAAAAATTGTCTTTATAGGAGAAGGCGGAACCTGCACCTTTAATCCAAGTCCGGATATTATACACGGACAGAAGACAATATACGGTTCCTGGGTAACCAGTCTTTGGAAAATGGAAGAGTTGGTTGAACGTCTGGTGCGTTGGAATATCCACCCCGAAGATTTGATTACAGATGAATTTCCTCTTGAAAAGGCGGGGGAAGCCTATGAACTCATGGCGGGCGGTCAATGTGGAAAAGTTGCAGTTGTATTTGGAGATCAGAACGAAAAATAGTAAGGAGAAAAGGTATGAGAAAAAAACTGGTTAGTGTATTGATGGGCGCTGTGCTGGCGGCAGGAACTTTAGCGGGCTGCGGAGGCGGCAGTGGGGATACTGCTTCAGAAAAAGAAAACAGTACAAATAAAGAGAGCGATAAAAAATCAGAGGATAAAAAAGAAGAAAAGAATGCAGATGCATCTACGACTCTGAAATGGGCTATGTGGGACAGGGATTTGGTTACCTACTGGGACGGTATTGCAGATGCTTACATGGAGAAAAATCCTGATGTGAGAATTGAAATTATGGATTTGGGTTCTGCGGATTATATGACAGTTCTTTCCACCGAACTTTCCGGAGAAGGCTCAGATTTTGATGTAGTTACAGTCAAGGATATGCAGTGTTATACCACTCTGGTATCAAAAGGTGTGTTGGAAGATTTAACAGAGAGAGTTTCTGCGGATAATATTGATTTAAGCGTATACAATGGAGTGACAGACCAGATGAAGGCAGACGGAAAGATATTGGAAATGCCGTTTAGAAATGACTTCTGGGTGCTGTACTATAACAAAGATTTATTTGATGCTGCTAATGTGGATTATCCGACAAACAATATGACTGTGGAGGAATGGGATGAACTGGCAAGAAAGGTTGCAAAGACAGGATTTGGTTCTGATGTTACATATGGATCCCATTTCCATAACTGGAGAAGTACCGTACAACTTTTCGGAATTTTAGATGGAAAACATACCGTATTAGATGGAAATTATGACTGGACAAAGCCATATTATGAAATGGTGAAAAAACAGGAAGAAGATGGCATTTGTAGGAGTTATATTGATACCAATGCTTCACAGCTTCACTATTCCGCAGCTTTTTCAGAGGGAAATGTAGCAACCATGAATATGGGAAGCTGGTATGTTTCTACCTTGATTACAGAACTTGCAAATGGAGAATATGATTCTGAATTATGCGGAAACTGGGGAATTGCAAAATATCCTCACCCGGAAGGGGCAGAAGAGGGAGCAACCATAGGTTCTCTTACAGGTTTAGCAATACCGACTTCTTCTGAAAATAAAGATGCAGCATGGGATTTTATTAAATTTGCATGTGGAGAAGAGGGAGCCAAAATTGTAGCGGCAACAGGTTCTTTCCCGGCGCTTTTAAATGATGAAACAGCAGATGTGATTGCTTCTTTAGACGGCTTTCCACAGGACGAAACCAGCATTGAGGCATTAAAACCGGGCAAGGTATATCTGGAAGCTCCGTATGATAAGAATTTCTCTGAGATTAATACGATTTTGGATACGTATCATAAAGATATTATGAACGGAGATCTTTCTATTGATGAAGGAATTGCCAAGATGAATGAAGAAGTAGGTAAAATCGGCAAATAATTAAATTTTGCAAGAAGTAGAAAGGAACTGGATATACTGGGAAGATACCAGTTCCTTTCTGGCATTTAAAAAGAAAATTTTCCTTTGCGGAAAAGAAAGGAGTTATGCCATAGGGCTGGAAAATTATGGAAAAAAGTATAGAAAAGAGCAGAGTGCGCCGTGACAGGAAAAGAGCGCTTGTAGCATATTCCTTTATTGCGCCTAATTTTATAGGGTTTGCAGTATTTACATTGATTCCCATTATTTTCGCATTTGCATTGGGATTTCTCAAATGGGACGGAAATAATGCGATTCAGTTTGCAGGACTGGATAATTTTATCCGTCTTGGTTCTGATACCATGTTCAAGAAATCTTTTATTAATACTATTATTTACTGTGTCGGAACGGTTCCTTTAACCATGATGGCATCTTTGGGTCTGGCAATTATTCTGAATCAGAAGGTAAAGGCGAGGGGAGTGTTCAGAACCATTGCATTTTTTCCTTATGTTGCTTCTCTGGTAGCGATTACGGCAGTGTGGAGTATGATTTTTCACCCCAGTAAAGGGCCGGTGAATGCGTTTCTGTATTATGTATGTCATGTGGAAAATCTTCCGAACTGGTTTGGCGCGGAAATCTGGTTCTGGTGACTTTGATTTTATTTAGTGTATGGAAATATATGGGATACTATATGGTAATCTATCTCGCAGGTTTACAGGGAATCTCGGGAGAACTTTATGAGGCGGCAAGTCTTGATGGGGCCACAACCTGGCAAAAATTCCGATATGTAACCTGGCCTCAGCTTAGACCGACTACTTTCTTTGTAACGGTTATGCTGACGATTAATTGCTTTAAGGTATACGATATTGCAATTATGCTTGCCGGAGGCGCTGACGGAAAGCTGGGTACAAACTCTACTGTTCTGGTATATTATATTTATCAGAAGGCGTTCCAGGAGTGGGATTTGGGATATTCCAGCGCTGTAGCCATGGTATTATTTGTTCTGGTTCTGGCAGTTACCCTGATTCAGTTCCGTGGACAGAAAAAATATGAAAATGATTAGGAAGGGAAAGGAGAGAGAACTATGAAAACAAGGTCTGCATCAAAGCACAGACGCATAAACAGAGTGTTGATTTATACACTTTTAATCGCGATTACCGCATTAATGATTGTTCCGTTTTTGTGGATGCTTTCCGCTTCCATAAAATCAAAAACAGAAGTATTTCAGATGACGCCGTTTCGATGGATTCCGGAGATTCCGCGTTGGGAAAATTATCGGGAAATCTGGACGAAAATCCCTCTGGGAACTTTTATTGGAAATACAGTGATTCTGACAATTGTTGTAACATTTCTGCAGCTTTTAACCAGTAGCTTTGCAGCATACGCATTTGCAAAAACTGAATTTTAAACACAAGAATACGCTGTTTCTAGGGTATATTGCTACGATTGCCATGCCGTGGCAGGTATATATGGTTCCACAGTTTATTATGATGAGAAAAATGGGATTGAATGATACACTTCTTGCAATGATATGCCTGCAGGCATTCTCTGCTTTTGGAGTATTCATGATGAAACAGTTCTATATGGGAATACCGGATTCTCTTTGTGAAGCAGCACGTATTGATGGTATGAGTGAATATCGGATTTACCGTTCTATTATGCTTCCTCTTTCCAAGCCGGCATTGTCCACACTGACTATCTTTACTTTTGTAAATACCTGGAACGACTATCTGGGGCCACTGATTTATTTAAAAACAGAATCTAAAAAAACCATTCAGCTTGGTCTTAAAATGTTTGTAGGTCAGTATTCCGCAGAGTATGGTTTGATTATGGCGGGCTCTGTGATTACATTAATTCCTGTGTTGATTGTATTTTTGTGTCTGCAGAAATATTTTGTAGAGGGTGTTGCGTCTACAGGATTAAAAGGATAGGAAGAGGAGGACGATATGAAAGTAAAAGATTGGAGTACAAAAGAGGATTTTCAGGAATTGATGCTGGAATTTCTAAATCCTTTAAAGCCTTATTACAGTACACATAGAGCAGGATTGAATTTAGGAAACACAGCTACCAATTATGATCAGAAGGCAATTTATATGGAAGCTTTCTCAAGACCACTGTGGGCATTAGTTCCTTTTTTTGCAGGCGGTGGGAAGGACGAGTGGTTTTTAAGCTGTTATCAGAAAGGACTGGTGGCAGGTACAGACCCAGAAGATGAAGAGTACTGGGGAAATCCAGGAGAATTTGACCAGAGATTTGTGGAAATGGCTGCCATGGGGTATGGGCTTTTGATGGCGCCGGAAAAATTCTGGGAGCCTTTAACAGAAAGAGAAAAAAAGAATTTTGCCGCGTATCTTTATACCATTAACCAGCATGAAATTCCAGAATGTAACTGGCAGATGTTCCGGGTATTGGTAAATCTGGGGCTTAAAAATGTAGGCGCCCCTTATAGTGAAGAGCAGATGAAGAAGTCCTTGGACATGACAGAGAGTTTTTATCTGGGAGAGGGCTGGTATCGAGATGGGGATTCCTGCCAGAGAGATTACTATGTATCCTTTGCCATTCATTTTTACGGTCTTATCTATGCAAAATTTGCACAGCAGGAAGACAGGGAGAGAAGTGAAAGGCTGAAAAGGCGTTCTATGGAATTTGCAAAGCAGTTTCTATACTGGTTTGACGAGGACGGCGCTGCATTGCCTTTTGGACGTTCATTGACATATCGTTTTGCACAGGTGAGTTTTTTCTCGGCATGCCTTCTTTGCGGAATCGAACCTCTGCCAATAGGGGTGATGAAAGGTCTTATTGTACGGCATATGAAATATTGGCTGAGTTTGCCGGTATTTGACAGAAACGGAATATTGACCATAGGCTACGGGTATCCGAATTTAATGATGTCTGAAAAGTATAATGGTCCCGGCTCTGCTTATTGGAGTATGAAATATTTTGCTTTTCTGGCGCTTCCGGATAATCATGCATTCTGGAAGGCAAAAGCAGAAAAATATCCTTCGGAAATTTCTCAGTGTGCTATGCCTTATGGAGAAATGCTGGTAAAACATTATCGGCATCACAATACAGCCTACACGCCGGGGGTATTCAGTGCTTTCGGACATGGACATTCTGTGGAGAAATACGGAAAATTTGCATATGATACAAAGCTTGCCTTTTCGGTTGCCCGTTCCTGCTATGAACTTCACGAAAATTGTCCGGATAGTATGCTGGCATTTATCATTGATGGATATGTATATGTACGAAGAATCTGTGAGGATTCTGAAATACGGGAGCAGGAGGTCTGGTCTAAATGGAGTCCTTATCCGGGAATCATGGTGGAAACAACGGTGATTCCCACAGAAACCGGACATATAAGGAGGCATAAAATAAACAGCGACAGATCCTGTATAGCATATGACTGTGGTTTTTGTATCAGTGCGGCATTGAAGGATCATTGTGTACAAACAGAGGAAAAAGGTGTCAGCCGTGTGGAAAACAGCAGCAGTTATTGTGAAGTATGTGGAAAACAGGGGGAAGGAACTATAATTACAGCAGATCCCAATACAAATCTGATAAATCCCAAAACATTGCTGCCGTCTGTAAGTTATTCTATTCCTGTGGGAGAGTCAGAGTTTGTGACTGAAATAAAAGTCGAGATAAAGGAGAGATAGGTATGTTTGAGAATAAGCCGGTTATTACATCTGAAGATATACAAAATGGTATGGAGTTTGCGGTAAAACAGGTACGCTGCAATTTGGAGGAATTTACAGATAAATTTCAAAATGCATTTTCAGAAAATGGATTTTATAAACCCATCGAAAATAATTATTGGACTACAGGGTTCTGGACAGGGGAAATCTGGCTTGCATATGAGTGGTCGCATGATGAGGCATTCAGAAAAGCAGCAGATGTTCAGGTTGAGAGCTTTTTGAAAAGAATTAATGATAAATATGAAGTGGATCATCATGATATGGGATTTTTGTATTCTCTTTCCTGTGTGGCTGCCTATAAGCTGACAGAAAGTAAAAAGGGAAGAGAAGCTGCAATTAAGGCAGCGGATCAGTTGATTACAAGATATCACCCGGTTGGAGAATTTATTCAGGCCTGGGGTCCCATGAATGAACCGGAAAATTACAGGCTGATTATTGACTGTCTTTTAAACCTTCCGCTTTTGTATTGGGCAACCGAGGAAACAGGAGAGAAAAAATACAGAGAAATTGCGGAGAAGCATATTCATACTGCGATTGCAAATGTCATAAGAGAAGATTACTCGACCTGGCATACGTTTTACTTTGATATGAAAACAGGGGCTCCTGACCATGGCGCAACCTGTCAGGGATACAGGGACGGTTCTGCATGGGCAAGAGGCCAGGCCTGGGGAATTTACGGCTGTGCGTTGGCTTACAGGTATACAGGAGAAAAGAAATATATTGAGAATTTTAAGCATGTGACTCAATATTTCCTGGAACATCTTCCGGAAGATTTGATTCCATATTGGGATTTGGAATTTACAGATGGCGACGACCAGCCAAGAGATTCTTCCAGTGCATCTATAGCGGCATGCGGAATGTTGGAAATGGCAAAATATATGGAAGAGGAAGACGCGTTGTATTATACAGATATTGCTAAAAAGCTGATGAAGTCTGTTTATGATAATTATAGAGTTACAGATTCCAAAATATCAAATGGGCTTGTTCTTCATAGTACATACTCCAATCATTCGCCATATAATACATGCAATCATGAGGGTGTAGATGAATGCAACTCCTGGGGAGATTATTTTTATATGGAAGCATTGACAAGACTGGCAAAGGACTGGAATCCGTATTGGTAAGATAAAGAGGACAAAAATGGGCAGGGAAAAGAGAAAAATTAAGAGTTTTCTCAGGAAGTATCAGGAGGATATCCAAAAAGAAGCACAGGTACTTTTGAATCAGGAGATGCCAAAGCTGACAGAGCAGGAGTTTGCCTTGTATGAGCAGACAGGAAATCGTCTGGTTTATGAGAATAAATATTTCAGTAGAAGGAAATTCCTGATGGTTTTTGGTCTGCAGGTCTGGCTGGAAAAAGGAAGAGAAAAAATATATTCCGAAAAGCTGGAAGCAGTGATTGCAGAAATTTGTAAAGAACAGTGCTGGGCGCTTCCTGCACACGTAGACAGAACAATACCGGGCTGGGAGCTTACGGTGGACTTGTTTGCTGCAGAAACAGCACAGGCTCTTTCAGAAATTATTTCCGTGGAAAAATCCTTTATAAGACGAGAGGTAAGAAACCTTGCAAAGAAAGAAATATACCGTAGAGTTTTAAATCCTTTTTTGAGTGTAAAATCTCCTTATGCTTGGTGGGAAAACTGTACATTGAATTGGTGTGCTGTCTGTAATGGCTCTGTCGGGAGTGCAGCAATGTACCTGATGCATAAAGAGCCGGAAAGACAAAGGGAATGTTTAAAACGTGTTACAGAAAATATGAAATATTTTCTGGCAGGATTTGGAGAAGACGGAGCCTGTCTGGAGGGATTATCCTATTTTACTTACGGAATGACTTACTTTACGGGATTTGCGGAGCAGCTTTTGGAGTTTACAAAGGGTAAAGAAGATTTATTTGCAAATCCAAAAGTAGAAAAGATTGCCGGATTTCAGCAGAAATGTTATTTTGGAAATGGCAGAACACTGAGTTTTTCAGACGGAAACAGTAAAGAACATTTTCGGGCGGGACTCAGCAGCTATCTTGCCATGCGGTATGAGAGTGTTCGATTGCCGTCTTTTTCGTTAGCAGCAAATTTGACAGAAGATACCTGCTATCGTTGGATGGGGGCTTTCAGAGATCTTGTATGGACACAGAAATATCTGGAGAAGACAGAAAAAGAAAGCAGTTTTTTTCCGGAAGAGGAGAAATCGGGACAGATTACCCTTCCTGGTTCTCAATGGGTCATTTGTGAGAATGATACTGGTACAGGAATGGCTGTAAAAGGCGGTCATAATGGAGAACCCCATAATCACAATGATGTGGGAAGTTTTCTGTTTTTTTCCGGAGAGGAATTTTTTTTGCCGGATTTGGGAGCAGGAGAATATACAAAAAACTATTTTAATGAACACAGATATGAGATTTTCTGCAATCACTCTTTTAGCCATAATGTTCCTGTTATCAGAGGCAGGGGGCAGCAAGAAGGAACACAGCATTGCTGTACACGATTTGAAACAGATGAGAATGGATATGTTGCATTAGAATTTGAGAAAGCATATGAGGAAAATGCAGCAGAACAAATGGTAAGGAGTTTGCGGTTTGAGTTTTCTTCTGGTAAACTGTTTGTAAAAGATGAGTTTTGGAAATGCGGTGAGATACAGGAAAATTTAATTTCTTATATAGAACCCGTAATAGAAAAAGACAGATTTTTGCTGACAGGAGAAAAAGCCAGTTGCTGTATTCAGACACAGGGGAAGCAGCTTTGGACAGAAGAAGTCAAACATGCGCTTCATAATGGGAAAATAATAAGTGTGTATCGAATGCTTTGGGAGGTGGAAGAAAGAGGCGAATATGCCTGTACGGAGTTCTCGGTAGAAGTTTCGAAAAAGTAGTTTTATAGACAGTGTGAAACTTCTGCGGGTTCCCGTCTGCTCTTTATCTTTGTAATAAATCCTTTCTTCTGTATTTTCCTATTCTATTTCACCTCTTTCGTACATAAAATATAGCCATTATGAAAGGCAGGTGTTTCCGTATGTCTTATACTCTTCTTGTAAATAAATCTCACCCGCTGACTTCTTCCTATGTTCCGCCATGCCTTGCAGAAGCCCATATTCCTTTTGATACTTCTGCACATGACGAAAAGACTCTTATGGAGAAAACAGCAGCAAAAGCTGCCGCAAGACTTTTTCATCAGGCTGCTTCTGACAATATAACCCTCATGGGTGTTTCCGGCTACCGTTCCTATAAAAGACAGGAAAGCTTATATCGAAACGCTCTGGCAAGAAGCAGCAGCGCCGTAGCGCCTCCCGGCACCAGTGAACATCAGACCGGGCTTGCCCTTGATATTTCCTGTGCTTCTTTAAATTTTGAACTGGAAGAGGCCTTCGCATACACAAAGGAAGGAAAATGGCTGAAAACCAATGCGCCCCTTTATGGTTTTATTCTGCGCTATCCCCGGCGAAAAGAACATATTACCCAGTATCCCTGGGAACCCTGGCATATACGCTTTGTGGGGAAAACTCTGTCCCTCTACCTTTCTCTTACCGGGCTGACACTGGAGGAATACCATCAGATGCTTTCTAATCCTCGCGGAAACCTGTAGAAAACTTTTTGTATTTATGGGGAAACGTGGTATAATGGTTTTATTTAATACACAAAGGAGTGCTGTCTATGAGAGCCTTAAATTTAACATTACTGACAGATTTATATGAACTTACTATGATGCAGGGGTATTTTAAAAATCCAACAGACCAGGTTGTGGTTTTTGATGCATTTTACAGAAAAAATCCCTGCGGCGGAGGATATGCCATTGCTGCAGGATTAGAACAGATTATTGAATATGTTCGCGATTTACACTTTTCTCCTGACGATATTGATTATTTGAAGAGTCTGAATATTTTTGATTCCGATTTCCTGGAATATCTGCGAGGCTTCCATTTTACGGGAGATATTTATGCCATTCCCGAAGGAACGGTTGTCTTTCCAAGAGAACCCCTTTTAAAGGTTATCGCACCTGTTATGGAAGCACAGTTAGTGGAAACTGCTATTTTGAATCTTCTGAATCACCAGAGTCTGATTGCTACTAAGGCTTCCCGTGTGGTATACGCCGCAAAAGGTGACGGTGTTATGGAATTTGGCTTACGAAGAGCCCAGGGACCTGACGCAGGGCTGTATGGCGCAAGAGCTGCCATGATTGGAGGCTGTATCGGAACATCCAATGTACTGACAGGACAGATGTTCCACGTTCCGGTAAAAGGAACTCATGCCCACAGTTGGATTATGAGTTTCCCTGATGAATATACAGCCTTTAAAACCTATGCAAGCCTGTATCCAAATGCCTGTATTCTGCTGGTAGATACTTACGATGTGTTAAATTCCGGCGTTCCAAATGCTATTCGGGTCTTTAAAGAAATGAAAGAGGCCGGACTTCCCATGAAGGGATACGGAATCCGAATTGACAGCGGCGACCTGGCTTATCTGTCCAAACAGGCACACAGAATGCTGTCTGAAGCCGGATTTGGGGACGCGATTATCTCTGCTTCCAGTGATTTGGACGAATACCTGATTGAGAGCTTGAAAGCCCAGGGTGCGAAAATCAATTCCTGGGGCGTGGGAACTAATCTGATTACCTGTAACGACAACCCTGCCTTCGGCGGTGTTTATAAGCTGGCAGCGATTAAAAATAAAGAGGATTCCGACTTTGTTCCGAAAATCAAATTGTCCGAAAATGTAGAAAAGGTCACAAATCCCGGCAACAAGACCATTATGCGTATTTATGACAAAGCTACCGGGAAAATCCGTGCAGATTTAATCTGTCTGGAAGACGAGGTGTTCAATCCGGAAGAGGATATGATTATCTTTGATCCTATGGCAACCTGGAAAAAGACAAAGCTTGCCGGCGGCTCTTACATTTTAAGGGAGCTTCTGGTTCCTGTATTCCAGAAAGGGCACTGTGTTTATACCTCTCCTTCTGTCATGGAAATCAGAGATATATGTCAGAAGGAATTAGATACACTCTGGGACGAAACAAGACGTTTCACCAATCCTCAGGAGGTTTTTGTGGATTTGTCAGACAAGCTTTATAAGATTAAGTCTGAGCTTCTGGAGAAAATGGGACAGGCAGCGATTGAGTAAAAAATTATAAAAGGAGTCCCTATCATGAAAGAATTTGACAGATTAAAAGAAATTATGGCTCGCCTTCGCTCCAAAGATGGCTGTCCGTGGGATAGAGAGCAGACGCATATGAGTTTGAAGCCGGCCTGTATGGAGGAAGCTGCAGAGGTTGTGTGCGGTATTAACATTCTGGAAGCTACCGGAAATGCAGATAACCTGAAGGAAGAACTTGGTGATTTGCTTTTGCAGGTGGTTTTGCATGCACAGATAGCGGAAGAAGAAGGACTGTTTACCTTAGAAGATGTATGCCGCGGTATCAGCGATAAGATGATTCGCAGGCACCCTCATGTGTTTGGTGAAGAAACTGTGAATCAGTCCGGAGAAGTGGTGACAAGATGGAATGATATTAAAAAGGCGGAAAAAGCAGGGAAGGAATGGACCGAATCTTATCTTCCGGCGGCTTTTGAGGAAGCAAAAACACTGATTGATGCTGCCAGAGAACGAAAAGGATTCCAGTAAGACACAGATAAAAAACAGAGAAAAAGAGGAGAAAGCACCGCATAGAAACAGAAGTCAGAGAAATTTACAGTTCTGAGTGCTGTTTTGCGGTGCTTTTTATTGCTGTTCTTTCAGCATAGAAAAGTCTGGAACAGGGTTATTTATTCTGCGGCAAAATTTCCAGCCAATAACCGTCCGGGTCAGAGATAAAGTAAATTCCCATTGTCGGATTTTCAAAGCAGATACAACCCATTTCTTCGTGAAGCCTATGTGCAGCCTCAAAATCATCAGTGCGAAATGCCAGATGAAATTCGCAGTCGCCCAGATTGTATGCTCTGTCAAAATCTCTTAACCAGGTCAGTTCCAGTTCGAAATCCGTTGTTTCATTTCCAAGATAGACAATAATAAAAGAACCGTCTTCTGCATTGATACGGCGTTTTTCTGTAAGCCCCAGCGCTTTTTCATAGAAAGCCAGGGATTTTTCCAGGTCTTTTACATTGTAGTTTTCGTGAATCATTTGAAATTTCATAAGTTTTATCCTCCAATATAAGTTACCTTCATTGTTGTTTTCCTTTTTTTGGTTTTTTTATTTTTCTGCGTTTACGTCTTCGCAGAGAACGTTTTATCTTTACAATTAAGGTTACAATGTAAAAGATAAAGGCAGCGGCTAAAAGAAACAGAGCCGGATATTTCCAACTGGGAAGTTCATGGAATATATTCAGAACTTCGCCCCAGAAGCCGTCAAGAGAGGAAGTTTTTCCAGGCTTTGCGGCACTTTGTGAAGAAGCTGTATTTTCGGAGTCTGCTTTTGGATTTGCAGCCGCAGACTGCTGGGCTTGGCGTTCCTGAAGATGAAAAGTATCCGCAGCCTGCAGAATTTCAGAGGAAGCTTCCTGTACAGAGCTTCCCAGAGCAGTTTCTCCATAATAGTAATCTATGTTTACTGTATTTTTCTCCAGATTCACCTTATAGGTGAGAGATTCCTTCGCATTTGCAGGAATATTCATAGAAGAATGGTCGATTACTGTGTTCAGGAGTCCGTTTTCCTTTAGATAAGCGCCGAAATCATCATTTTCAGCAGGAGCAAGTGATGTGTTTTCAGCGGTCAGCTTTTGGAAATTTTGAAAGCCGTAGTCCAAAAGAGCCCTTGTGTCCGCATAATGAGATACATTATCAGCCAGAACCACACATACGAGAGTTGTACCATTTCTTTCTGCGTAAGTTACAAGCGTATTTCCTGCTTTTTCCGTATACCCCGTTTTTCCCCCCAGACAGCCGTCATAATGTTCAGAACCGTCCAGCACCATTTTGTGATGATTGTTTAGCCACCGTTCTTCATTGGTAATATTGGTTTTCGGTACAATATAGTACGGTGTTTTAATGATTTCACGAAAGGTTTCGCTCTGAAAAGCAGCCTGGGCAATCAAAGCCAAATCTCTGGCCGTTGTGTAATGGTCTTCACTGTAAAGACCGTTTGCATTGACAAAATGGGTGTTTTTACAGCCAAGGTCTTTGGCGCGCTGATTCATTTCCTCTACAAATTTGGGAACTATGCCTCCGATATATTCAGCAACTCCTGAGGATACTTCATTGGCAGAAGCAAGGAGAATGGCATAAGCACAATCCTTCATAGTCAGTGTTTCGCCGGGCTTGATGCCAATGTGAGTACTGCCGGGTTCAATATTATTAACTTCATTGGTAAAGGTAATCTGGGTTTCAAAGGGAACCTTTTCCAGAGCCAGCATGGCAGTCATAATCTTTGTGGTGCTGGCAGGCGCGCGTTTTTCATCAATTCCCTTTGCGTATAGAATTTCGCCGGAATTTACGTCCATTAAAATCGCAGTTTCAGCAACAACCTTTGGCCCTTCCGGCCACCCCGGAATTTTGTTGGACTGAATTTCCCAGTTATAGCTTTCCGGCACTTCCGGCTTTTGTTCTTGCTTGGCATTGTTGTTGGTATCAGCCGGGGCTGTTGAAGCAGTATTTCCTGCACCGTTGCTATCAGGGGCAGCAGCCATGACAGGAATTCTGCCGGTATTCAGACAAAGGCTTGCAGCCATGCAGAGAACACCTGGCAGAAGAAAAAATTTCTTTTTCATATAAATCTCCGTTCTGCCGCCTGCCAGGCAGGAGAAGTCTGTGGCAGCGGCATAAAATTTCTATGGTAAACTAATGTACATTATAAGCGGTTTGAGGAATTATATCAATAAAATTTGGAAAATCCCTGTTCCCACCCCAATCCCTCTTGACAACCTCCAAACAGATTCAGTATAATACTTGATATATGAGAAAAACCAAGACGGAGAGAGTATTTCACTGACAGAATTTGCATAGTCCAGATATTTTATCTTTTCTGTGTGCAATTCCTGCAAGCCAACGTAACAGAGAGCCGGAGAGGGTGGAAATCCGGTACCAGTAGCGGTGAAAGAAAATCACTCCTGAGTTGCTATCTGAATCAAGTAGGAGATGCCGGATTTCCTCCGTTAAAAGGAACGCATATGAAGACAGAAATGTTGTGTATGTTGTAAGAGGTGGTATAACGACAGCGTATTTGCTCTCGTCCTGTTACAGGACGGGAGTTTTTTATTGCATAGGAAATTTCCTGGGAATCCTATGCAATAAAAAACACTTCGTGTGAAAATGCGCAGCTCGCGGGAAGGAAATTAGCCGCTAACGGCACCGATCGCGCGCAGGAATCTCGCAGACGAGATTCCTTTTAGTCAATCAGAGAGAGGAGAAAAACCATGTATCAGAAAGTTACTACGGATTTAAACTTTGTAGAACGCGAAAAGAACATTGAAAAATTCTGGAAAGATAATGATATCTTCAAAAAAAGTATGGAACAGAGAAAAGAAGGAGAAACCTATACCTTTTATGACGGACCGCCGACAGCAAACGGTAAACCCCATATCGGTCATGTGCTGACCCGTGTTATCAAGGATATGATTCCAAGATACCGTACTATGAAGGGCAAAATGGTTCCGAGAAAAGCAGGCTGGGATACTCACGGTCTTCCGGTAGAGCTGGAAGTGGAAAAGCTGCTGGGGCTGGATGGAAAAGAGCAGATTGAAGAATACGGTCTGATTCCGTTTATTGATAAATGTAAGGAAAGCGTTTGGAAATACAAAGGCATGTGGGAGGACTTCTCCTCTACCGTTGGTTTCTGGGCAGATATGGACAATCCATATGTTACTTACCATGATGATTATATTGAATCCGAATGGTGGGCATTAAAAGAAATCTGGAACAAAAACCTGTTATACAAAGGATTCAAAATCGTGCCGTACTGTCCGCGCTGCGGAACACCGCTTTCTGCGCAGGAAGTAGCACAGGGCTACAAAGATGTAAAAGAACGTTCTGCCATTGCACGTTTTAAAGTAAAAGACGAGGACGCTTATATTCTGGCATGGACCACAACTCCGTGGACATTGCCTTCTAATGTGGCGCTTTGTGTAAACCCGGAAGAACAGTATGTAAAAGTGAAAGCAGCAGACGGCTATACTTACTATATGGCAGAGGCTCTTTTAGATACCGTGCTTGGTTCTCTTGAAAGAGAAGAGGGAACACCGGCTTACGAAATTCTGGAAACTTATATTGGAAAAGAACTGGAATATAAAGAATACGAGCCTTTATATAATTTTAAAAAGCTGGATAAAAAAGCACATTATGTTGTTTGTGATACTTATGTAACATTGACAGACGGTACCGGTGTGGTTCATATTGCGCCTGCATTCGGTGAAGATGACAGCAAGGTGGGAAGAAAATATGACCTTCCATTCCTGCAGTTAGTTGATGAAAAAGGTGAAATGACAAAGGAAACCAAATGGGCAGGTACCTTCTGTAAGAAAGCAGACCCGGAAGTATTAAAGGATCTGGACGAAAGAAAGCTGCTTTTCTCTGCACCAAAGTTTGAACACAGCTATCCTCATTGCTGGAGATGCGATACTCCGCTGATTTACTATGCAAGAGAATCCTGGTTTATCAAGATGACTGCAGTAAAAGACGACTTAATCCGCAACAACAACACCATTAACTGGATTCCGGAAAGCATTGGTAAAGGACGTTTCGGCGACTGGCTGGAAAACGTACAGGACTGGGGCATCAGCCGTAACCGTTACTGGGGAACTCCGCTGAATGTATGGGAATGCGAATGCGGACATATGCATGCCATCGGCAGCAGACAGGAACTCTTTGAAATGAGTGGGAACGAAGCAGCGAAAACCGTAGAACTGCACAGACCATATATTGATGAAATTACCATCAAGTGTCCGAAATGTGGAAAGGAAATGCACCGTGTACCGGAAGTAATTGACTGCTGGTTTGACTCAGGAGCTATGCCTTTTGCACAGCACCACTATCCATTTGAAAACAAAGAATTGTTTGAGCAGCAGTTCCCGGCAGACTTTATTTCTGAAGCTGTAGACCAGACAAGAGGCTGGTTCTATTCCCTGCTGGCAGAATCTACACTGCTGTTTAACAAAGCGCCATACAAGAACGTTATTGTACTGGGACATGTACAGGACGAAAACGGACAGAAGATGAGTAAATCTAAGGGAAATGCCGTAGACCCATTTGATGCACTGGAAAAATACGGCGCAGATGCAATCCGCTGGTACTTCTATGTAAACAGTGCGCCATGGCTGCCAAACCGCTTCCACGGAAAAGCCGTGCAGGAGGGACAGCGTAAGTTCATGGGTACGCTTTGGAATACTTATGCATTCTTTGTACTGTATGCAAACATTGATGAATTTGACGCAACAAAATATACATTGGAATACGATAAGCTTCCGGTTATGGACAAATGGCTTTTATCCAAGCTGAATACGGTAGTAAAAGCCGTAGATGAAAATCTGGCTGCTTACAGGATTCCGGAAACCGCAAGAGCTTTACAGGAATTTGTAGATGATATGAGTAACTGGTATGTTAGAAGAAGCCGCGAGCGTTTCTGGGCAAAAGGCATGGAGCAGGATAAGATTAATGCATACATGACACTGTATACAGCCCTTGTGACTATTTCCAAGGCAGCTGCTCCTATGGTTCCGTTTATGACAGAGGATATTTACCAGAACCTGGTGAGAAGTCTGGATAAGAACGCACCGGAAAGTATTCATCTTTGTGACTTCCCGGAAGTGAAGGAAGAGTGGATTGACAAAGAGCTGGAAGAAAACATGGACGATTTGTTAAAGGTGGTTGTTATGGGACGCGCCTGCAGAAATGCGGCAAACATCAAGAACCGTCAGCCAATCGGAAAAATGTTTGTAAAAGCGCCGTTCGAACTTTCTGATTTCTACAAAGACATTATTACAGATGAATTAAATGTAAAAGAAATGGAATTTACCGATGATGTAAGGAACTTTACTTCCTACACCTTTAAGCCACAGTTGAAGACTGTAGGACCGAAATACGGCAAGTTTTTGGGCGGTATTAAGACAGCTCTGGCTGAACTGGATGGAAACAAAGCTATGGACGAGTTAAAAGCACAGGGAGAACTGAAGCTGGCTGTAAACGGCGAGGAAATCGTGCTGTTGGAAAGCGATCTGCTCATTGATATGGCACAGATGGAAGGATATGTTTCTGAAAATGACAACGATATTACTGTTGTTCTGGATACCAACCTGACACCGGAACTGATTGAAGAGGGATTTGTAAGAGAAATTATCAGCAAAATCCAGACCATGCGTAAAGAGGCGGGATTTGAGGTCATGGATAAGATTCGTGTATCTCTTGCAGAGAATCAGGTTATTGAGGGGATTTTCCGCGTACACGAAAAAGAAATCAAATCCGAAGTATTGGCAGAAGAAGTTGTTTATAATGAAGTAAAGGGTTATACAAAAGATTGGAAAATTAACTCAGAAGGTGTAAAATTAGGAGTGGAAAAACTTTCATAACTTTCGGTAGGAGGAAAAGGGAGATGTTGGATAATCATTTCAAGAAAGAGGAATTTAAGGAAAGCGTTAAAGAAAATGTAAAAATGCTTTACAGAAAGACCATTGATGAGGCAACTCAGGAACAGGTTTTTCAGGCGGTATCTCTTGCTGTAAAAGACGTAATTATTGACAACTGGCTTTTGACACAGAAACAGTATGAAAAAGATGACCCGAAAATTGTTTATTACCTGTCCATGGAATTCCTGATGGGACGCGCACTGGGAAATAACCTGATTAACCTGTGTGCATATAATGAAGTAAAAGAAGCTCTGGACGAGCTGGGATTTGACTTAAATGTAATTGAAGACCAGGAGCCGGATCCGGCTCTTGGAAACGGAGGTCTTGGAAGACTGGCAGCCTGCTTTTTGGATTCTCTGGCAACATTGGGATATTGTGCGTATGGCTGCGGTATTCGTTACCACTATGGTCTGTTCAAACAGAAAATCGAAAACGGTTATCAGGTAGAAGTGCCGGATAACTGGTTAAAGAACGGCTATCCATTTGAACTGCGTCGTCCGGAATATGCAAAAGAAGTAAAATTCGGCGGTTATGTCAGAGTGGAATACGATGCAGCTACAGGCAGAAACCACTTTATCCAGGAGGGCTATCAGTCTGTAAGAGCCATTCCTTACGATATGCCGATTGTGGGCTACAACAATCAGATTGTAAATACCCTTCGTATCTGGGACGCGGAAGCAATCAATGACTTCCAGTTGGATTTGTTTGATAAGGGTGAATACCACAAGGCAGTAGAACAGGAAAACCTGGCGAAAAACATTGTAGAGGTTCTGTATCCAAACGATAACCATTATGCAGGAAAGGAACTCCGTTTAAAACAGCAGTATTTCTTTATTTCTGCAAGTATTCAGGCAGCTATTGAGAAATTTAAAAAATCTCACAGTGACCTGCATGATTTACCGAAAAAGGTAACTTTCCAGTTAAATGATACACATCCGACTATGACAGTTGCAGAGCTGATGCGTATTCTGGTGGACGAAGAAAATATGACATGGGAAGAGGCGTGGGATATTACCACTCACACCTGTGCATACACTAACCATACTATTATGGCAGAAGCTCTGGAAAAATGGCCCATTGAGCTGTTTTCCAAACTGCTTCCCCGTGTATACCAGATTATTGAGGAAATTAACCGCAGATTCCTTCTGGAAATCCAGTCCAAATATCCGGGCGACCAGGAAAAAATTCGTAAAATGGCAATCATTTATGACGGTCAGGTGAAAATGGCGCACCTTGCCATTGCAGGCGGTTATTCTGTAAACGGTGTAGCGCAGCTTCACACAGAAATTCTGAAAAAACAGGAATTAAAGGATTTCTATGAAATGTATCCGGAGAAATTCAACAATAAGACAAACGGTATTACACAAAGACGTTTCCTGCTTCACGGAAATCCGCTTCTGGCAAACTGGATTACAGACCATATTGGCGACGGCTGGATTACAAATCTGCCGGAGCTGTCTAAATTAAAGGTTTATGCAGATGATAAGAAGGCACAGCAGGAATTTATGAATATCAAGCATCAGAATAAAGTTCGTCTGGCAAAATATATTCTGGAGCATAATGGAATTGAGGTAAATCCAAATTCTATTTTTGATGTTCAGGTAAAACGACTTCACGAATACAAACGCCAGCTTATGAATATTTTGCATGTGATGTATCTGTATAATAAGATTAAGGAACACCCGGAAATGCCGTTCTATCCGAGAACCTTTATCTTTGGTGCAAAAGCAGCAGCAGGCTACAGACGTGCAAAACAGACCATTAAGCTGATAAATGCAGTGGCAGATGTGATTAACAATGATAAGTCCATTGACGGAAAGCTGAAAGTGGTGTTTATTGAAAACTACCGTGTATCCAATGCGGAAATGATTTTTGCAGCAGCAGACGTATCCGAGCAGATTTCTACAGCAAGTAAAGAGGCATCAGGAACCGGAAACATGAAGTTCATGTTAAACGGCGCGCCTACACTGGGAACCATGGACGGTGCGAATGTGGAAATCGTAGAAGAAGTAGGTGCAGAAAACGCATTTATCTTTGGGCTTTCTTCTGACGAAGTCATTAACTATGAAAACAACGGCGGCTATGACCCCATGCAGTATTTCAATAATGACCCGGACATCAGAAACGTGCTGATGCAGTTGATCAACGGCACTTATTCAGGCGGAGATTTCAATATGTTCCGTGAAATTTACGATTCTCTGTTGAATACAAACAGCAGTGACAGAGCAGATACTTACTTTATTCTGGCTGATTTCAAATCCTATGCAGCAGCACAGGAAAAAGTGGAAGAGGCATATAGAGATGAAGCAAGATGGGCGAAAATGGCGCTTCTGAACACTGCTTGCTCCGGTAAGTTTACTTCTGACAGAACGATTCAGCAGTATGTAGATGAAATCTGGAAGCTGGATAAGGTTGTTATTGGAAAA
This sequence comes from Blautia argi, assembly GCF_003287895.1. Classification (NCBI taxonomy): domain Bacteria; kingdom Bacillati; phylum Bacillota; class Clostridia; order Lachnospirales; family Lachnospiraceae; genus Blautia; species Blautia argi. The sequence continues at coordinate 3,208,211 of NZ_CP030280.1, read as the reverse complement.
TAAAGAATAGAAAACCCTGGAGGTTGAAACCTCTGGGGTTTTTGTATGTCCAGGTGAATATTCGCTTTATTTGCCTGCTGATGTTGTGGCATGTGCGATTTATGAATTTCATATGCAGATGTCTTAATTTAGAAAAAGGAGTCGGCAAAATGCACAAAAATTATAATGGAAAATTAGATGAAGCGACAGAAAATGTGAAGAGAATAAAATTGTATTGACATAAAAACATATAAACACTATAATACAGATAAAAGAGTACACGTGTACGCAATAAAAATGAACTAAAAACCCAAAGGACAAAGGAACTTGGTTTAAGGGATAAGAAAGAAGAGAGGGAAAGAGAGGTGAAAAAATATCCCGCCAGATTATCGTTGCCGCAAAACAAGGAATAATCTGTCAGGACATTCTTACAAACATTATTTTATAGGAAAATAATGGAAAAGTAAAGATTTCTTTCTTGGTTTATATTAAATTTTATTTTTTGTAAATCGAAACCCTCCGGGGGAGCGCGCTATTGCGAATTGTCCTGAATTCAATGTTTATGATTTGAGGAGAGCAAAATGAAGAAAAAAAGTCTTGTAGCATTGTCAATTATAAGTTGCCTCACAGCAGCATCTGTATTAAGCGCATGTAACACCTCATCTCCTGTTGCAGATAAAGGAGAGGAAAGCAGTACCGCAAAAGATGGAGAGGGAGTTACGATTCAATTCTGGAATTCCTTTACCGGAACAGATGGTGATGTGCTTAGGGAAATTGTAGAAAAATACAATAAAGAAAACGATAAAGGTGTTACCATAGAAATGGATATTATGCCCGCGGATAGTATGGAAGAAAAACTTCCGGCAGCAATTGCTTCAAAAACAGCACCGGCGTTAGTAGTAAAAGGTAATTTTTTCACTTCGACTTATGCAGAAAATGATATTGTCAGTCCAATAGACGACTTCTTTGAAGTTACAGGTACGGATAAAGAAAACTTTTCTGAATCTTCACTTTCTGCTTTGCAGTATGATGGGAAACAGATGATGATTCCTATGCAGGTACATTCTACCTTCCTGTACTGGAATAAAGATTTGTTTGAAAAAGCTGGCCTTGATCCGGAAACACCGCCGACTACATGGGAAGAGGTAGCGGAATTTGCAGGGAAAATTACAGATTCGTCAAAAAAGATTTATGGAGTTGGTTTCCCTGTCAGCGGGGCGCCATGCTATTTTAATGCAATGTTTAAATCTAATGGGGGAGATGTATTTTCAGAAGATGGAAAATCTTCTGTTGTAAATTCACCGGAAAATTTGAAAACGCTGCAATACATACAGGATTTAGCAAAAAATGGGGATACACCTATTGGTTCGACAGGGGCAGACACAGATAATCTGATGCTTGCAGGTCAGATGGGAATTTACTGCGGCGGTCCATGGCTTGTCAGCGGTTTGAAGGAAGCGGAAATTAATTTTGGCGTAACAGGAATGCCAAAAGGTGATACACAGGCAGCAGGAGTAATTGAAGTTCAGGGATTTGGCGTTACCTCTACCTGCAGTGAGGAAGAAAAAGAAGCTGCGTATGATTTTATTGCATATTGGAATACAGATGAAATCAGTAAGGAATGGTCATTGAGAAATGGATATCCTCCGTACTTAAACTCATTGTCTGAGGATAAAGACATTCAGAGTGATGAGATTGTAAGTGCATTATCTTCCATTTCAGATTTTGGATTTTCCTTTGCACCAGGGATTAAGGAAGCCAGTCAGGTGAATAATGATGTGCTGTTTCCTGTGATTGAAAATGTAATTGCCGGAAACGACCCGCAAAGCGAACTGGAAAAAGCAGATGAAAAAATCAATGAAATATTGAATGAAGAATAGATGGGATAGAGAGGGCGGTGCTGAATAAGTTTGGCAGCCCTCTTCCGTTTTGGGACAGCATGAAACAGAAAGGTGAATTTTATGGAAAGGATTAAGAGAATTAAAAGATATTGGAACAGACCGGACAAAGCAGCTTATATTTTTCTGCTGCCATCGTTGTGTGTATTATTTGTTTTTGCCCTTATTCCACTGGCAGCATCATTAATTATCAGTCTGTTTGATATGAATATATTTTTTACAGATACGCATTTTGCCGGCCTTCAGAATTTTATAGAGGCATTTGCAGATGAAAGATTTTGGAATGCATTAATGAATACAGTGGTGTTCGTGGCATTTGAAGTACCTCTGCAAATTATCATCGGACTTCTGGTGGCAAATGCACTGACAAAGACAACATGGTTTAACAAAGCAGCCCGTTCTATTTTCTTTCTGCCAGTGGTATGTTCCATGGCGGCTGTCGGAATTATCTGGTCTATTTTATTAGATGGAAACATTGGGTTTATTCCGTATTTATTAGAGAAGGTGGGAATTCACGGCGCTATGTTTTTCAGAGATCCGCATATGGCTATGCCCACAGTTATTGCTATGACCGTGTGGAAAAACTTTGGATATACCATGTCTATTCTGGTAGTAGGAATACAGGGGATTTCTTCCAGTTATTATGAAGCTGCTGCTATGGACGGTGCAGGAAAAGTAAGGCAATTTTTCAGTATTACAATTCCCCTGTTAAAGCAGACGTTGGGGTTTTGCCTGATTACGAATACCATAGGTTCTTTGCAGGTGTTTGACCAGGTATATGTTACGACACAGGGAGGTCCTCAGTACAAGACAGAAACTCTGGTACAGTATATTTATAAAAATGGATTTAATGAGCCTTATGAGCTGGGATATGCGTGTGCATTATCGGTATTGCTGTTGATATTGATTTTAATTATATCCATGCCCATGTATAAAAATATGTTTATGAAGCAGGATTAGGAGGAAAAGATTGAAAATGAGAAATAAGATAAAGACAAGAGAAGTTCCGTTAAAAATTTTAAAAACTGTTCTTATGCTTCTGATTATCCTGATTGTTCTTTTCCCTCTTATCTGGCTTGTAGTAGGAGCATTTAAAGTAGAGAAAGAGATTATAGGATTCCCGCCGTCTGTTTTTGGTACAGAATATACATTGAAATCTTTCCAGAGAATTTTTGATACCATTCCTATGGCAGACTATATAAAAAATACTGTGATTTTTGCAGGTGGTGCCACCATTCTGGCTGTTTTGTTTGATTCTATGACAGGATATGCTTTTGCACGTTTGAATTTTAAAGGGAAAAATATTTTGTTTGTGCTGGTTCTGATTACCATGATGGTGCCTTTTCAGGTTATGATGATTCCATTGTTTTTGGAATCTAATTTCCTGGGACTTTTAGATACCTATGCTGGTCTGATTCTTCCAAAAGCAACGTCAGCATTTGGAATTTTTATGATGCGTTCTTATTTTGCGGCTTTGCCAAAGGATTTGGAAGAAGCGGCCCGTGTAGATGGTATGAGTGAATTTGGAATCTTCTGGAAGATTATGTTCCCTCTTGTGCTTCCGGGTACTTTGACACTGGCTATTTTTCATCTTATGCAGAACTGGAATGATTTGCTGTATCCGCTTATGATGACCAGCAGTACCAGGATGAGAACTCTATCGGCAGGTCTTGCTTTATTCGTAGGAGAGCATGCGACCACCTATTACGGACCCCAGCTTGCAGGAGCGTTATTATCCGTATTGCCATTGTTGATTATTTATATTTTCTTCCAGAAATATTTTATTGCAAGTGTGGCGACAAGCGGAATGAAAGACTAGGAGGATATTATGAAACAGGGAAAGATTATTGTAAATAAGGTTTACAGAAAAGGAAAAATTGATAAAAGAATATATGGAAGCTTTGTGGAACATATGGGAAGAGTTGTTTATTCAGGTGTTTACGAACCTGAAAATCCCTGTGCAGATGAAGACGGGTTTCGGACCGATGTGCTACAGGCTGTGAAAGATGCGGGAATTACCAGTATTCGTTATCCTGGAGGAAACTTTGTATCCTGCTACCACTGGGAAGATGGAATTGGAGATAAAAAGCTTCGTCCCAGACGCCCAGAGCTTGCATGGAAAGCAATAGAAACCAATGAGTTTGGTACAGATGAATTTATGAAATGGTGCAAAAAGGCAGGCACAGAGCCTGTACTGGCTGTGAATCTGGGAACCAGAGGAATTGAAGATGCTGTTCACTATCTGGAATACTGTAATTTTCAGGAAGGGACAACCTATAGTGATATGCGAAAAGACAACGGGCATGCAGAGCCATATCATGTGAAAACATGGTGTCTGGGAAATGAGATGGATGGAATGTGGCAGTTAGGACATAAAGATGCAAAGGATTATGGAAAACTGGCAAGAGAAACCGCAAAAGCTATGAAGGTGCTTGACCCGTCTGTTGAACTGGTGTCCTGCGGAAGCTCCTTAAATACTATGGATACTTATCCGGAATGGGAAGCTGCCACATTGGAGGAAACATATGAATTTGTAGATTACATTTCGCTGCATCAGTATTTTGACGGACATGAAAAGAATATGATAGAATTTCTGGCTCAGGCAGATGAAATGAACCAGTATATAAAAACAGTTGTATCTGTGTGTGACTACATCAAAGCAAAAAAAAGAAGTGAAAAGGAACTTTATATCAGTTTTGATGAATGGGGCGTATGGACGCATCATTCAGAGGAGACAGTGAAGGAATGTGAAGGAAATCCATGGAAAAATGCGGCGCCTATCAGTGAAATGATATATAGCTTTCAGGATTCGCTGCTTTTCGCAGAAATGTTAATGACGCTTTTAAAAAATGCAGACAGAGTAAAAATTGCATGTCAGTCCCTTCTTGCTAATATCAGCGCTATGATTATGACAGAAAAAGGCGGGGGACTCTGGCTTCAGCCTAATTATTATCCATTTGCTCATATGGCAAATTATGGAAAAGGGGAGGTTATGGATGTTCGTATAAATGCTCCTGTATATCAAAAAGGAACAAAGCAGATTTCATTTTTGGATTCCGTAGTTGTGGAAAATGCAGAGGAAAAAGAATTAGTTGTTTTTGCGGTAAACAGAAGTGAAAATCAGGATATGGAAGTTTGCGTAGAAATTCAGGGGTATAAGCCTGTAGATATAATCGAACATAAAGTAATGATTTCTGAAGAGCCGGAGGCGACAAACAGGGAAAGTCATGGTAAAATAAAACCACAAGACAGGAAGGATATGGAAATAAAAGGATCATCTGTAAAAGGAATATTTCCAAAACTGTCCTGGAATATGGTTCGGATTAGAACAGAATAATTCTGTAAAAAGAAAAGCGGAGGCAAAAAATGAGCATCACAACAAATGATATTGCAAAAATCTGTCAGGTTTCAAGAACAACTGTGCTTAGGGCCTTAAATAATCAGGGAAGAATCAGTGAAGAAACAAAAGAAAGAATTTTAAAAACAGCAAAAGAACTTGGATACAGACCTGATTTGCTGGCAAGAGGACTTGTAAAAGGCAGAACCATGTATATTGGGGTTGTTGTATTTGATGTGAAGAATCAGTATTTTGCCCAAATGCTCAGTGCGATAGAAACAGAAGCACAGAAACAGGGGTATTCTGTTAATATTACATTGCACGATAAAAATAAGACAAAGGAAATAGAATTAATCAGAAAATTGGCAGATTATCACATGGACGGGTTGATTTTATCTCCGGTAAATGAAGGAGAAGAATTTGCTCATTTTCTGAAAAATTTGGGGATTCCTCTGGTTATAATAGGGAATAAGGTTTCGGATACACTGCCTTTTGTTGGTATTCAGGAAAAAGAAGCTGCAAAGGAAGCGGTGGAAAAAATAATAAAAACCGGATATGAGGAAGTTATTTTTGTGTGTCCTCCATTAGGGGGGATAGACGAAGGAAATATTTTCACCCATAGAGAAAGACTTGCAGGTTTTTGCGATGTAATTGCAGCAAATACAAAAATAAGCAGTCAAATCTTGTCAAATTATGACTATATCGAAGAAGCAAAAAAAATAGTGAAAGACAGTGGCAAGAAGACAGCATTTTTCTGTTCAGGGGATATTTTTGCACTGGAAATTATGAAAGAGTTAAAGAAAATAGGAATGAAAACTCCAAGAGATTACGGGATTATGGGATTTGACGATATTGAGTTTTTGAATTATATTACTCCTCGTTTATCTACTATTTATAATTCGGTAGAAGAAGTATCCAGAACAGCAGTGAAGCTTCTTATCCGACAGATGCAGGGAGAGTCTGTTTCCATGAATTATTTTGAAAATTATCACATTATAGATGGAGAAACCTTATAGAACAATGGAATCTGAAGACCGGTAGGAGTTTTTTATGTGAAAATGCTATGAGGGATAGAAGATGGACAGAGATTTAAAACCTAATATTCTTATGATTGTAGAAGATCATGTGGCTTTTTACGGGCATAAGCAAATAAAAAGACCGTATTTAGAACAATTAAAGCAGGAAGGAGTGTCTTTTGAGAATACATATTGCAGTACACCTTTATGTATGCCTTCCAGAAAAACAATGATGACAGGGCTTTATCCCCATGCTCATGGACAGAGGGATAATTCTTTTGAAACAGGATATGAGCAGACCGAAACATATCTGGGTATTTTAAAAGAGCAGGGATATGAAACGTATTATTTTGGAAAATGGCATGCGGGAAAGGGTACACCGGCAGATTTGGGGTGTAAAGGGATATCCTATCCGGATTATTCAAACCCGTATCACCAGAAGGAATATCAGGATTATATAAAGGAGAAAGAATTGCCGCCGGCAGCTATGAAAGTGGAAGTAAATATGTGTGAAAAGGGCTGGATTGATGACGTTGAGGAAGGGGATATTTACCGTTTCACCCGTCCTCTTTTAAATGAAGCTTTATCAGGAGTGTTAGAAGCACCCAAAGAATCCCACGAGGCTTTTTATGTATCCGAGATGGCGTGCAGGCAATTAGAAGAAATTCAGAAAACGCATAAAGAAGATATGCCGTTTATGATGCGTGTGGATTTCTGGGGACCGCATCAGCCATATCACCCGGCTAAGGAATATACAGAGATGTATCCGTTGGAGAATATGGGAGAATATCCCAGCTTTCATGACACGCTAGAAGGAAAGCCGGAGTCTTATTTTTTTGATACAGGAAGAGATACCAGTGAGAATAAAAGATTGAAAATACCAAATGCTTTGCCGGAAGAAAAGTGGCGGTTACTTTTTTCGAGATGTTACGCACAGAATACTATGGTAGATGAGGCGGCAGGAAGAATTATAGAAAAGCTGAAAGACTTACATTTAGATGAAAATACAGTGATTATATGGTTGGCAGATCACGGAGATGCTTTGGGCTGTCATGGGGGACATTTTGATAAGGCTTTTTATATGCCGGAAGAAGTACTGAGAATTCCTTTTGTAATGTCCTATCCAGGAGTTTTGCCAAAGGGTGAAGTCAGCAGCGCATTGATAAGCAATGCGGATCTGGCACCTACTTTGGCGGCAATAGCACATGGGAAAATGGAACAGATAGAGGGAAGAAGTATCTTAGAATTGTATCATGGACAAAAAATACCATGGAGAGATAGTGTTATATCGGAAACTTTCGGACATCTGGCGCCTTGGGAAGCAAAAGCTGTCAGAAGCGGTAAATATAAGTATGTGTGGAATAAAGATGATGTAGAGGAACTTTACGATTTAGAGGAAGATCCGTATGAGATGCAGAATCTGGCAGAAGAAAAGATATATAAAGAGATTCTGTCTAAAATGAGAGGAAAAATGGAAAAGAGGTAGAAAACAAAATTCAGCAGACAACTCTTCTCCTTCTATGTTACAATAAAATTATATTAATATAGAAGGAGGAAAATATGCAAAACGAGGATAAAGTAAATTTGTTTGAACAGACGCCCATACCAAGAGCAGTTGCAAAGCTGGCAGTTCCCACAATTCTAAGTTCTTTGGTTATGGTTATTTATAATCTGGCAGATACTTATTTTGTAGGTATGTGTAATAATGCCATAGAAAATGCAGCAGTAACCTTAGCTGCGCCGGTGCTGCTGGCATTTAATGCAGTAAACAATCTTTTCGGTGTAGGAAGTTCCAGTATGATGAGCCGTGCACTGGGGAAAAAGGATTATGATACAGTATATAAGAGCTCTGCCTTTGGTTTCTATTGTGCACTCTTGAGTGGTGCGGTTTTTGCTTTGCTGTGTGGGATTTTTCAGAATCCCCTTTTGAAGCTTTTGGGTGCAGATGCAAACACCATGGGCGCTACAGTGGGCTACATGAAATGGACAGTGGTGTTTGGGGCAGTTCCGGCAATTCTGAATGTGGTTCTGGCGTACATGGTGCGGGCTGAAGGCTCTGCGCTTCATGCCAGCCTGGGAACTATGAGTGGGTGCTTTCTTAATATTTTGCTGGATCCCATCTTTATCTTGCCCTGGGGACTTGATATGGGGGCAGAAGGCGCAGGGTTTGCAACCTTTTTATCCAACTGTGTTGCCTGCCTGTATTTTTTTCTGCTTTTATTCAAAAAGAGAGGAAATACCTTTGTGTGTGTGAATCCCCGGAAATTTACTTTTGAGAAACGGATTGTCTGGGGTATCTGCAGTGTAGGAGTTCCGGCATCTATTCAGAATCTCTTAAATGTTACAGGTATGACGCTGTTGAATAATTTTACCTCTTCTTTTGGGGCAGATGCAGTGGCAGCCATGGGAATTACACAGAAAATCAATATGGTTCCTATGAATATTGCTATGGGACTTTCCCAGGGCATTATGCCGCTTATCAGTTACAATTATTCCAGTAGAAATCACAAGCGTATGAAAGGAGCTTTGACATTTTCGGCAAAAGCCAGCTTGGGATTTATTACAGTCGTAGCAGCAGGATATTTTGTGGGAGCGGCGCAGTTGACACAGCTTTTTATGGATAATGGAACTATTGTGGCATATGGAACGAGATTCCTTCGTGGATTCTGTCTGGGATTGCCGTTTTTGTGCATGGATTTTCTGGCAGTCGGCGTGTTCCAGGCTGTGGGAATGGGAAGAGAGGCTCTGCTTTTTGCGATTATGAGAAAAATTGTGCTGGAGATTCCGGCGCTTTATATTTTGAATTTCCTGTTTCCGCTTTACGGGCTTGCTTATGCACAGCTTACAGCAGAAGTGGTATTGGCCGTAGCGGCAGTGCTGGTGTTAAAGCGACTCTTTCAGAGGATTAGCAGGGAAAACGTGTAAAAGATAGAGAAATCAGGTGTCTTGCTGTTTTTTTGATTTCAAATAAATATATAATATTTTAATAAAATCTAAAATAAATATTGCGAAAAAGAACAATCTGTTGTAGACTGAAACTATAAAAAAGAAATCTGATGCAGGAGGTCAGAGTTATGAATCAACACAATTTTCGAGTCACTGACTACAACAAACCGTTTATTTTGCAGCGCGCAGACCCGTATATGTATAAGCACACAGACGGAACCTATTACTTTACGGCATCTGTGCCAGAGTATGACCGGATTGTTCTGCGGGGTGCTAAGACCATAAAAGGTCTGAAGCAGGCAGAAGAGCATGTTCTTTGGAGAAAGCATGAAGAAGGAGAGCAGAGTATTCATATCTGGGCGCCGGAACTTCACTATCTTTACGGGGAATGGTATATCTATTATGCTGCCGGAGACGCTGCGGACATATGGAAAATTCGTCCTTATGTTTTACATTGCAAAGGACAGAATCCTTTGGAAGATGAATGGGAAGAACTGGGGATGATGCAGGCTGCAGATGATGACGAGTTTTCTTTTCATGCATTTTCTCTGGACGCAACAGTGTTTGAAAATAAAGGTGAATATTACTGGATATGGGCAGAGAAGACAGGAGTAGGAAAGCAGATTTCCAATCTGTATATTGCCAGATTAGAAGCCCCAAATAAGCTGGCAACGGTTCAGGTACTGCTGACAACACCGGATTATGCGTGGGAACGGGAAGGTTTTTGGGTGAATGAAGGACCGGCAATATTGAAGCATGAAGGCAGAATCTATCTGACTTTTTCTGCCAGCGCAACGGGAAGCTGTTATTGTATGGGAATGCTGTATGCAGATGAAGAAGAAGATTTGTTGGATCCCCATGTGTGGACAAAGGTTAAGGTTCCTGTTTTGGCAACCGATGAGGAAAAGGGTATTTATGGTCCGGGACACAATTCTTTTGTAAAGGCAGAAGACGATATGACAGACCTGTGTGTTTATCATGCGCGACAGTATGATGAAATAGAAGGGGATTCTCTGTATGACCCTAATCGTCATGCTATGATTATGCAAGTGCAATATAATGAAGACGGATTTCCTGTTTTTGAGTATGGTGATACATCGAAAACAGACTGTATTTTATAAAAGCGAAAAACAACTTGAAAGTTCATTAAAATGTAAGTACAGAGATTAAGAAAGGGAGCGTTTTCAGAAGATATGCAAGGAATAAGGCTGCTAAATCCAGTATTGCAGGACATTTGAAATTCCTGTATAGTATTGTTTAGATAAATCTAAAATGATTAAGAACATCTGGAAAGTGGGAAGAAGTAATGCTGCATATCAAAAATTTAGATGAAGGCCTTGAGGTTTTTAAGGCTCTTGGTTCAGAAATCAGAATTCAGATTCTTAAACTTCTGTTGGAAAACCGTGAAATGAATATGAATGAGCTGGCATCCGGTCTGGGAATTACCAATGGCGCATTGACCAGCCATATGAAAAAGCTGGAGGAAACCGGAATTGTTAAGGTGCTTACAGAGCATGAAGGACATGGGAATCAGAAGCTGTGCAGAGTGAATGTGGATAAGATTTTGGTGGAAATCGAGAGCAGAGAAACAGAAGGCAGAAAGAATATTTATAATACAGAGGTAAACGTAGGACATTATTCTGACTATGAAGTATATCCAACCTGCGGTCTGGCAACAGATACAGCTTTAGTGGGAGAGGTTGACGATCCGAGATATTTCGCCCACCCAGACAGAATTAAAGCAAGGATTCTCTGGTTTACAAAAGGATATGTGGAATACAGGATTCCCAATCTTTTGCCAGGTGCGACAAAAATTGAACAGATTGCCCTTTCGCTGGAAATTGGATCAGAAGCTCCGGGGACAAATAATGACTGGCCTTCCGATATTTCCTTTTATTTAAACGATGAGAAAATCGGTACATGGACAAGTCCAGGGGACTATGGTGATGTACGTGGGATTTTTACGCCAGACTGGTGGCTTCCCAATTGGAATCAGTACGGTCTTCTGAAAATGCTTGTGATTAACCGAGAAGGTACGTTTGTGGATGGATTAAAGATATCCGATGTGGATATAGAGCGGTTTCATCTGGACTATAAAAGTTCCATTCGGTTTAAGCTTCAAGTAGAAGAGTCGGCAAGGAATATAGGTGGTATTACTATTTTCGGAAGAGGCTTCGGCAACTATAATCAGGATATTAAGGTACGGATTGCATACAGTCAAATCGAATAAAGGAGAATCAATTATGGCAAAGCTTGTAATTAATGCAAATAAAAAGGTAAGTAAAATCAATAAGGAGATTTACGGACATTTTTCTGAGCATTTAGGAAGATGTATATATGAGGGGATTTATGTGGGGGAAAATTCTCCTATTGAGAATGTAAATGGTATGAGATGCGATGTGGTTGAGGCACTTAAGGAAATCAAAGTGCCGGTGCTGCGCTGGCCGGGAGGTTGCTTTGCAGACGAATACCACTGGAGGGACGGAATCGGTCCAAAGGAAACAAGAAAGAAAATGATTAATACCCACTGGGGAGGTGTGGTAGAAGATAATAGCTTTGGTACGCATGAATTTTTTGAACTTTGTGAGCAGCTTGGCTGTGAAGCTTATATTAACGGAAATTTAGGAAGCGGCACTGTGCAGGAAATGTCAGAATGGGTGGAGTATATGACCTTTGACGGGGTTTCTCCAATGGCAGAGCTTCGGGCAAAGAACGGACATGAAAAACCATGGAAGGTAGATTTCTTTGGTGTGGGAAATGAGAACTGGGGCTGCGGGGGCAATATGAATCCGGATTTTTATGCAAATGAATATCGCAGATACCAGACTTATGTAAGAGATTACAAGGCAGGAGAACATATTGAAAAGATTTGTTGTGGCGCAAATGTAGATGATTATGAATGGACAGAAGAGGTTCTGGCAACGGCTTTCCGCCATGCACAGCCATCACAGCATGGATTTATGGACGGATTGTCCTTACACTATTATGTACACCCAGAGGGCTGGGAGATAAAAGGAAGCGCTACAGATTTTGACGAAGAGGTATGGTATAAAACTCTGAAAAAAGCCTTATATATGGAAGAGTTGATTCAGCGCCATGGAGCGATTATGGATACCTATGATCCGGAAAAAAAGATTGGTATGATTGTAGATGAATGGGGAACCTGGTATACCTGTGAGCCTGGTACAAATCCCGGCTTTCTCTATCAGCAGAATACTATGCGCGATGCTTTGGTGGCGGGAATCACACTGAATATCTTTAACAAGCACAGCGATAGAGTTAAAATGGCAAACCTGGCTCAGATGGTAAATGTTCTGCAGTCTGTTCTTCTTACAGAAGGAGCAAAGATGGTGAAAACCCCTACTTACCATGTATTTAATATGTATAAACATCATCAGGAGGCAGAGCTTCTGGACAGTTATATAGAAACAAAGGCTATTGGAGAAGGCGAGTGGAAAGTACCGAATCTGACAGAATCTGTTTCTCTGGCAGAGGATGGGGCTTTGCATATAACCCTTACTAATCTGTCTGTAGAAGAGGATTATGAGATTGATGCAGTGCTGGTTGGCGCCCAGGTGTCTAAAGTGAAGGGCGAAATTGTGACAGGGGAAATGCATGCAAAGAATACCTTTGATGAACCGGAAGAGGTGAAAGTAGAAGTTTTTGATAAAGCAGAACTTACAGACAGTGGCTTGAAATTGACAATTCCAAAATGCAGTGTTGTTCATTTAGAGGTGAAATAAAATGCCGGAGAATCCGCAGAGAATATGCAGAAAATGCCTTTTAAGGGAGACGTCAGAAAGGGAATATTTTGAAAATATGTATTCTTACATTGAAAATCTTCCTCAGGAGGACAAGGTGGCAAAAGAGGAGTATCAGGAGAGGCTCTTCAGGTGTAAGAAATGTGAAAATCTGGCTTTCGGTATGTGTCGGATATGCGGCTGTTATGTGGAAATGCGGGCAGCCATGAAGGTGCGCCATTGTCCGGATATAAAGCCTCAGTGGTAGTCAAACAGTGCAAATCGTGTTACAGTATAGATATAGAAAATTCACAGAGCATGTATGGCATAGAAAGGAAGAGGCGGTTATGAGCTTTTTGCAGAATTTAGAAAAATATGATTTGCACTGTCATTTAGATGGCTCTTTATCTGTGGAGTGTATCCGCAGTATGGCCGGTCAGGTGGGGATTAAGCTGGACGGGGACAATCTTGAGAAGCGACTTTTTGCGGATTTCCAATGTAAAAGTCTGGCGGAATACCTGACAAAGTTTGATTTACCCCTGGAATGTCTTGTGACCAAAGAGAATTTTACAGCAGCAGTGAAAGATGTTATGAAAACAGCGTCAAAAGAACGGGTGGTATATATGGAAATCCGTTTCGCACCGTTGCTTTCTGTGAGAGAAGACCTGTCCGCAGAGCGGATTATAGAGGCGGCTTTGGAAGGATTGAAGCAGGGAACAGCAGAATACGGTGTTCGTGGTAATCTGATTTTGTGCGGTATGCGTCATATGCCATCGGAGAAAAATGCGGAGCTGGTAAAGACAGCGAAGGAATATTATGGATATGGTGTCTGCGGAGTAGATCTGGCAGGTGATGAAGCTGCATATCCGGTACAGCAGCAGGCGGAAATGTTTGAAATGGCAAAGAAGTTGGGGATTCCCTTTACTATTCATGCAGGAGAGTGCGGAAGCGTAGAGAGTATATGGAATGCGTTGGAACTTGGGGCGTCCAGGATTGGGCATGGAATTGCGGCCAGGAAGGATCCGAAGCTTATGGATTACTGTGCGAGAAATAAGATTCCCTTTGAGATGTGTCCGGTCAGTAATTTGCAGACAAAAGCAGTGAAAAGTATGGAAGAATATCCTTTAGAGCTGTTTTTGGACAAAGGAATACCAATTACCATTAATACAGACAATCGGACTGTCAGCAATACAAGTATGACAAGAGAGCTTCAGATGATTCAAGGGTATTATGGATTTTCAGATGAGGTTTTGGAAAAACTGATGAAGAATGCAAAGGAGGCTGCCTTCTCCCTTTAGGAGAAGGGCAGCAGCTTTTTCTCCAGATAGCGTCCAACTACATGGGCAAAACCGGAAATATCGTGAATATAGGCAAAGTCTTTGCCAAAAATTTTCTTCTCTGCAGGAAGATCTTCTTCTTCTCCTGCAAAAACTCCCAAAACAGCAATGTTTCGATTTCTCAGCTTTCGGATTTCGGAAGCAGTATCTTTTACAGCAAAATCCAGGCAATAGGGTTCCTTTTTGGGAGCAGTTTCCTGTTTTTTCAGACTTGCTGCAATAATATCATTGGGTCTGCCGTCGCTTAACACAATAAGAATTTTATTTTCCTGAGGCTGTTTGTCCAGGCTGTCGGCAGCAGCTTTTACTGCAAGTCCGTCCCGATTGTTGGCAGAACCGTAAAATTCGAAAATGTGTTCATTTGCTTCCCGGCTGTCTTTATAATCCCGGTATTCTGTCAGTACAGTATAGGCTCCAAAGGTACAAAATCCCAGAACCCGGTGAGGGATTCTCACAATGCTTAAAGCTTCGCTGATAATATAGCCCTGCAAAGCTACCAGGCTTTGCCGCCGCTGTTGGGAGCCGCTGGCATCTATCAGAACTTCTACTGCGAAATCAGAGTTATCCTGTATCAGCTCACGCCAGAATAGGTGCGTGTTGTCTGTGCGTCCCAGATTCCACAGCTTGTTTACGCAGATATTCCCATATTCACTGCTGTATCGTTCCGGTTCTGTTCTGGTAAGCAGCGCTCTTTTTAAGGTATTTGCCAGAAGTTGGATATTTTGCCGGGTAATTGTCAGATTTTGTCGGTATACCCGCAGGTTTTCTTCTTTTACTTTTTTTACATATTCGGATTTTGCGTTTGCTTTTACTCCGCCATGAAGTACGCCTTTTGTCACATGAAGCAGACAGTCCTTGTGGGTTCCTCTGCACATTTGGGACTGCAGGGCTTTTTGTTCTCCGGAAGTAAGACAGCTTATACCGTAATTTATTTCAATATATTCTTTTAAATGGGCAGAAGATTTGTTGTCCAGTTGTACAACGGAGGCATGAGGACGTTTGCGTTGACCATTATCCTGTGCCTCTACATGTCCGCTGAAAATACTGATTGTATGCTCTTCGCTGTCAGAGCTTTGGATTTCATCGGCTGCCTCTTTGTCCGTGTATTCTTTCTGATTTTTGTCAGAGCTTTTTACCTGTCGGTTCAGGCCTTTGAAATATTTTGCAAACCCTTTTTCATAAGCAATTTTATAGATTTCTTCTGTACATCTGCAGATTTCCTCTGTAGAAGAGGTGGAGGAAAGGGCGCACATTTTATCAAGCAAAGGTTCTATTCGGCTGTCGGCAGTATCGTGAAAAAGGATACGCCGCAGATAGCAGGCCTCCAGATAGCCCCAGTCTGTATGGCTTAGCCGCATGGCATCTTTTTCCAGCGTGTCAGCAAAGGCTTTTTGGCGAATAGAAGCTACGCCTTTCCGTTCTGCGCAGGCTTTTTCGTGAACTGCGCTGTCTATACACAGTTTGGAAATAGACAGAAGAACGGAAGGGCTTGCGCCCTGGTATACTTTGCGGGCGATAAAGTGGTCAAAGGCGTCGGCATCAAAATGTTTTTTAAACATTCCCTGACAAATGATATCGTAAAATGCAATGTATCTGGATTTCTGAAAATTTTGCACATCAAGTTCTGCTTCTGCAGCATAATCCCCGCATACAGTCCAGAGCAGGTTCTGCATTCGGGTTTCCATATCTATAAAATCTTTCATGAGAATACATCACCGCTTTTCCAGGTATCCGGGATACGAGTTATCACAATATCGCTGATAAGTTCGCGTTCAAAAGTATCAAAGCATTTATTGGTAATACCCATTTCAATTGCTTCTGCTGGGGTCAGTCCACCCTGTATGAGTCGTATAGCTCCCAGAAGTCCACGCATATCCACAGCTTTTGTGGAAATTTCCCCGTTTTTGGCTTTTAGTTGTAAATCCAGGAACAGTCCGCAGAATTGCTCCAATGCGTCCGGATTTATAGAAGGAAAGACGTTTTTTATAATTTGTTCCAGGCGATGTTCAGTTAAAGAAGGCATATTGATAACCATAAAACGGGATACCAGAGCCTCGTTTAATTCCTTTGTTCCGGCGTAACCGTAATTCATGGTTCCGATAAAGCGTGTGGCAGGGTGGAGATTGATTTTTTCATATCCTGGTACGTCCATAATTCTGCGGTAGTCCAAAACTGCATGGAGAACAGCTACTGCATCGTTTTTTGCCATATTAATTTCATCTAAAATGCCAAAGCCGCCGTAAAGTGCACATTGATAGATAGGACCTTTTCTCAGTGTAACTTCATTATTTATAAAGGTATCGGTTCCAATCAGGTTACTGCTGTCTGTGTTGACGTGAAAGGAAACGTTGTAGACAGGGCGTCCGAAAATCCATGCCAGATTTTCCGCCAGAATATTTTTTCCGGTTGCTTTGTCCCCGCAGAGCAGCAGATTTTCTCCCTGCAAAAGGGCTGTGACTGCCTGTGTCAGGATTTTCGTTCCATAAAAAGGCATGGAAGGCTCCTGCAGTCTGTCTTTTACAAGGTCAGGGAGTGGGTAGCTTGCTTTGAAAGCGTTGATTTGTGTTTGAAGATTGCTGTTAAGGTTCATGAAACTGCCCCTTTCTGTATGAGAATAAGATGAGTTTTCAGTATCTGGATACAGTATAACCCAGGGCTCGTCAAAAGACTGTCATAAATAAAAAGAAACAGAGAAAATTTTGCAGAACTTATAAGAATGCGAGGCTGTTATATAAGAAAGAAGTAGAAACTTTGTTTTGTGTGGCAGCCTCGCGGATAAAAGGGATTAGGAAAGTTCAAGCAGTTGTTGCAGGACTTCAGGATTGTTTTTCGTAGATTCGATGAGTTTGAAAAGATAAGACCCCATTTCTGTAGAAATTTTATCTACAGCTTCCTGATAAATTTGTTTCTTATAAATGCAATTCTGTGCATTACACGGGTGTTCAGGCGCTATTTGCGGTTGTTGCTGGTTTCTTCGTTGTTTCAGCCTGAAATACAGGGTTCGCAGGAGATTTGAATTTTGTGTGTTTACCAGATCCAGATATTGCTCTACAACCTCCCGGTTCCCCTTTGTAGTGACGGTTTCAAAAGCATGACGTATGGCTCGTTCCACGCTTGAGGGAGTTGTACCTCTTTTTAAGGCAATATCGGCATACAGGGAACAGATCTTTCCGCTGCTGTAATAAGTATCTGTGTCAAAAAGCTCCAATGCATCATGGATATAGGTAAAGCCTTTTACACCTGCCGGTATTCCCAGTTCTAATAAAATGTCAACGATGTCATTTCTCATTTTTACAGAATACTCCTTTCTGTGAAATATTATCTATGGAACATGAAGATGATACATGTATATAGAAAAAGGTAATGTCTTAACGAAACAATTATATGTCTTTTTGTGACATATGTCAACATAAATTTGTTGACAACGAAACAGTTTTCCATTAATATAGTTAAGTCACTATAACCATAGGGTCATGATTATATAAAACATTAAAGGGGCATTGACGAATTTGAAGGATAGAATAAAGGCGATTCGGCAGAAGGCCGGAATGACGCAGCAGCAGTTTGCTGACAAAATCGGTGTTTCGAGAAATACCATTGCAACATATGAAACCAGTGTGCGTATTCCTATTGAAGCAGTTCTTGTATCTATATGCAGAGAGTTTGGGGTAAATGGAGAATGGCTGCGGACAGGCAAAGGGGAAATGTATATTGATGTAACACCTGATTTAAAGCTTTCCAGGTGGTTTGGTCAGGTTCTGAGAGAAGAGGAAAACTCTTTTAAGAAAAAATTTCTTCTTGCGCTTTCTAATTTTACAGAAGAGGAGTGGAGTTCCCTGGAAAAGGTTGCTGTATTGCTATTTGCAGATGCTGCACAGAAATGATTAGAGGGATTTTGTTAAGAATTTAATGAATTCGTATATACATTTTATCTGACGCTCATTGGCTTCCTGAAGCAGCTCAATGATTTGTTGTTTGATATCCATACATTCCCCCGTAAATTGCGTAACATTTTATCTGTTTTTCAGATTGTAATATTAGTTTACGTTATTTGCGAAGAAAAGTCAATTAAATTTTACAGGAAGTTTGACAAACGTGTTGTCTTTGCAAGAATCTTGTAGTATGATTTCTTATATAATATGTAGGGCAATACGGAACAAAAAACAGATACAGGCAGAAAGCAGAGTTTGGGAGGGTACTATGGGCATTGGGGAAAGGATTCGCAGACGCAGAGTAGAATTGGGATTTACAAGGAATGAGTTGGCAGAAAAAGTACATGTGACGCCTTCTGCTGTTGCAAATTATGAGAATAACATCAGTATTCCTAAGCTGGAGTTGTTGATTTCATTAATGAATACACTGGAGGTAGATGCCAATTATCTGTATGCGGATTATATTTCTAATCCGACGGTGAAAAAGGTTTTTCGGTTTGAAATGAATGAAGAAGAGCAGGAAGCCCTGGAAAAGTACAGGGGATTGACAGAAAATGGAAAGCGTCTTGTACGGATTGTGATTAATGAAGAATATGAGCGCGTCAAATCTCAGAGATGGGTTGCGCTGCAGTGTTACTTTCCGGGAGTACGAAAAACCAATGCCGGTTTTCTTTTGCAGGAATATGCAAAAAGGGTTCAGGTAAAGGGGCAGCATGTACCAAAAGGGACGAATTACTGTTTTCAGATTCAGATTGATAAGTACGAGCCGGTTTTCAGAAAGTATGATATTATTGCAATATCAGAAGAGGAAGCTTCTCATAATGAAATTGGTATGTTTTGCTTTAAAGGAATCTGTTATATAAGGACTCTGTACCGTAAGGACGGGGTTTGCAGACTCAGGGCGTTAAATGTTATGGAGCCGGACATTGAGGTGGAAAAGGAAGAAGAGCTTCGCTGTCTGGGAAAGGTTCTGGGGAAGATTTACGGGGAATGCAAAATCCTGGATTTAGATAAAGAATAACTTGACAAAGACCTTCGTCTATGATACGCTTACAAAGCGACAGTGGAAGCAGGTCTTTTTTTTGTGCCTAATTTTTCGGGATACGCCCGGAGAAATTACTTATAAAAAGAAGCATCTGGTCGCGGTAACAAGACGTTGCATAATGACAGCGCTGTGAAGCTGTCAGCGATAAAAGACACATGGAGGTGGAGAAGTCGTGCGCGTAAAAATCACATTGGCATGTACAGAATGTAAACAGCGTAATTACAACATGACAAAGGAAAAAAAGAATCACCCGGAGCGTTTAGAAACAAAGAAATACTGCAAATTCTGTAAAGCTCATACATTACACAAAGAAACCAAATAATTCGGTTTAAGAGGGTGGATTTATGGAAGCAGAAAAAAAAGCAGAAAGCTCCAAAAAAGAACTGGATCAAAGGACTTCAGGCAGAGTTTAAGAAAATAATCTGGCCTGATAAGCAGACTCTTGTAAAACAGACGGTTGCAGTGGTATCTATTACTGCTGTGGTTGGCGTGTTTATTGCTGTTATTGACAGCGGGATTCTGCAGCTGCTGAACTTAATTATTAAGTAAGGACAAGGTGAATTAGAATGTCAGAAGCAAATTGGTATGTTGTTCATACTTATTCAGGGTATGAAAACAAGGTAAAAGCCAACATTGATAAGACAATAGAGAACAGACACCTGGAGGACCAGATTTTAGAAGTCCGTGTACCTATGGAGGACGTTGTGGAACTGAAGAACGGTGAGAAAAAGCAGGTTCAGAAAAAGATGTTCCCAGGTTACGTCCTGATTCATATGGTAATGAATGATGACACATGGTATGTTGTAAGAAACACCCGCGGTGTTACAGGATTTGTTGGTCCAGGTTCAAAGCCGGTTCCGCTGACAGAAAAGGAAATTGAGGCTCTTGGCATTTCAGCCGTCAGAGAGCTTGAGGTTGACTTTGAAGAAGGCGACAGTGTTGTTGTCACAGGCGGTGTTTGGAAGGATACTGTGGGCGTTGTTCAGAGTATCAATGAAGCAAAACAGATTGTGACAATCAGTGTTGAGCTGTTTGGCCGCGAAACGCCGGTAGAAATAAGTTTCGCAGAAGTAAAAAGTCTTTCATAAGACAAAACAGTAAACAGTATGTAAGGGTCATAATGTCACATGGCTCGTGGGAGGGACATTCCCGCAATTACCACATTATAGGAGGTGCCGAAAATGGCAAAGAAAGTAACAGGTTATATTAAATTACAGATTCCTGCTGGAAAGGCAACACCAGCACCACCGGTTGGTCCTGCTTTAGGTCAGCACGGTGTAAACATTGTACAGTTTACAAAAGAATTTAACGCAAGAACAGCAGACAAGGGAGATTTAATTATCCCTGTTGTTATTACAGTATATGCGGACAGAAGTTTCAGCTTCATCACAAAAACTCCGCCGGCTGCAGTTTTATTAAAGAAAGCTTGTAACATCAAATCTGGTTCAGGCGTTCCAAACAAAACAAAAGTAGCTACAATTTCCAAAGCTAAAATCCAGGAAATTGCAGAAATGAAAATGCCAGACTTAAATGCAGCTTCCTTAGAAGCAGCTATGAGCATGATTGCCGGAACTGCAAGAAGTATGGGTATTACAGTAGAAGAATAATTAGTTTTGTGACTATCAACAAACGTGGGAGGGACATTCCCGCAATTACCACTAGGAGGTTATTTATATGAAACGCGGAAAAAAATACGCAGAGGCTGCAAAAGCAGTTGACCGTACAAATTTATACGATCCAGCAGAGGCAATTTCTTTAGTAAAGAAAACAGCCGTAGCTAAATTTGACGAAACAATCGAAGCTCATATCAGAACAGGCTGTGACGGACGTCATGCTGAACAGCAGATTCGTGGCGCAGTTGTACTGCCTCACGGAACAGGTAAAACTGTTCGTGTATTAGTATTTGCTAAGAACGCAAAAGCTGATGAAGCACAGGCAGCAGGTGCAGACTTCGTAGGAGCTGAGGATTTAATTCCGAAGATCCAGAATGAAGGCTGGTTAGACTTTGACGTTGTTGTTGCTACACCGGACATGATGGGCGTTGTTGGACGTCTGGGACGTGTTCTCGGACCTAAAGGCTTAATGCCAAACCCAAAAGCTGGTACAGTAACTATGGACGTTGCAAAAGCTATCCAGGATATCAAAGCTGGTAAGATTGAATATCGTCTTGATAAAACAAACATCATTCACGTGCCAATCGGAAAAGCTTCTTTCACAGAGGAGCAGTTAGCGGACAACTTCCAGACGCTTATGGGAGCTATCAACAAGGCTAGACCAAGCGCATTAAAGGGTGTGTTCTTAAAGAGCGTATCTTTGGCTTCTACAATGGGACCAAGCGTAAAGGTTAATCCTGTTAAATTAGCTCAGTAATAGATGAAATAGAGAGGCGGGAACTTCTTTTAGAGGTTTCCGCTTTTTGTCAGTGTAAAGTTGTATTTAGAGGGGATATGAAAAAATAGACTTATAATAGTAATAACTATAGTTTTAGCTCTGAGCGGATGTGCTGGAAAAGGTGCAGAAAAAAGTCTTTTACAGCAGAAGCAGGGGCTTTTTTCATGAGCAGATTCTGTTGTGACAGATTAGCAGAAGAGAGAAAAGCTGTTTGACTTTATGAAGATAACAATCTAATTTATTCTTTAAGACGTCTTTCTATGGAAAAAGCTTACTTTGTATATGTTATTTCAATCTATCATCCGGACAGAGGGTGTGAACATGATAGATTACATAGAAGTTCTTATGGAGGTATTGCATAGTAGAGATTGGTATGTGAAACACAATGCAGCTTCTTCGCTGGTGAAGTTGGGAATACCGAAAGAGGAGGAAGAAAAACTGAAAAACAGTGGAGATAAATACGCGGCAGAAATGCTTGATTGCATGAAAGGAGAAATGGCATGACAGTAATGAATTCTGGATTTTTAGACGTTATGGTGGTGTTTTTTCTGCTATATTTACTTTTGTATGTGTCATATCCGTTCCTTTCTGTAACGGTAGGAGCCTGGAGGTTATATCACGTAGAGCGTATGCGTAGTATCGGAAATGAACTGAAACATGAGTTTTATTTTCCGGTATCGATTCTTGTGCCAGCCTGTAATTGTAGTAGCGGCAGGGGATATGATAGCGACACATTGGGCGAAGATATGGAACTGGTTATGAAGCTCCATGTTTTTGCAGAAATAACAGAATCAAATATTCGATTCGTTACGAACCGGATGCAGTATGCTGAAACCAGGCTCCCGGGTTTCTTGGGGATTTGCGTAAACAGCGCCTCAGATACAGATTTTTGGATTTGGAGTTACTGTGCTTGCAGGAGTGATGGGTTTACTTAATTGGCTGTTTATGATAAAATTTTATTTGTTATATGCAATTTATGGCTCTATATTGACAATTACGGCGTTTTTTCAGCGTATTTACACACAAAATTTGCAAGTAAACACAAATGATGTGGTTTGAGCATACGTGATGTGTCTGGTGGAAAATGTGTTTTTTCGATTTTTCCTTGATTTTACCTGTATAACAGCATTTGCGGGATATAAAAAGAAAAAAATAGTGGGGAGAAATTCAAAGAATGTGCCATAATGGGATAAAGAGTACAAAGAAGACAGAAAGGTAATATAGATGCGTATAGGCAGAAAGAGCCCCAAAAAGGAAAAGAGGGCAATGACGGTTTCCCTCTATGGAAATCTCCTCTTTGTAGTTTTAGAGCTTATTATGGCTATAGTAACAAGTTCCCAGGCGGTACTTTTGGATGCGGTGTATGACGGAATTGAATTCTGTATGCTGCTTCCTTCGGTTTTTTTGATCCCTTTGCTTTATCAGCCAAGTAATGAGAAATATCCGTTTGGGCATATGCAGTTGGAAACAGTTTTTGTCGTGATAAAGGGCATTACCATGTCTGCGGTAACCATAGGCATGATTTCCAACAGTATCAACATATTGTTTCACGGAGGGCACCGGGTGGCATTTGGCGTGTTAGCCTGGTTTGAACTGGCTGGTATGCTCATCAGCATTATTGTAGCCCTTTATCTGAAACGTAAGAACCGGACTTTGAATTCTCCCATCATAGAAACAGAAATGCAGGGCTGGAAGATAGACAGTGTGATTTCCATGGGAATGACCCTGGCCTTTTTCCTTCCTATACTGGTTCCATTTGAGTGGTTCCAGAAATTAACGCCTTATCTGGACTCTATACTGGCCATTGTGCTGTCCCTTATCATGCTTCCTGAACCAATAGGTACGGTGGTATCGGGTATTCGGGATTTGCTTTTGATTTCACCAGATGAAGAAACGATACAGGAGATAAGAGAGACTGTTGAGCCGGAGCTGAAAGATTGCAACTATTCAGAATTATATTTTGAGGTAGTGAAGACAGGACGGAAGCTATGGATCAGTGCTTACATAAAGCTGGAAAAAGATGAGCTGTCAGTCCGAAGATTTAAGATGTATCAGAACCGTTGTATTGCGGCTTTGGCTCAGAAATATACGGACTTTTATTTTGAATTGCTGCCGGAGATTGAGTTTGATGAGGAAGAAATCAGGCAGCTTACAGAAGAGAATGTGGAAGATGATGGAATTTAAGATGGGATAAAAGGGCTGCCGGAAAATCAAGCACTAATTAGGGTGTTGATTTTCCGGCAGTTTTTTTATTTTTGGTTGCGGAATTCGCTGGGTTGGATTCCGGTGTAAGATTTGAAGGCTCTGCTGAAATAAAATCCATCTTTATATCCTACCAGTTCTCCGATTTTCTGTATTTCCATTTCCTGGTTGTCCAGAAGAAGCCGTTTGGCTTCGTTCATACGCAGGCGTGTCAGGTATTTGGATGGCGTTTCGCCGGAATGTTTTTTAAATATTTTTCCCAGATATTCCTGAGTAAAGCCAAATTTTTGGGCGAGTTCTCCGAAGAAAACCTCTTCTTTGTAATGGTCTTTTAAATATTTTTCCAGAAGTTCACAAATATTTTTCTGGTCTAAACGTCCGGAATCTGTACGCAAAGCATCTAATTCTCCCGCTTCAGATTGAATAGAGGTGAGGATTTTAGTGAGAGATTCTGACAGGGCTTCTAATGTTACGGGTTTTAATAAATAATCCTTAACCTGAAATTTGATTGCAGACTGGGCGTAGGAAAAGTCATTGTATCCGCTTAAAATAACCACTTTAATATGAGGGTGATTTTTGTACAGATAATGAGCTAGTTCAAGGCCGTCAAACTGTGGCATACGAATATCCGTAATAACAAGATTTGGACATGTTTTTTCTATTATATCCCGTGCATCCAGCCCATTAGAAGCCTCTCCGGCAAGTGTAAAGGGGAGCTGAAGTGAGGATATTTTTTTAATGATATTCTTTCTGATTAAGTGCTCGTCTTCTACAACAACGTATTTATAGTTTTGGGTGCTCATGATAATATTCCTCCCTTGAATGGTAAATAGGACCGCCTACTATAAAAATAGTTCTTCCTGGATAGTCATTTGTTATTTTGAAAATTGCGTTTTCTCCATAAAGCAGCTTTAACCGGAGATAGACATTTTTCAATCCCATTCCTCCTATTTCCATAGATTTCAGTTCTTCGTTCATGTTTAGGTTTTCGTATAGATGTATTAATTCCTTCTTTTTTTCATTGCTCATGGTTCCGCCGTTATCCTCTATTTCCAGAAACCAAGTTTCATTTTTGGCATATGAGCGAATCATTAAACGCCAAGGAGGACTGACACAAAAAGCGTATTTGAAAGCATTTTCTACAATTGGCTGAATTAAAAGTTTTGGAATCAGGAAAGATTCTGTTTCTTGTGCAATAGAAGTTTTATATTCGAACTCGTCGCCAAAACGAAACTTCATACATTTTAGATAGCGTTCTGTATAAAAAATTTCCTCTTCCAGAGGTACAATCATTTCCTGTCCGGATGTAATATAGCGGAAGTAATCACATAGAGCGCCGCAGATTTTCACAATATCTTCGTTCATTTCTTCTTCAGCCATGATGCTGATATTCGTAAGACTGTTATAAAGAAAATGAGGGTTAATCAAGGATTGCGTAGCCTGGAGTTTTGCCCTTGTTTCCTCTGAACGGGACAGTAGAACTTCCTGTGAAGTGGAGCGAAGCTTTTCGTACATGTTGCGTATAGAGTCGCATAGAATAGAAAGTTCCCTGATGTTGCTGTCAGCAGAAGTAAGGTTTACTTTTTCCTCAGATAAAACTCTGTTGATGGTTATTTTTCCTGTTGCTTTTGTGAGTTTTTCCAGAGGTTTTGTA
Organism: Blautia argi; assembly: GCF_003287895.1. Lineage (NCBI taxonomy): Bacteria > Bacillati > Bacillota > Clostridia > Lachnospirales > Lachnospiraceae > Blautia > Blautia argi. The sequence goes on along the minus strand of NZ_CP030280.1, from coordinate 3,182,734 downwards.
AGCCTCTGTGAGATGAAAAAGCAAATTAACATTGTAAGTATGATAGAAACGCCTCCGATGAGAAAAACCATATTGCGATAATTGTGAAGGGGCAGATAAACAGCCTCTTGTTCCTTTGTTACAATTACAGTCCAGCCATATTCGCTTAGAGATTCGTATGTGAGTAATACGGAGTTGTTATTGCCTGTAGTAATTAGCTCTCCGTTATTTGGTTTTAAACCAGAGTGCTGAATTTCGGAATAATAATCTTCTTCTCTTGGTGTTGTGTATGGATAGACCATTTCTTTCCTTGAATTGTAAATCGTCACAGTGGTTCCAGGGTTGGATTGTTCAATCTGTGAAGCAAGAGAAAAAATAGTGTTGCAATCCTGAACAACTTCTACGATACCTTCTGGCTTTCCGGCACTGTCCAAAAACATTCTGACAAGAGAAATGAATTTGGGGTTGCTGCTGCCTTCTGTGCTGGGGAGATCCTGGTGATAGGATGGTTCAGTAAAATATTTATGCCCGTTTAGATTCATTACTTCCTCGTACCACTCTATGGATTCAAGATTGACATTGGAAGTTCTCATCCAATATCCTGCTTCCACGCAGGAGCCATCCATGGTATAGAGTTTGATTTCTGAAGCAGACTGGTAGGCGCCTATAATGGCTGTGACGATTTCGTTGATGGCCGTAACCTTTTCCCGGGAAGCTATCAGGGCTTCTGGGTTTGTTCCTGTCTGCCGGTACATGTAAGAAAATTCCTTGAAGTTATTTTTAATGGCATTGGAATAAACAATATTCATGGAGATGGTGGACATGTTATCTAACTGTGTGGTAACGGCATTTGAGAGTGAAACACACAGGTTTTCGGAGTCTTTTTTTGCCTCTGCTATGGTATTATTTTTGTAGTGCGTATAAGTAAACGTGAAAAAAATACAAAGAAGAGTCAGAATAAAAAGTCCATAAATGCTAAATAAATACATTTTTTGAGAATATCGTTTTGGTGATTTTGCCATTTTCTTTCCTCCTTTTTCAAAAATAAATTATATAGGATGGTTCAAAAAAATGCAAATCAGAGTTCTGTTTTGTCTATTTTGTGATAGCTGGTGTTGTGCTATTATGTATCTACACCAAAGGAAACGTGTTTTATCGATAAAATATAGACGTAATTTCTAAAAAATAAATGAATAGGAGCGAAATCATGAAAAAGAATATAGCGAAAATGTTAGGTTTATCTCTTGCAGCGGTTATGGCGGCAGGTTCTTTGGCAGCATGTGGATCGGATGGGAAAAGTGAGGAAGGGTCAGACGGAAAAAAGACGGTTACCTTAACATTCGGAAGTCATCAGAGCGGTCTTCCAACAACTGGTACTGTGCAGGATTTGGCGAAAGAATTTGAAAAAGAGACAGGAATCAAGATTGATTTCCAGATTTCACCAGATGCCCAGTGGAGAGATTTGATTAAGGTGAAATTAGACTCAGGGGAAGCACCGGATATTATCTGTGCAGATACACCAATTAATCTGGCATCCAGTTTGCATGTGGATCAGTATTGTGTGGATCTGTCAGATCAGGAGTGGGTAGACAGAATGGAAGAAAGTGCCCGTTCCGCAGTCAGTGTAGATGATAAGACTTATGGTATTACCTTCCCGGGTGCGAAAATGTATTTTTACCTGTATAACAAAGATATTTTTGAAGAATTAAATCTTGAAGTTCCTACGAACTATGATGAATTTAAAGATGTATGCCAGACGATTTTAGATGCAGGTATTACACCAATCTATGAAGCGACAACAAATGGATGGCATCAGGTGCTTCCTCTGTTTGAAACAGGCGGATTGTGGCTGGCAGATGATCCTGAAATCTATGATAAATTAAATGCCAACGAAGTGGATCTGGATGAAATCCCTCATCTTCTTACTATTATTAAACAGCTTAAAGAATGTGCAGAAGCAGGATATTTCGGAGATGATTATCTGAGCAATGCAATGGAAAATGCGAAAGAAGCAATGGCAACAGAAAAATGTGCAATGGTTATCAACGAACTTGGATTCAGAGGACAGATTGAAGCAGATTTTCCTGAATTTAAGGCGACAGAAAAAATGGGTGCATTTGTTATGCCGTGGGGAGATAATACAGCGATTGGTGTAAACCCTGCAAGCAATGCGTATTTCATTAACAAAGAAAGTGAACATGTAGAAGAAGCAAAACAGTTCTTTGAATTTCTTGCAAGACCTGAAAACCTTCAGAAACGTCTGGATGGACAGACGGATTTAAGTGCACTTTGCTGGCCGGAGATTGAAAGTAAGTATTCAGAGGAAGACCAGGCTTTAATTGATTCTCTGGAAAAAGCAAATGTTGTACAGACTTCTGTAAACTATATTGACAGCCAGTGGATGGATGTAGGAAAAGACTTGGAGGCAATGTACACAGGAGCTTCTACACCGGAAGATGTATTAAAGACCATTATGGACCGCCGTACAGAGCAGGCTGAATTGCAGAAAGACCCAGGGTGGGTAAAATAAAGATGGAAGGTAAACAGTGAAAGGAGAGGTGTCTGAGGCGGGAGTGCTTTTAGGCACCTTCTTTTCTTCAAAGGCTCAGAGGCTTTATAGAGATTCAGGAGGTTGTATATGAACAGAAAAAAATTGTATCCGTGGTATTTTGCAGCGGGAGCCGCTCTTGTCTATTTTCTTCTGTGTTTTTTGCCCGGGGTTTTAGGTATTGGATATTCTTTTACGGATTGGAATAACTTCACGGATGAAATAAATTTTGTGGGTCTTACCAATTATAAACAGATTTTTGAGGGCAATTCAGAATACGGAAAATATATTTTTAATACCGTGGTGTTCACAATTGTAACTACAGCGGCAAAAACAGTGGTTGGTCTTGCACTGGCATTGCTTTTGACACAGAAATTTATTAAATGTAAGAATTTCCAGAGAATGATTATTTTTTCACCTCAGGTTATGTCTTATCTGGTGGTTGGTTTGGTATTTAAGAGTATGCTGCATCCAACTACAGGGTTTTTAAACAACTTTTTAAGGAGTATCGGATTAGATGCACTGGCAAAAAACTGGCTTACGGATTTGAACTTAGTATTTCCGACAGTCATGACGGTAGATACCTGGAAAGGTATGGGTTATATCATGGTTGTTGTGATAGCGGGATTGCTTTCTATAGCACCGGAATATTATGAAGCTGCAAGCATTGATGGGGCAAGCTTTTTTCAGAAATTCAGATGTATTACACTGCCATTGCTAAAACCAGTTCTGGTAAATGTAACGGTTTTAAATGTTACATATGGACTTCGTGTATTTGATATGATTTATTCTTTGACAAATGGCGGGCCGGGAAATGCAACAGGTGTTATCAACACTGCGGTTTACAAAGAGTTTTCAAAAGGAAATCTGGCTATGGGTACAACGCTGTCCAGTGTGCTGTTTTTCCTGATGCTGGCACTTTTATATTTTATTATTAAATCTATGGAAAATAAGGAGGTTGAAGCATAATGGGCAGAACGGGTAAAATTATCGGCCGTGTTATAGGAAATGTTGTGGCTGCGTTTATAAGCCTGATTGTAATTATACCGCTTGTGGTTTTGTTTTTGAATTCCTTTAAAACCTCTGCGGAAGCAAATAGGATGACGCTTTCTCTTCCTACGGAATGGGTATTTGAAAATTATGCTACGGTTATCGAGCAAGGCAAGCTGATTTCTTCTTTTTTCAATGGACTTTTGTATGCGACATGCAGCGTTGTTATTATCGTAATCCTGGTTTCGGCAGCATCCTTTGTTATTTCAAGAAACCAGAAAGGTATCAATAAGTTTTTGTATTATTTCATTATTTCCGGTATTGCCATGCCGGTTAATAATGTGGCATTGATGAAGGTTATGCAGGCGTTTCATCTTGTGAATACAAGAATCGGAATCATTTTATTGTATGCGGCAATCAATATTCCGCTTAGTTTATTTTTGGCATACGGGTTTGTGAGTACAATCCCAAGAGAAATTGACGAAGCGGCAGTCCTTGACGGCTGTACACCAGTACAATTATTTATCAAGGTGATTGCACCATTATTAAAGCCGATTATTTCTACTTTGTTTGTGCTTGATTTCATGGCAGTTTGGAATGACTTTACAATGCCATTATATTATCTGAATAACTCAAAACAGTGGCCTATGACACTGGCGGTATATAATTTCTTTGGTGCATTTGAGAATTCCTGGAATCTGGTGGCAGCAGATATTATGCTGACTTTGCTTCCGGTGCTGGTTGTATTTGTGCTTGGACAGAAGTATATTGTAGGTGGTGTGGCCGCAGGTTCCGTGAAAGGCTGACAGAAAGGAGAAAAGATTTATGAAATTTACAGATGGTTACTGGTGCATAAAAAAAGAAATGACACCTCTTTATGCAGTGGAATATTCTTCTTATAGAAGAGAGGGGAACGACCTGGTGGTCTATGCGCCGGGAAAACATATTTCTAATAGAGGAGATTGCCTGAATCTGGGACTGCTGACTATTCGTCTCTCTAGCCCTATGGAAGATGTGATCAAGGTGTCTGTGAAACACTTTGAGGGAACGGCTTATAAAGGTCCTTTTGCTGAGGTGAAAGAAACATTGCCGGAAGTGACGATAGAGGAAACAGAAGAATTCCTTGTTTACCAGACAGGAAAAACGAAAGCTGTAATTGATAAGAAACCAAATTCCTGGGGAATCCGTTTCATGGATGGAGAACGGGAACTTACAAATACAGGATTTCGAAATATGGCTTATATTGTAAATAATAAGACAGAAAAATCCTATACAGCAGAGGCATTGGCGATTGATGTAGATGAATATATTTATGGGCTGGGAGAGCGTTTTACTCCGTTTGTAAAAAATGGACAAACCGTTGAAATGTGGAATGAAGATGGGGGAACAGCCAGTGAAATTTCATATAAGAATATTCCTTTCTATATTACAAATAAAGGATATGGTGTGCTTTTGGATAATGAGGGGGATGCCTCTTACGAAATTGCCAGCGAGAAAGTGGAAAGGATTCAGTTTTCTGTAGAAGGAGAACGTCTGGACTACTATGTGATTAATGGCGGTACGCCAAAAGGAACTATCGAAAAATACACAGATTTAACCGGTAAACCGGCACTTCCTCCGGCCTGGTCTTTTGGATTGTGGCTGACCACTTCGTTTACAACAGATTATGATGAGGGAACCACCAGCAGTTTCATTCAGGGTATGGCAGACAGAGATA
>NZ_CP030280.1:2917500-3172500 GCF_003287895.1 Blautia argi | reverse complement strand
AAGCTGCCGTAAAAGGCAATGGAGGACCGAACGCACATCCGTTGAAAAGGGTGGCGATGAGTGTGGATAGGGGAGAAATTCCAATCGAACCCGGAGATAGCTGGTTCTCCTCGAAATAGCTTTAGGGCTAGCCTCGGCAAAGGTTTATGGAGGTAGAGCACTGAATTTCCTAGGGGGCGTCAAAGCCTACCGAAGAATATCAAACTCCGAATGCCATGAAACTGATTGCCGGGAGTCAGACTATACGAGATAAGTTGGATAGTCGAAAGGGAAAGAGCCCAGACCTCCAGCTAAGGTCCCAAAGTACGTGTTAAGTGGAAAAGGATGTGGGATTTCAAAGACAACCAGGATGTTGGCTCAGAAGCAGCCATACATTCAAAGAGTGCGTAATAGCTCACTGGTCGAGAGGTCCTGCGCCGAAATGTCCGGGGCTGAAACACGACACCGAAGCTGAGGAATCCTGAAAAGGATTGGTAGAGGAGCATTGCATAGGGAAGAAGCAGTACCGGAAGGAGCTGTGGACTTTATGGAAGAGAGAATGCCGGAAATAAGCGAGATAGAGTGGGAATCCTCTAGGCCGAATATCTAAGGTTTCCAGGGTAAAGCTGATCTGCCCTGGGTAAGTCGGGCCTAAGGCGAGTCGAAAGACGTAGCCGATGGACAACAGGTTGAGATTCCTGTACTACGATATGACAGAACTGTGGGGACACGTGTGGAAAGCACAACCCGGAATGGAAGCCCGGGCAAGCGGGTAGGAGTCACATAGGAAAAACCGTGTGGCAATCTGAAGACGTGAAGCGGACCGAAAGAAGTAGGAAGTGTGTGAGCCATGCGTCGAGAAAAGCCGCTATTGTTTATATCGTACCCGTACCGTAAACCGACACAGGTGGATGAGGAGAGAATCCTAAGGCCGGCGGAAGAAGCATTGTTAAGAACTCGGCAAAATGACCCCGTAACTTCGGAGAAGGGTGCCACAGAGATGTGGCCGCAGAGAATAGGCTCAAGCAACTGTTTAGCAAAAACACAGGTCTATGCAAAACCGAAAGGTGAGGTATATGGGCTGACGCCTGCCCGGTGCTGGAAGGTTAAGAGGAGAGGTTAGCGCAAGCGAAGCTTTGAATTTAAGCCCCAGTAAACGGCGGCCGTAACTATAACGGTCCTAAGGTAGCGAAATTCCTTGTCGGGTAAGTTCCGACCCGCACGAAAGGCGTAATGATTTGAGCGCTGTCTCAACAATGCATCCGGTGAAATTGAAATACCAGTGAAGATGCTGGTTACCTGCGCCAGGACGGAAAGACCCCATGGAGCTTTACTCCAGTTTGGTACTGGGACTCGGTATTGCATGTACAGGATAGGTGGGAGGCTGAGAACACATAACGCCAGTTGTGTGGGAGCCGCTGTTGGGATACCACCCTTGCAGTATTGGGTTTCTAACCAGCCGCCGTGAACCGGCGGTGGGACAATGCCAGGCGGGGAGTTTGACTGGGGCGGTCGCCTCCGAAAGGGTATCGGAGGCGCCCAAAGGTTCCCTCAGAATGGTCGGAAACCATTCGAAGAGTGCAAAGGCAGAAGGGAGCTTGACTGCGACACCGACGGGTGGAGCAGGTACGAAAGTAGGGCTTAGTGATCCGGTGGTATTAAGTGGGAATGCCATCGCTCAACGGATAAAAGCTACCCTGGGGATAACAGGCTTATCACTCCCAAGAGTTCACATCGACGGAGTGGTTTGGCACCTCGATGTCGGCTCATCGCATCCTGGGGCTGTAGTAGGTCCCAAGGGTTGGGCTGTTCGCCCATTAAAGCGGTACGCGAGCTGGGTTCAGAACGTCGTGAGACAGTTCGGTCCCTATCCGGCGTGGGCGTAGGATATTTGAGAGGAGCTGCCCTTAGTACGAGAGGACCGGGGTGGACGGACCGCTGGTGTACCGGTTGTTCTGCCAAGAGCATGGCCGGGTAGCCAAGTCTGGAAGGGATAAACGCTGAAGGCATCTAAGCGTGAAGCCCCCCTCAAGATGAGATATCCCATTCGAAAGAAGTAAGACCCCTTGAAGACGACGAGGTAGATAGGACAGAGGTGGAAGTACAGCAATGTATGGAGCTGACTGTTACTAATCGGTCGAGGGCTTGACCTGATAGTGGAGAAAGCGGCGAAGGTGAAACTGGAACGGAGAGGAATGTTTACATTCCGAAACGTGGAAGTGGCACCGGAGTCATTTGCGAAGCAAAGGACATGAGTAAATGCGGAGCATTTAGGAATGACCGCTTCGGAACGGAAGAAGCCGAAGACTCCATAAAACGGTAAGTTGGAAATGGTTTGGTTTTGTGTATGCGGTTTTGAAGATATATATGAAAAACTTCTATAAACAGGTGATGTTTATAGAAGTTTTTTTGTTGTTTGGAAAAAAATAATCTTTTTCCAAACCCACACCCCCACAGTCTTCTGTGGATTTACCGCCTGGCACACAAAAAGATTCCCCACAAGCGAAAGCAGCATAACAGCATCTTCAGACGTAAACTCCATTTCGCTGACAAGAAAATCACAGAATGCTTCCGCAGCAGCTTCACACGCTTCGTCCAGGGTCTTTCAGGACGCCAAGATGATTAATTTCTCCTCTGTTTCCACAATAGGATAAGGTTTCTGTTGTCCGGAAATCACAGAAACCCGCAGTGTAACCTCACCTGCAATTTCTGCACCGCAGCCCCCGATTTCCCCGTCACCCATACAGGCATGCAAGTCACCCAGAGCCAGCAGGGCGCCGGGAACCTGTACCGGGAGGTACAGACAGGAACCTTCCCGAATTTGTGTGCAGTCCAGATTTCCGCCGTGGATATCAGGGGTGTCTGTTGGGATACTGCCCTCCCTTGGTGAAACGCCAATCACTCCAATCATTGGCTGCAAATCAAATTGTAAATCAGAGCGGGAATCCCTGTGAAAAAGGATTTTGTTTTCCTGTATAGGAAGTGTTTTTGCAAGGCTATTTTTTACCAGATGGGGCAGAACACCGAAATCTGTATCAATTTCCGTAATTCCCTGCTTTTCCACATCTATTTTTAAAATCTCAATTTTCAGCGTATCTCCGGGCATAGCCCCATTGATATATACAGGACCTGTGGCAGGATTACAAGGCTGGTTTAAAGCCTCCGGAGGGCAAATGCCATCTTTTTTCAGACGGCCGCAAAAGCAGTCCAGGGTCTGGAGCTGAAAGATTTCCTGATTATTCACATACAAAGCCGGCTTGTTCTCCGGGGACATGGAAAAAATGTGGTGTTCTTTTGCTAAATATTTCATAGATACTCCTTTCAGAAATGAAAAATTCCTTCTATATAATGTAATAGAGGTATGGTTCAACGGTCTTTTTTCGCGCTTGTCTGAAACTGTTTTTTGTAAGCACGGGAAAAAGTAGAATAATTTTGGAATCCGCTGGCGTAACAGGCGTCTGTGACAGAAGCGCCGCCACGAATCAAGGCACGGGCGTAGAGTAGTCGTTTGGTTGTAATATAGCTTCCGATAGTATATCCGGTGGCGTCTTTAAAACTGTGCATCAGATGATAGCGGCTGATAAAAAAACGGGAGGATAGCGTGTCAATAGACAAAGATGCAGCCAGATTGTTGTTGATGTAGTTTAAAATCTGTGTGATTTTTTCATTTTTAAAGGTATTTTCCGGATAAACACTGCAATGATTCAGAGTGGCTCGGTTCAGCAGAATCATAAACTCTCCTACCAGATATTTAGGGCGGAGAGTTCCGGCAAAAAGGGAGGGGGCTTTCAGCTCTTCTTCCAGGCAGGAACAGAGATGAGACAGATTCTTTTGAAAAGTGGATAGAAGCCGCATAACATTGTTCTGATGTTTTTTTGCCTGAAGGAAACAGTGATTCAGGTCTGTATCTTTATTTCCGGCAGCAGTCAGGAAATCAGGGGAAAGGTATAAAATAATCCGCTCATAAATCTGGGCGCTGTTTAGAACCGGCTTATGAATTTCTCCGGCAGGAATCAGCACCACATCTCCCGGAAACAGATGAAAAACTCTTCCTTCTATATGATAGGAAACATCTCCCTGCAAAAACAAAAGCACCTTATGAAAATCATGATAATGGTATTGAAATTCCTGCATTTTTCGGGTATGCAGATGAAAATATTGAAAATCTTCTTTGAGATAGCCGGATTTTTCGTAGGTATTCATATGTTCCTCCTGAAAACAGCATTATTTGCAATGTTTATGACACTATATGGATATTATAACATAAAAGTGTCTGATACACTAAAAGTAATATAGAAAATATACTGATAATAAGAGAAAAAAATTTGGTGTTTTGGAATGTGAAAGTTATCTCAAATTGGAGGAAAGGATTATATGGAATTTTATAAATATCACAGTCTGGGAAATGATTATCTGGTATTTGACTGTCAGAAAAATACAGAGGAATTAAATACAGAAAAAATCAGAAAAATCTGTGACCGTAATTTTGGAATCGGTGCAGATGGAATTGTAGCAGGACCGTATATGGACGGAGAAAAGATGTATGTCAAGGTCTATAATGCAGATGGCTCAGAGGCGGAGCAGGGCGGCAATGCCATTCGTATTTTTGCTCATTATTTAAAGATTACAGGCGTTGTGCAGAAGGAGAAGTTTTTTCTGTATACCAAAAGCGGAGAGGTAGAACTGCGCTATTTGAATCGGGATGGCAGCAGAATTCAGATGTCCATGGGACAGCTTTCCTTTAACAGCCGCAAATTAGGGCTTACAGGTCCGGAAAGGGAGGCAGTCCATGAATATTTTAACTTTGGCGGGGAAGAATATGACTGTACCTGTGCGTCTATTGGAAATCCTCATTGTGTGATTATTACCGATGAAATTTCCAGAGAAAAAGTGTGCCGTATCGGAAAGTATTCCGAGGGTGCAGATTATTTCCCGGAAAGAATTAATACTCAGATTGTGAAGGTTCTTGATAAAAATAATATTCAGATAGAAATTTTTGAGCGCGGCGTAGGGTATACACTTTCCTCGGCCACCTGTAGTTGTGCGGCAGCAGGGGCGGCGCTGAAGCAGGGGCTTATCAGTTCTGACGTTATGGTGCATACACCGGGAGGAAAGCTGTGGACACAGATTGATGAAAACTGGAACGTAAAAATGATAGGAAGTGTGAAAAGAGTCTGTAAAATAGAGCTTTTTGAGGATTTCTTTTCTATATAAAATGTGTTATACTGACCAACGAGAGGTTTTTATATTGGGATTAAGGGGCGGAAATGGATTTTCGTCCCCTTTTGCAATGTTTTATCCGTAAGTTATTATTTTATAGAAAGAACAGAAGGGAGAAATGTAACATGACAAAAATTGATATTTTTTCCGGTTTTCTCGGAGCAGGAAAGACCACTTTAATCAAAAAGCTACTCACTGAAGCATACAAAGGAGAACAGGTGGTGCTGATTGAAAATGAATTTGGAGAAATCGGCATTGACGGTGGATTTTTAAAAGAGGCGGGAATTGAGATCCGCGAAATGAACTCTGGTTGTATTTGTTGTTCTCTGGTGGGAGATTTTGGCGAGGCGTTAAAGGAAGTCATTCAGAAATATAGCCCGGACAGAATTATTATTGAACCTTCAGGTGTAGGTAAGCTTTCTGATGTAATCAAGGCAGTACAAAAGGTAGAAGGAGAAGTTGACATAAAACTTAACAGCTTCACTACAGTTGTAGACGTGACAAAGTGCAAAATGTATATGAAAAACTTTGGTGAGTTCTTCAGCAATCAGATTGAATACGCAGGCACAGTGATTTTAAGCCGTACAGACACACCAAAGGCAACTGATGACAAGGTGCAGGCAGCCGTTGAATTAATCCGTTCTCTGAATCAGACAGCGGCAGTGATTACAACACCTGTTGAGCAGCTTTCCGGTGCGAAGATTCTGGATATCATGGAAAATAACCGTTCTCTGGAAAAAGAACTGATGGAAGAGGAAACCTGCCCGGTATGCGGCGGACACCACCACGACCATCATCACCATGACCACGAGCATGAGCATCATCATCACCACGACCATGAGGAGTGTGGCTGCGGCCATGACCACGAGCATCATCATCACCATGACCATGAAGAATGCGGTTGCGGCCATGACCACCACCATGGTCATCACCACGCAGATGAGGTGTTCACAAGCTGGGGCAGAGAAACTGTGAAATCTTTCAGCCGTGAAGAAATCGAGCAGATTCTGAATACGCTTTCCACAGATGAGTCCTATGGTATGATTCTGCGTGCAAAGGGAATGGTTTCCAGTGAAAACGGAGAATGGATTTACTTTGACATGGTTCCGGGCGAGGCAGATATTCGTACAGGTTCCCCGGATTATACAGGAAGACTGTGTGTCATCGGCTCTAAAATTGATGAAACAAAACTGGCAGAATTATTCGGAATTTAAGAAAGGACAGGAAAATGGAAGACGAAATCAGAGTTCCCATATATTTTATGGCAGGTTTCCTGGAAAGCGGTAAGTCCACATTTCTGGATTTTACCATAGCTCAGGACTATTTTCAGATAGACGGCCCTACTCTTCTGATTCTCTGTGAAGAGGGAGAAGTGGAATTTGATGAAAAGCAGCTTAAAAAGAGCAGAACCTCTGTAGAGGTTTTAAACAGCCTTGAAGAGCTGACACCGGAGAGATTGGTGGCATACGATGCCTTTTACAGCCCGGAGCGCGTGATTATTGAATACAATGGTATGTGGCAGGTAAGCAAGTTTGAAGAAATGCAGCTTCCAAAGGACTGGGGCATTGTGCAGCACATTGTTACCGTTGATGCCAGTACTTTCCAGGTATACATGAACAACATGAAATCCCTGTTTGTGGAAATGGTGCGAAACGCAGATATGGTGCTGTTTAACCGCGCTTCCATGGACATGCCGCTGGCTTCCTTTAGAAGAAGCGTGAAGGTGGTAAATCAGGGCGCAGAGATTATTTTTGAGGACGAGGAAGGCGAAATCGAAGATATTTTTGCAGAAAAAATGCCCTTTGATGTGGACGCAGATGTGATTGAAATTATGGATGAGGACTATGGCATCTGGTTTGTAGACGCCATGGATCACCCGGAAACTTATGAGGGAAAAACCGTATCTTTTACCGGAATGGTATTAAAATCCAGAGAATTTGCAAAGAATGTGTTTGTACCGGGAAGAATGGCAATGACCTGCTGTGCAGATGACACCAGCTTTATTGGCTATGTCTGCAAAAGCCCGGAGGCAAAGCATCTGAAAACCGGAAAATGGGTAAAGGTCATCGCAGTTGTGGACTATGAATATGTGGAATCCTATCACAAGGAAGGTCCGGTTCTGAATGCTTTGTCCGTAGAAGAAGTAGAGTCTCTGGAGCAGGAACTGGTATATTTTAACTAAGGAGTATCATATGTTTTTAATAGCAGGGCTTGGAAATCCAGGCAGACAATATGAAAAAACCCGTCATAATATGGGATTTGACACCATTGACGAGCTGATTGACCGTCACAGGATTCCCCAGGGCGGCATTGCCCATAAAGGAATGTATGGCAAGGGTATGATTGCAGGCGAAAAGGTGCTTGCAGTGAAACCTCTGACCTACATGAATTTAAGCGGAGATTGCATTGCGGAATTTGTGAATTACTATAAATTAGATCCGGAATCAGAGCTGATTGTTATTTACGATGACATCGATTTGGAACCGGGACAGCTTCGGATTCGGAAAAAGGGAAGTGCGGGCGGACATAATGGAATAAAGAGCATGATTACCCGTCTGGGTACACAGAATTTTTACCGGATTAAGGTAGGCGTAGGCGCCAAGCCCCAGGGTTGGGATTTGGCTGATTATGTGCTGGGAAGATTTTCAGCAGAAGACAGAGAAGTTGTAGATATTGCCATTAAGCAGGCAGCAGACGCTGTGGAAATGATTCTGGAAAAGGGTATTGACGCTGCCATGAATCATTATAATGGTGCAGGCAAAAAGAAGAAAACACAGGAGTAGGCAAAATGCAGGTATTCATGCAGCCCTTGGAAAAACTCAGCGAATACGGGGAGTTGAAAGACCGGCTCCCCAAACATAAAGGTATCCTCCAGCTTTCGGGCTGTGTGGAATCTCAGAAAGCCCATATGATATATGGGCTTTTAGAAGGTTTGCGAAAAGACGGCAAAGCGTGTGGGAAAAACTGTTTGATTGTTGCTGAGAATGATTTAAAGGCAAAGGAATTATATGAAGATTACCGTCTTTATGACAGGGACGTATATTTGTATCCAACAAAGGATTTGATTTTCTTTCAGGCGGATATTCACGGGAATCTCCTGACCAGAGAGCGAATGAAGGTTATTGCCGCTCTTTTACAGAAAAAAGGCGTGACAGTGATTACCAGTATGGGCGGGTGTATGGATTATCTGCTTCCCCTTTACGTACTGGAGGAGCATACGTTGCACTTTGGCGGGGACAGTCCTCTTGATATGGAAAAATTAAAGAAAAAGCTGCTGGGCATGGGGTATGAGCGATGTGCCCAGGCAGAGCTTCCGGGACAGTTTTGTTTCCGGGGTGGAATTATTGATATTTTTCCTCTCACAGAGGAAAATCCGGTGCGTATAGAACTGTGGGGCGATGAAATTGATTCAATCCGCAGCTTTGATGCAGAGAGCCAGCGTTCTATAGAAAATCTGGACGAAATCACCATTTATCCTGCCTCAGAAATCGTGTTAAGTCCGGAGGTTTTGAAAAAAGGTCTGGAAAAAATAGAAAAAGAGAAAAATCTTACAGTAAAAAAATTCCGGGAGGATTTTTTGACAGAAGAAGGCGCCAGATTGAAACAGAGTGTGGAAGAGGCTGTGGACTGCCTGAAGGAATTTGAAGATTTTTCTGTGGCAGAGCATTTTTTACGGTATTTTTATAAAGATGCCGTAACCTTTACCGATTATTTCCAGACAGAGGAAACCCTGGTAATTCTGGACGAAACAAACCGTCTTGTGGAGCAGGGGACTGCAGTAGAAGCAGAATTTCAGGAGAGCATGAAGCACAGGCTGGAAAAAGGCTATCTTCTGCCCGGACAGACAGACCTTCTCATTAGCTGTAAGCAGGCGGTTTCCAAATTAAATAAGAAAAAATGTGTATCTCTCTGCACTATTGAGCAGCAGAAGGGGGATTGGGACATCAAAGATCAGTTCCACATTTCTGCCCAGTCTGTCAGCCCTTATAACAACAGCTTTGAACTTTTGGTAAAGGATTTGAAGCAGTATCGCAAAAACGGCTATCAGGTGCTGCTTTTATCCGGATCCCGCACAAGGGCAGCCCGACTGGCGGAGGATTTAAGAGAAGAAGGGCTGAACAGTTTTTATACAGAGGATATGAACCGCGTTCTTGCACCGGGAGAGATTATGACCGCCTTTGGACGTATGCGCCGGGGCTTTGAGTATCCTCTTGTAAAATTTGTCATGATTACAGAGTCTGATATTTTCGGTGAGGCGAAGAAGGAAGCGGCGGAAAAAAGCAGAGTACAGCGGAAAGAAAATACAGAATTTTTCAGAATTGAGCATTGGTGATTATGTGGTGCATGAAAATCACGGTCTGGGCATATATAAGGGAATTGAAAAGATTACTGTAGACCGGGTGACAAAGGATTATATCAAAATCGACTATGCCGGGGATACGACCCTGTATATTCTGCCGAACCAGTTAGACGTACTGCAAAAATATGCAGGTGCAGACGCAAAGGTTCCGAAGCTGAACCGTCTGGGCGGTCAGGAATGGAAGAAGACCAAGACAAAGGTGCGGGGCGCAGTAAAAAATATTGCCAAAGACCTGGTAAAGCTTTATGCTGCAAGACAGGCGCAGTCAGGATTTCAGTATGAGCCGGACACAGTCTGGCAGAAGGAATTTGAGGAAATGTTTCCTTACGAGGAAACAGAAGACCAGCTTCTTGCCATAGAAGCAGCCAAAAAGGATATGGAAAGTCCGAAGATTATGGACCGCCTGATTTGCGGGGACGTGGGATATGGTAAGACAGAGGTAGCAATCCGCATTGCCTTTAAAGCTGTGCAGGAGGGCAAGCAGGTGGTGTATCTGGTGCCAACCACGATTCTGGCACAGCAGCATTACAATACCTTTGTTCAGCGTATGAAAGATTTTCCTGTGCGGGTGGATTTGCTTTGCAGGTTCAAAACTCCGGCGCAGCAGAAAAAGACTATTGCAGACCTGCAGAAAGGTCTTGTGGATATTTTAATCGGAACCCACAGAGTGCTTTCCGATGATATTAAATTCAAGGATTTGGGGCTTTTGATCATTGATGAGGAGCAGCGGTTTGGGGTAACTCATAAAGAGAAAATCAAGAAAATGAAGGAAAATGTTGATGTACTTACTCTGACTGCCACGCCGATTCCCAGAACCCTTCATATGAGTCTTATCGGTATCCGTGATATGAGTGTGCTGGAGGAAGCCCCCATGGATCGTATGCCCATACAGACTTTTGTCATGGAATACAACGAAGAAATGGTGCGGGAAGCTATCAGCAGAGAAATGGCGCGGGGCGGTCAGGTGTATTATGTATACAATCGCGTCAATGATATAGATGAGATTACAAATAGGGTAGCCAAGCTGGTGCCAGAGGCAAATGTAGCTTTTGCCCATGGACAGATGCATGAGCATCAGTTGGAAAAAATTATGTATGGTTTCATTAACGGGGAAATTGATGTGTTGGTTTCCACCACCATCATAGAAACCGGTTTGGATATTTCCAATGCCAATACCATGATTATTCACGATGCAGACCAGATGGGCTTATCCCAGCTTTATCAGCTTCGGGGAAGAGTCGGACGTTCCAACAAGACTGCTTATGCTTTTCTCATGTACCGGAAAAACAAAATGCTGAAAGAGGTTGCGGAAAAGCGTCTTCATGCTATCCGTGAATTTACAGATTTGGGAAGTGGTTTTAAAATTGCTATGCGGGATTTGGAAATCCGCGGAGCAGGAAATCTTCTTGGTGCAGAGCAGCATGGACATATGCAGGCAGTAGGATATGATTTGTATTGTAAAATGCTGGAAGAGGCTGTGCGGGAGGAAAAGGGACTGAAGAAGCAGGAGAGCTTTGAAACTGCCATTGATTTAGAGGTAAACGCCTACATTCCGCCCTCTTATATTCCAAATGAATATCAGAAGCTGGATATTTATAAGCGGATTGCAGGAATCGAATCTCAGGAAGAGTATGAGGATATGCTGGAAGAGCTTTTAGACCGTTTCGGAGAGCCGCCGAAGACTGTGCAGAATCTTCTGACCATTGCAAATCTCAAGGCGTTGGCGCATAAGGCTTATATTCAGGAAATCAAACAGAACGGAAAAGAAGTGAAAATATCCATGTTTGAAAGGGCAAAGGTAAATCCCGCAGGTTTCCCGGCCATTCTGGACAAATATAAAAACAATCTGAAAATGAAACTGGAGGAAACTCCGTACTTCCTGGTATCCCTAAAAGGACGCAGACCAAAGGAAATTCTGGACGTACTGGAGCTTTTGGGGAAGATTTTGCAGGATTTCCAGACTGTCATAGAGGAAGCAAAGTAATTTCACATTTTCCCGTGAAAATTTTCTTGCCCCTTCAGGAAAAAGCGTCTATAATGATAAAAGACATTGCAGACAGGGAGGAACATATGAAGAAACTAGCGAAAAAGCTTGCATGTGCAGTGCTGGCAGGAACCATGGGATTGTCCATGCTGGCAGGCTGCGGCAGTGACAAAATAGATGGAACCAAACCACTGATTACAGGAGGGGAGGAAACAATAACCATAGGAACCGGAAATCTGATGCTTCGTATGAATCAGGCACAGATGGCATCTTATTATGCCATGATGGGAGGAAGCACTGCTGGTATGTGGGAGCAGGACGCAGGAAACGGCAAAACCTATGCAGATACTACCAAGGAAAGTGTAACAGACCAGTTAAAAACTATGGTGCTTTTAAAGCAGCATGCAAAGGATTATGATGTGACAGTTTCCGAAGAAGAGAAAAAAAGTATTGAGGAAGCAGCAAAGGCATTTACAGAGGCAAATGACAAAGCAATTCTGGAAAAGCTTGCTGTGACACAGGCGGACGTAGAAATGCTTCTGGAACTTTACACTTATCAGAATAAAATGTATGCCCCAATGACAGCAGATGTGGATACCAATGTGGAGGATTCTGAAGCTGCACAGAGTAAAATTACTTACTGCAGAGTAGATACAGGTGATAAGCAGAACGAAGACGGAACGACCACACCGCTGACTGATGAAGAGAAGAAGGCAAAGAAAAATCAGGCACAGGCTGTTCTGGATAAAGTAAAGGCAGCAGAAGATACAGGAGCGGCTGATATGGACGCCCTGGCAAAGGAAGTCGATGAGAATCTCAGCGTTTTGGACACCACCTTTGGAAAAGACGATACTCTTGTGGACGAGAAAGTGAAGGAAGCAGTAAAAAATCTGAAGGACGGCGAGCTTTGCGGTGAGGTTGTAGAAGGCGAAAACGGCTACTATGTTGTGCGTATGGACAGTGTACTGGACAGAGGGGCAACAGACCAGGAGAAATTAAGCATTGTAAATGAGCGTAAGCAGGAGGCTTATAATGATTTAATAGAGGACTGGGAAAAAGATACAAAGCTCACCGTAGATGAAAAGGAATGGAAAAAGGTGACACTGACCGATGCAGATCAGTATACCATTAAACAGCCGGAAGTAGAAACAGAGGAGCCTGTAGAAACGCAGGTGGACAAGGATGCAGAGGACAAAACAAAAGAGAGTACAGAAACTGCAGAATAGTGGAAGGATGCTTTGATACATACGGAGCAGATAACGGTTTTGCCTTTTTGGTTTAATCCCTGCACATACATTAGAAAATGTCAGGCGCAGCTTGAGGGCTGTTGCCTGGCGTTTCTTTATTGTATAGGAAATTCCTTCGGAAACCTATACAATAAAAAACACATTTCGTGTGAAAATATGCAGTTCGCAGAAGGGAATTATGTTGCTGATGTGACATAAAAATAGTGTAAGAGAGAATAAAATTATAGACGGATAGATAAACCTAGGGTATAATGTAGAAATTCAAAAACCCAAAAGGGAAAAGAAAGGAGAGAAGATAGTGAAAAAATTATTCAATAACTTACCTTTTCGCCTGCTTTTAGGAGTGATAATCGGTATTCTCGCAGGGCAGGCAGCAAATCTTCCAGTGATGCACGTAGTGGTAACTGCCAAGTTTATTCTGGGGCAGATAATTACCTTTTGTGTGCCACTGATTATTATCGGTTTTATTGCGCCGTCTATTACAAAATTAGGAAACAATGCGTCTAAGATACTGGGAGTGGCAATTCTTTGCGCCTATTCCTCCTCTGTTTTGGCAGCTCTGTTTTCTATGGGAGCGGGGTATGGACTTATCCCTCATTTGTCCATTGTTTCAGAGGTAGACGGATTAAAAGAACTTCCTGAACTGGTATTTAAACTGGAAATTCCTCAGATTATGCCAGTTATGAGCGCCTTGGTCTTATCTGTTCTACTTGGCCTTGCGGCAACATGGACAAAGGCAAAGACCACAGTAAAGCTTTTGGATGAATTTCAAAAGATTGTGCTTTTAATCGTATCAAAAGTACTCATTCCGATTTTGCCATTTTTTATTGCCGTTACTTTTTGTGCATTATCTTATGAAGGAACCATTACAAAACAGCTTCCTGTATTCTTAAAGGTAATCTTAATTGTCATGGCAGGGCATTATATCTGGCTGGCGCTTTTGTACCTCATAGGAGGCATTTATTCCGGCAAAAATCCGTGGAAGGTATTGAAAAACTATGGTCCGGCTTATTTGACAGCCGTGGGAACGATGTCATCTGCGGCTACCTTAGCGGTTGCCTTGCGTTGTGCCAAGAAATCAGAACCGGAGCTTCGTGACGATATGGTAGATTTTGGAATACCTCTTTTTGCCAATATCCATCTTTGTGGTTCTGTACTGACAGAAGTTTTCTTTGTTATGGTAGTTTCCAAGATTTTATACGGAGAACTGCCGTCTGTGGGAAGTATGATACTGTTTTGTATTCTTTTAGGCGTATTCGCCATTGGAGCGCCGGGAGTACCGGGTGGTACGGTTATGGCATCTCTGGGGTTGATTATCAGCGTTTTAGGATTTGACGAAACAGGTACAGCTTTGATTTTAACAATTTTTGCATTGCAGGACAGCTTTGGTACGGCTTGTAACGTGACTGGTGACGGAGCATTGACTATGATTTTAACTGGATTTGCGGAGAAGCATAAAATCGAACAACAAAAAATAGAAATTGACTTATAAATGAAGCATATTGCACAGAAAGAGCCCGGAAACATGGAAATTGAACATGTTTCTGGGTTTTTTATTATATTTTTTTCAGCCCTGCATAGATATAATATAGACAAACAAAAGAGCACGTAAATAAAGGGAGGTAACTAATTATGAAATTTAAAAAAGTATTTGCAATGCTGATGACAGCAACTATGCTTACATCTATGCTGGCAGGATGCGGTGGCAGCACAGAAAACGAAGACAAAGAACCATCAAAGGAAGAGTCTTCCGAAGTACAAGGTGACAAGGAAAAAGGTGGAGACGGAAAGGTATATTATCTGAACTTCAAGCCGGAGCAGGCAGACCAGTGGGTAGAATTGGCAGAAACTTATACAGATGAAACCGGTGTGGAAGTAGAGGTACAGACAGCAGCAGCCGGTACTTATGAGTCTACTTTGAAATCTGAAATGGCAAAGGACGAGCCTCCTACACTGTTTCAGGTAAATGGTCCGGTGGGACTGGCTTCCTGGAAGGATTACTGCTATGATTTATCCGACTCTCAGATTTATAAAGATGTGAGCAGTGACGATTATGTATTAAAAGACGGAGATGCTGTTCAGGGGATTGCTTATGTAATTGAAACTTATGGTTTGATTTATAATAAGGCACTGCTGAATAAATACTTTGAACTTCCGGATGCAGAAATCAAATCCATTGATGAATTAAACAATTTTGAAGCGCTGAAAAAAGTAGCAGACGGCATTCAGAAAAACAAAGATGAGTTAGGTGTTTCCGGCGCATTTACATCTGCCGGTATGGATGCTTCTTCTGACTGGAGATTTAAAACACATTTAGCAAACCTTCCGGTTTACTATGAATATAAAGAAGACGGAATTACTTCCTCAGAGGCAATCAAAGGCACTTATCTTGAAAACTTCAAAAATGTATGGGATTTATATTTAAAAGACTCCACTTGTGAACCTTCTATGATTTCCTCTAAGACAGGTGAAGATGCGGCTTCTGAATTCGCACTTGGCGAGGCTGTTTTCTATCAGAACGGAACATGGGCTTACAATGATATTAAAGACATGGAAGTAGCAGATGAAGATATGGGAATGCTTCCTATCTACATTGGTGCAGAAGGTGAAGAAAATCAGGGACTTTGCACAGGTTCTGAAAACTACTGGTGTGTAAATAAGAAAGCATCAGAAGAAGATATTCAGGCAACCTTGGACTTCCTCACATGGGTTGTAGAAAGTGAAGAAGGACGAGATATGCTTGCAAATGAAATGGGATTTATTACACCGTTTAAGACCTTTGACGAGTATCTGCCGGAAAACCCGTTGGTAAAAGCAAATGATGAATATGCAAAAGCAGGCAAAACACCGGTAAGCTGGAACTTTACAACCATGCCTTCCGAAGAATGGAAGAATAAGGTTGGTTCTGCAATGCTGGAATATGCACAGGGAACAGGCGAATGGGACGCTGTGAAAACTGCATTTGTAGATGGCTGGGCTTCTGAATACGAAGCAGCACACGCAGAATAAAGAAGAGAAGAAACAGGGCTGCTGTGTAAAAGTTTTTTATACAGGCAGCCCTTTTCCTGATAAAAGGGGGAAGAAAATTGGAAAAATCAATTAAAAAATATTTTCCTGTGTTTGTACTGCCTACCATGCTGGCATTTGTTTTAGGATTTATTGCACCCTTTGCTTTGGGTATTTATCTTTCCTTTTGCAAATTTACAACAGTAACAGATGCCAGATGGGTAGGATTTCAAAATTATTTAAAAGCTTTTCAGGACACAGAATTTTATCACGCTTTATGGTACACGGTTCTATTTACAGCAGTATCTGTTATTTTGATTAACGTATTGGCATTTACAGTGGCAATGCTTTTAACAAAGGGAATTAAAGGAACAAACCTTTTCCGTACAGTATTTTTTATGCCGAACTTAATCGGCGGTATTATTTTAGGTTATATCTGGCAGCTTTTATTAAATGGCGTGTTAGCACAGTATGGAAAAACTTTAACCTTTTCCTCCACCTATGGTTTCTGGGGATTGGTTATTCTGGTGTGCTGGCAGCAAGTAGGTTATATGATGATTATCTATATTTCCGGTATTCAGAATATACCGGGTGAACTCATTGAAGCGGCAAAGATTGACGGGGCAAATGCAAGACAGCTTCTTCGTCATGTTACCCTTCCTATGGTCATGCCGTCTATTACCATCTGTACGTTTTTGACACTGACCAACGGCTTTAAGCTCTTTGACCAGAACTTAGCTCTTACCAACGGCGCACCGTCAAATATGTCAGAGCTTATAGCACTAAATATTTACAGAACCTTCTATGGTCGTCCCGGCTATGAAGGCGTAGGACAGGCAAAAGCCGTTATTTTCTTTGTCTTAGTGGGAATTATTGCTTTAATACAAAATAGATTGACCAGAACAAAGGAGGTGCAGCAGTAATGAAAGCAAGAAAAGCAAAACATGGTTGGCTGCTGACACTGATTTTCTCAGTTATCAGCGTACTGTATATGTACCCCATTATACTGGTATTTATCAACTCTTTTAAAAAGAAAGCGTATATCAGCCGTTATCCCTTTAAAATTCCAAAGGGAAATATGTTTGTAGGCTGGGAGAACTATATCCGAGGTCTGGAAAAGACGGGATTTTTCGAAGCATTTTTATGGACCTTATTTATTACTGTGTGCTCGGTGGCTTTGATTGTGGTCTGTTGTTCCATGTGTGCGTGGTATATCAGTAGAGTAAAAACATTGAGTACAAAAATTATCTATGTTTTATGTTTGTTTGCAATGGTAGTTCCTTTTCAGATGGAAATGTATACCTTATCTAAAATTGCAAATATGCTGAAGCTGGATAATCCTTGGGGATTGATTATTATTTATCTGGGATTTGGCGCAGGACTTGCAGTCTTTATGTTTACAGGATTTGTAAAGGCAATTCCGATTGAAATCGAAGAAGCAAGTATGATTGATGGATGTACGCCGCTGCAATGTTATTTTAAGGTTGTATTTCCTATTATGAAACCTACTTGTATTACTGTAGCAATTCTGGATGCCATGTGGATATGGAATGACTATCTGCTGCCTGTGCTGGTGCTGGACACAAAGAAATATAAAACAATTTCCATTGCCATTCAGTATTTGAAGGGCGGATACGGCTCGATTGACATGGGAGCCATGATGGGCGTTTTGGTATTGTCCATTCTTCCGATTATTGTGTTCTATCTTTTCTGTCAGCGTTATATTATCGAAGGTGTTGCAGCAGGCGCTGTAAAAGGTTGATTTCGTTGACAGAATAAAAATACATGTTACAATAAAAGAAATATAGGAAAACAGAAACAGGGCTGGCAGAGAACGTCAGTCCTGTTTGGTAATTATAAAGGTGGGAGATATGTACAGGATTTTAATTGTAGACGATGAAAAACTGGAGCGAAACGGCATTAAGTTTTTATTGAAAAAGACAGGAACAGAGCTGGAAGTTTTTGAAGCGTCAAACGGAAGGGATGCGCTGGAACTTTTGAAGCATCAAAAGGTGGAAATTCTTTTGACGGATATTAAGATGCCCTATGTGAGCGGTTTGGAGCTGGCAGAAAAGGTATCTTCACAATATCCGGAAATGAAAATCATGATGTTCAGCGGATACAGTGACTTTTCTTATGCACAGACAGCAATCCGATACGGGGTTTCTGATTATATTTTAAAGCCCGTAGATCCTTTTGAATTTCAGAAAACCATGAAAAAGCTGCTGGAAGAAATCGAAAGAGAGAAAGCAGAAGAAGTACAGCTGATTAAAACACAGGATTATTTATACCAGTTCTTTTTGCAGAATTATTTGTACGGGGGAAAAGTCGATATTGAGGAAATGAAGAGAAATCTGGATTTCCAACAGTATCATTACATGGTTTTAATTCAGACATCCAGCAGTTTTTTTGAAATGGAAGAAGAAATCTTTAAAGAAAAATTAAAAGAGGAAATTCGCCGTGATTTCTTTTATCTGAATTTAAATGCTGGAGAAGGACTTTTCTTCTTTAAGGAGAAACACAGCGATTATGAGCTTTTGTGCAGGGAAATTTATCAGTTTTTTAAGCTTCGTTATAATACAGAATGCTTATTGGCTGTCAGCGAGGAGTTAAAAAGCTTTGAGGAGCTGCCGGCGGTTTTCGCGGCGTTGGAAAAGGTGCTGGAAGACCAGTTTTATCAGCCGGAGGAGCATATTTTTTCTTTAAAAGAGAGCGAAGACAGAGAAACCAACACAGCGCTTGGAGATGCAGAGCTTTTAAAGCGAATTTTAGAAGACATTCATCATCAAGATATGGCGCATTTAAAAAATCATTTTGAACAGTTGAAAATCGTGTATCATCCGGAAAAAGCATATTCTGAAATGTATGTGAAATTTTTATTTTCCAGTATTATAAAAGAAATTTATGAAGCCATGGATCTGCCTGATGAGAAAAGATTGAGCAGAGAAATTGACCGCTTATATCGTGCCAGAAGGCTGCAAGATGTATGGAAGCTTACTGAGAAAGCCATGGAAGAGCTGGAAGAATATCTGGCAGAAGAAGAAAAGGGTACGAGAAGTGAAGTGACGC
Organism: Blautia argi; assembly: GCF_003287895.1. NCBI lineage: Bacteria > Bacillati > Bacillota > Clostridia > Lachnospirales > Lachnospiraceae > Blautia > Blautia argi. Next base: position 3,153,635 of record NZ_CP030280.1, on the reverse strand, counting down.
AGGTGAAAAATTACATTTATCAGAACTATCAGGAGGAATTAAGTGTAGATATTCTGGCGGAAAAAGTATATTTGTCACCAGGGTATTTAAGCTATATTTTTAAACAGGAAACAGGCATGAATTTAAACCGTTTTATTAAAGCCTTTCGTATGGATAAGGCAAAAGAGCTGCTGGAAAACAGTCAGAAAAAGATTTCTCAGATTGCCAGGGAAGTGGGATTTTCCAATAACTCCTATTTTTGCCGAAGTTTTCGGGAATATTTCGGAGTGACACCGGAGTCTTGCAGGAAAGGAACTGCGGAGTATGAAAAAATGGGTACAGAAATATAAAGACCTGAAATACCGCTATAAGCTGACCATTATGATGATTTTATGCAGCCTGATACCGGTATGCGTCATCAGTGCGTATACCCAGATGAGAACGATACAGATTATGCAGGAAAAGGAAGAAAGCGGATTAAATCAGGTGTTGGAGCAGTCTGTGGACAGCATTGATAATCGGGTACAGATTTATATAAATCTGATAAATTATTTAACCTATTCCTCTGACTTACGGGAAATTATGGAGAAAGAATATCGCTCGGATTACGAGGCATATCTAGCATATACAGAAATTGCCGATCCGCTGTTTACCATGCCGCAGCTTTATCATGAGGAAATCAGAAGTATTACCTTATACGCTGAAAATATTCAGGTAGAGCACGGAAATACCTTAGCGCCTTTGTTTGTGGCGCAAAATCAATCATGGTATACGGAAATCAATGAAAAGGGGACAGTGCAGTGGCTGGTAAAGCAGGGGAATAAAAAAGAAATTCTGGCAGTGAGAAAGTTTTACCAACAGGATAAGATACAGGCAATGTTGGTTTTAACTCTGGATTACAATAGGGTATTAGAGCCTTTTGCCGATTTGCTGACGGAAAACAGAGGGGGCTTAATCTTAGATGAACAGGGAAATGTGGTGTATTCCGGATATCACATGGATACTCCTTATAAACCGGATAAAGAAACTTCTCTAAACTATTTAAAAGAACATTATGTATGTATAGAGAAAAAAATAGAAGATACGAAATGGAATTTCTGTCTTTATCAGCCAAAAGAGGAGTTGGAGAAATCTGTTTGGACATTGCTTCTTGGAAATATTCCTGTTTTGCTTCTTTGTCTTTTCCTGATTTTACTTTTGGGATATTTTTTCTCAAGGAAAATGGTAGAACGATTGGAACAGCTTACAGAAAATATGAACCAAATCAATCTGGGGCTTCGTAAAGTTACGGTGGTGAGCCAATCTAAAGATGAAATCGGTGTGCTGGTGCGTACCTTTACCAGAATGATGGATGAAATCAATAAATTGATTTCTCAGGTATATGAGGCAAAAATTAAGCTGCAAAAGACAGAAATGAAAGCCCTTCAGGCGCAGATTAATCCTCATTTTCTCTATAATTCTCTTTCCATTATTAATTGGAAAGCCATTGAAGCAGATAATGAGGAAATCAGTCGGATTACGTTGGCATTGTCTACCTATTACCGTACCAGCCTGAACAAAGGAGAAACCATGACAATCGCTGCAAACGAAATCCGAAATATTGATGCCTATCTCCATATTCAGCTTATTATGCACGACAACAGTTTCCAGGTTATCAAAGAAGTACAGGAAGATGCTTTAAGCTACTCTGTTCCCAAGCTGATTTTACAGCCTCTGGTAGAAAATGCCATTGAGCATGGATTAGACGTATCGGAAAAGGAAGAAAAATGGCTGAAAATTTCTGTCCATAAAGAGGGAGATACCTTAATTATGGCAGTGGAGGACAACGGAATAGGAATGTCAGAGGAGCAGGCAAGGAGTATTATCACCTATCGTTCCAAGGGCTACGGGGTACGCAATGTCAACGACAGAATAACACTGCTTTACGGAGAGGAATATCATTTAAGGGTAAAAAGCCGTCAGGGAGAGGGATGCAGAATAGAGATTGTTATTCCTGTCAACAAGGAGGAAAAACGATATGAATAAAAAATTGTTCTGGGGAATTGTTGTGACAGCAATAATCATTTTTGGCATGCTCTTTTTTAGTATGAAAAAAGAGTCTGTAAAAGAAGAATCTCCAAAAACGGATAACAATGCAAAATGGCAGGAAGCAGTACATACTCCTTACGGAAAATATCCGGAAACGGTTACCTATACGCTGGGAAAAATATCAGGAGGCAATCATTCTAATCTTCCGGCAGGAGATACGTATGAAGACAATGGTTATACACGTTATTTAAAGAGAATGCTGAATATCCAAAACAAGGATGTATTTGAGCTGGAGGATGGAAATCAGTATGAGGAAGCAGTAGAAATCGCCATAAAGGATAACCATTTGCCGGATATTATGGTGGTGAAAGGACAGGAAACCGTGCAAAAGCTGGCAGAGGCAGATATGATAGAGGATTTGACTGAGGTTTACGAGGAATGTACCACATGGCGAATTAAAGATATGTATGCCAGTTATACAGATGCACTTTTAAATTCAGGAAAGTATGAGGGAAAACTTTATGGATTTCCGGATACGGTTATCGACCACGGTCCAACGTTTCTATGGATGCGAAAAGACTGGATAGACAAGCTGGGACTGGAAGAACCTGCCGACATGGACGAAGCAATGGACTGTATTTTAGAATTTGTCAATCAAGATGCAGCAGGCAATGGAGAAACTATTGGGCTTGCTTGTACGCCGGAACTGGTGGCAGGAAGCAGTGAAACCTATTCTGCTGACGGGATTTTTTCCATGTTTCATGCAAACCCCAGAAAGTGGGTGCAGGATGCAGGGGGAGAAATGGTATACGGTTCTGTAACACAAGAATGTAAAGCAGCCTTGGAGTATTTGAATATATTGTATACAAGAGGTGTGCTGGATAAGAGATTTCTTCTTCGGACCTCACAGAATATAGAGGACTTAATCAAAAACGGCAAATGCGGAGCTTTTTTTGGAAAGTGGTGGGCGCCAAACAATCCTTTGATGGAGTCTTATGACTATGACAGGGAAGCAGAATGGAAGCCTTATTTCTTTACAAAACAGGATGAAAATGTTTTGCAGGAATATGAAACCTTTGAAGACAGGATGTATGTGGTCGTGCGAAAGGGATATGAGCATCCGGAAATCGTGGCAAAATATATCAGCGTAATTTTTGACTATTCTCGTTATGATGACAAAGGGGCAAATGAAGTAAACGAATATTTTTCTTTAAATGTAGATCCCACGGCAAGACCTTTGAATATTAACGTAGATTATCGTGACACTTTGTATCAGACAACGGAGAACATTCGAAATGCGTTGAATGGAGAAAAGCCTCCGTCTTCTTTAACAGGACTGGAAAAGTCTTATTATGATACCTGCAAAGCTTATTTAAACGGAAGTTTGACAACGGCAAATGCGTGGGCTGCTTATACTTCACGTATCACAGCCGTAGGGGCACTGGTAGACTTAGGTTTTAAAAGCCGCCAGCCTTTGCCTCTTTCGGGAGAGGGATTAAAGGCGGAAGAAAATCTTTTAAAGCTGGAGCAGCAAACCTTTATACAGATTGTCTGTGGAGAAAAGCCGGTGGGCTATTTTGATACCTTTGTGAAAGAATGGTATGCGGCGGGAGGAAAGGAGCTGACACAAAAGGCAAGAGCAGCTTTAGTTATGTAATTTTCTGTGAATTTGTGAAAAAATAAAATTGAATACACAATTCTGAAAAATAATATTAATTTACAGCTTAAATAAAATATGAAATAAAAATATAAAAAAATAAAACTTTTTTTGAAAAAATATATTGACAAATACAGGCGGTTGGTGTATTATAAAATCAACAAAAAACAAAACACCTTATAACATTACTTCATATCCAATTTAAAATTTGAAACGAGAAATCAATTTTAAAGTTGGCTACAAGGTACAAAAGAAAAATCATTATGAAAAAACTTTAGGTGTACGGAGAATACAAAATAAGTGATAAAGATAATGATAAAGTACCAAGGACAAAGGTAATAAAAGGTGAAAGGGTTTTTGAATACGGATAAGGAGGTTCAGTCCAGTGGAAGTGAAAGAATCTAATTATCAATATGAGAGTGGTAAGGCATAGAAATCCCCTCGGAAAGACCTGAAAAGCAGATGAAAAAATAACTCCTCATAATAATAAGAATATAAAATGAAGGAAAAGATTTCAGGTAAATATCAAAAATGTCCTCATATTGAACATTTACCACAAAAGTAATAAGAAGGTTTTAAAATATATGTAAAGAAATATATTTTAAAAGGGCAAAGTATTTATACATCATTTGAAAGTATAACGAGTAAAGTAGTATGATGAGTTGTATTCGTTGAAATAAACCTGTTGTATTCCGTGAATCTGAAAAGATACGTTATATTCAAAAGAAATGTATAAAGAAAGGCTTTGAAAATAAATAGCCCGAACTATTTATTCAGAAACTTGTTATTATCTTAATATATAGATTGATAGAAACTTTCAATAAATTCTATAGGAATTTATCAAATGGGGAAAAAGAAAATCGTTGGTTCTTTAACTTATAAATGTCAATTTAGAAGTTTAGAAAGAAAGGAAAAAAGAAAATTGAATAACGCAGATCATTAGAACAACCGTTATATCAGAAAAGGTGAAGATATAGCGGTTGTTCGATTTTTGTGTTATGATAAAAGAAAAAATGAGATACGGGGTTATAATGAAAGAGATAAAAGCAGAAGATATCATATTATATGAAGATGAAGATTTGCTGGTTTGCCACAAGCCGGCAGGTTTTCCGGTGCAGAGCAGAAGAATGGGGACTATGGATTTGGAAAGCCTTCTGAGAAATTATCTGGCGGGAAAGGGAGAGCAGGCATATGTGGCAGTGATTCACCGTCTGGATCAGCCGGTGCAGGGGATTCTTGTGTTCGCAAAAAATAAAGAAAGCGCAGCAAAACTTAATCAGCAGATACAGCAGGGAAAAATGGAAAAAAGATATCTGGCGTATGTCCAGGGGAAACCGGAGAAAAAGGAAGCACATCTGGTAAATGAAATGGAAAAAGATGCAAGAACCAATACCTCCAGAGTCGTAGAAAATAAAACACCTATAAGTAAAAGAGCAGAACTTGTTTACCGTGTTTTGCAGGAAACAGAGGAGGGCAGTCTGGTAGAGATTCACCTTCTCACAGGGCGTCATCATCAGATACGGGTACAGATGGCACATGCGGGAATGCCTTTGTTCGGGGATACGAAATATAATAAAGAAGCAACAAAGCAGCAAGAGTGGCAGCAGATTTCTTTATGTGCCTATAAGGTTTCGTTTTTTCACCCGAAAACAAAGAAAAAAATGGAATTTCAGGTAAAACCGGTTGGAAACTTTCCTATAGTATAGGAAGGTTTTGTTTCACCATACTATGAATAACAGGATAAATGAAAGTATGGGAGGAACAGCAGATGAACCGGAGAAAAATTTTGATGATTATGGGAGTGACACTGGGGGTATTTCTGGGAATGAGATATCTGTTGCCTGTGCTGCTCCCTTTTTTGTGCGGCTGGCTTTTGGCAGAGCTCGTTTATCCAACCGCCTCCCGTCTGGCAGAGAGCAGAGTGGGAAAGGCTCTGCATGTGACAAAAACAGGTATTGGAGGAGTTTTGATTCTTCTGATTATTTGTGGGGCCGCCTGGGGACTTTTGGCAGGAGTGCAGTATCTTACAGGGAGAATCGGGGAGTGTCTGCGGTATTATCCGGTTCTAAAGAGCCAGATGGACGCATTGCTTGCACAGTGCTGTAAAGGTGTGGAGCGTATGACCGGAATTCCGGCAGAGAAAAGCAGCTCTTATTTTTATTGTCATATAGAAGAATTGGGAAATTATTTTTTTCAGGACGGGCGGGGAATGGACACTGCAGTGGACTCCATTCGTTGCTGTGTATTTGTAGTAGGTATGCTTATGGTGGGAATTGTTTCTGCTGTTTTGTTTTTGCAGGAAAGAGAAAAAATCAGGGGTTTTTTGGAAAAACAGCCGTTTTTTATGAAAACCAGGCAACTGATACGGGAATTATTTCAAAGTATGACACAGTATTTTAAGGCACAGATAAAGATTATGACTGTGATTTGTCTGCTGTGTGTGGCAGGACTGTGGATTTTAAGAGTTCGTCACTTTTTTGGCTATGGTCTGGCGCTTGGTATTTTAGATGCATTTCCGGTTTTAGGGACAGGTTTGTTTCTGGTACCTGCGGCGGTTTTTCAAATTCTTATGGGAAATCAGTTTCAGGGAATCGGGTTTCTTGTTCTATATGGAATTACCGCGGTGGTGCGTCAGCTTCTGGAGCCGAAATTCATCGGGAATCATGTAGGTGTGTCGCCGCTTCTGGTATTATTTTCTGTGTACGCAGGTCTGTTTGTATACGGAGGTACAGGATTTATTCTGGGACCTTTCTCTGCTTTGCTTATCTTTACAATTTCAAAAAATTTTATAAACAAAGGGGAATAGCTATGGACTAATAAGGGCTTTCGTGTATAATGGAAACGTAGTTTAAATCCAAAGATAAATTGTTGTAAAAGGCAGGTAAAATCATGAAAAAGCTAACGGTGATTTTTTTATGTGCCGTGCTGGCTCTGGGAAGTGTCAGCGCATGCGGGAAATCCGGGGCAGATACAGACGAAGAAAACAATGCTCAGGCACAGGCAGAGCAGGAAGATAAGACAGAAGAGAGTAAGACAGAGGAAAGTAAGACAGAAGAGAGTCAAATAAACGGAAAGCAGGACAAAGAAAACAAGGACAATCCGGAAGAAACAGATAAAGAACAGGAAAAAACTCAGGAGGAATCCGGGGAGAGGGACGATGCTCAAAAGAATAAGGAAGAGGTAAAAGAAGAGCAAAATGAGAAAACGGATATGTCACAGGATTTGACCATGCAGGTCTTAAAACAGGCAGGAACAGTTGACTATACTTCCTTAGAGGAACTGAATCCAGTGCCGGGAAGCCATATTGCAGTGGTGGTAAAAAATACAAAATCCGCTTTCTGGCAGACTGTAAAAAAAGGTATGACAGCTGCGGTAAAGGATTTGAATGAAAAGATGGGATACAAAGGAGAGGATAAGGTTAAACTATCCTTTGAAGGTCCGACAGACGAGCTGGACGTGGAGAGCCAGATTAATACTATTGATGCAGTTCTGGCAGAAAATCCTTCTGTTTTATGTCTGTCAGCCATAGATATGGAATCCTGCAGCGCACAGCTTGAGGAAGCCATGGGAAATGAAATCCCTGTGGTGATTCTGGATTCCGGCGTGGAGAGCGACCTTGTCAATACCATTTGCGCTACAGATAATTATGCGGCAGGAGCAGAGGCTGCAAAGAAAATGGCAGAGGCGGTTGGAAACAAAGGTCAGATAGCTGTCATGGCTCATGCAGAAACTTCTAAGAGCAGTCAGGACAGGGAAAAAGGTTTTACAGAGGAAATAACAAAGAATCACCCGGAGATAGAGATTGTCAATATTTCTCATGAAAATGGGGAACACAGTATGGCAGAAATGGCAGAAGCAGTTTTGGTGCTCTATCCGGAATTAAAAGGCTACTACTGTACCAATGAATTTGCGGCAAATGATGTTCTGGACATAGTAAAGGCTTCTGGTAAAGAAATTTCCATTATAGGATTTGATGCCGGAAAGAAACAGATTGGCGCTGTTAAGGAAAAGACAGAGCTTGGAACCTTTGTGCAGAATCCTTACGGAATGGGATATGCCACAGTGATTGCCGGTGTTCGTGCAGACCTGGGACTGGAGAATGACAAGTTTATAAATACAGGGTACCAGTGGATTGACAGTACGAATGTAAATTCATCGGAATATGCTAATTATTTATATGAATAAAGCGGTGGTGTGAAAGTGAATAAAAGAAGCGCTTTGCTAATATGATAATTTGTTACATTATACAAAAGATAAAGGGAGAGATTGTACAAAATCAACACAATCTCTCTTTTTGTCTTTTAAAATAAATGGAGGCTTTCATAAAATTAGCGAGAAAGTATACAAAATTCGTTATTAAATTGACAAAATGCATAATTCATAGTAATATCAAACTATGCGAAGGTGGTGATACTGTGGTAGAAGAAACAATCAGGGAAATCCGGAAAACTGAACAGGAAGCAGAGGAGATTACAGCCCATGCAAAAGGACAGGGGACGCAGCTTCTCGAGCAGACCAGGCAGGAAACGGAACAGGCGAAAGCCGCTATGATTGAACAGGCGCAGGAGAAGGCAAAAGCAGCCAGAGAAACTGCGCAGGCTGCCGGAGAGAGAAGACTTGCGGAAGCTCTGGAATCGGCAGAACGGGAAATTGCAGAAATAAGAAAAACTGCAAAGGAAAAAGAAGAGAAGGCAGTACAGACCGTTATTGCGAGTCTGGTATGAAGCTGTCAACAAAAACAGAAAATAAAGGAGTGATGCGAATATGGCAGTATTGCAGATGCAAAAAGTCAGTATCTGCGCGCTGAAAAAGGACAGAAAAGCCATTTTGGAGAAAATTCAGTCCATGGGTCTTATGGAGGTTTCCGGATTTGAGAGTGAGGAAGAAGGCTTTCAGATGGTAAATACCCAGGAAGAGAGAAGTGCATTTGAAAAAAATGCTGCTCTGGCGGACACAGCACTGGATATTCTTCAGGAATATGTACCGGAAAAGGTATCTATGTTTGCCAGTCTGGAAGGCAAAAACCTTATCGAAAAGAAAGAATATCTGGAAATTACTCAGAGGGAAAAGGAAATTCTGGATATGGCTGCACAGGTTGCAAGATTGCATAAGCAGATTGCAGAGTGCAAGGCCGGGGTGCAGAAGCTGGAAAACCAGATAGAAGCCCTGACTCCATGGTTAAAGCTGGATATTCCCGTAGACTTTAAGGGGACCAGAACCACTGCGGTTCTCATTGGTTCGATTCCGGGGACTATGACGCTGGACGAGATTTACAGTTTGCTTAATGAGCAGACACCGGAGCTTTCGGGAGCTGATATTTCCATTTTGTCTTCGGAGAGAGATGCCGTATATCTTGCAGTTTTGTGCCTGAAAAAAGATATGGCAAAGGTGGAAGAGGTTCTCCGGCAGAGCGGTTTTGCCAAGCCGTCCCAGAGTATGAGCAAAATTCCGCTTCAGGAAAAGGAAGAGCTGCAGAAGCAAATCGAAGCTCTGCAGAAGGAACTGGAAGAATGCCGAAAGGAAATTGCTTCCTATGCTTCTGAAAGGGAGAATTTTAAGCTGATTTCAGATTACTTCCGGGCAAGAGCTGAGAAGTATGAGGTTTTGGGGCAGCTCCCTCAGTCCAGGAAAACGTTTATTTTAAACGGCTATGTACCGGCAAAATCTCTGGAGGTTTTTGAAAAAACGCTGACAGAAAACTTTATTCTGAGTCTGGAGAGCATGGACGTTCCCAAAGATGAAGAAATGCCGGTGCTTTTGAGCAACAATGGATTTTCTGAGTCTGTCGAGGGTGTTTTGGAATCCTATGGACTTCCAAAGAGAGGAGAAGTAGATCCTACAACCGTGATGTCCTTCTTCTATGTGTTTTTATTTGGACTGATGTTATCAGACGCAGCATATGGTTTGATTATGTTCCTGGGCTGCTTTATCGTATTGAAAAAGTTCCCGCGTATGGAACAGTCTTTGAAAAAAGCAATTAAGATGTTTATGTATTGTGGTATTTCCACACTTGTCTGGGGTGTACTTTTCGGCGGCTATTTCGGAGATGCCATAGATGTGGTAGCCAGAACCTTTTTCCATGTAGAGGTGCCGGAAGGCGGGCTGGTGAAAGCTCTCTGGTTTGTTCCGCTGAACGACCCCATGCGTATGCTGATGTATTCCATGGCCTTTGGACTGATTCATTTGTTTACAGGTCTTGGTATGAAGGGTTATATGTTACTGAAAGAGAAAAAGGTGTTGGACTTTTTCTGTGATGTAGTATTGTGGTATGTATTTCTTATCGGATTAATACTCATGCTGCTTCCGAGTCCAATCTTTGCATCTATTTCTCAGATTCCGCCTGAAACGTTCCCTGCATTTGTGGGAACAGCAGGAAAGGTATTGACCATTGCAGGTGCGTTGGGACTGCTGTTTATGTCCGGACGTTCCAGTAAGAATTTCGGACTACGTCTGGCTCTGGGCGCCTATGACCTTTATAATGTAACAGGCTGGCTCAGTGATGTGCTGTCCTATTCCCGTCTTTTGGCCCTTGGTTTGGCTACCGGTGTTATCGCATCGGTTATCAATCAGATGGGAAGTATGGTAGGAGATGGCATTTTCGGCGCAATTGTCTTCATTTTGGTCTTTATTATTGGTCATGCCATGAATATGGCAATTAATATTTTGGGCGCGTATGTGCATACAAACCGTCTGCAGTTTGTTGAGTTTTTCGGCAAATTTTATGAGGGTGGAGGAAAGCCCTTCAACCCATTTAAGTTAAATACGAAATATGTGGATATCAAGGAGGAAATGAATTTATGAGTGGAGTTGTTTACGCATTATTAGGAGCTGCATTAGCAGTTATTTTAGCAGGTGTAGGATCAGCAATCGGTGTTGGTATTGCAGGTCAGGCCGCATCAGGAGTTGTTACAGAAGATCCAAGTAAGTTTGCAAAGGTTTTGATTATGCAGCTTCTTCCAGGTACACAGGGTATTTACGGTCTGTTGGTAGGGTTTATTACACTTTCTAAAATCGGTCTTTTAGGCGGCGGTTTACTGGAACTGACCAAAGGCGAAGGACTTCTGGTACTGTGTGCATGCCTTCCAATTGGTATTGTAGGACTGATTTCTGCATACTATCAGGGAAAAACCTCTGCAGCAGCTATCGGTATTGTGGCTAAGAAACCGGAACAGTTCGGTAAAGCGATGCTTTTCCCGGCTATGGTTGAAACTTATGCGATTCTGGCTCTGCTGGTTTCCATTCTGTCCGTTACAAACCTTCCATTCTAAGGGTTTGAGAAGAAGGAAGACGGAGGAAATTAAGTAAAGGAGAGCAGAAGAATGACTGGATTAGAAAAAATGAAAAGCCAGATTCTTGAAGAGGCGAAAGTTTCTGCGAAAGAGATTCTTGCAGATGCCGAAAAGCAGGCAGAAGCAATGAAAGAAAAAGCAAAAGAAGAAGCAGAAGCTGTGTGCAGAGAAATCTCCCAAAAGTCCGACGAAGAGGTAAAAGCCATTGAGGAGCGTGCCGTTTCTTCCTGTGATTTGCAGAGAAGAAAGGCGCTTCTGACTGCGAAACAGGAAATCATTGCAGAGGTGTTGGCGTCTGCGTACCAGACTTTGCTGGAGGCAGATGATGAAACCTATTTTGCAATGCTCCGGAAAATGCTGCATAAATTTGTGCTGCCTCAGGAAGGAGAAATCTGTTTTTCAGATGAGGATTTAAAGAGATTGCCACAGGGCTTTGAAGAAGAGATTCAGGCAATTGCAAAAGAAAAAGGCGGTGCGCTGGCACTTTCAAAGGAAAGCCGGAGAGTGCATGGCGGATTTGTCCTTATCTATGGTGGAATTGAAGAAAACTGTACCTTTGAGGCAATGTTCAGTTCCAAGAGAGATGAACTTTCAGATGAAGTTCACCGTTTATTATTTTTAGAAGCATAACCGCAAAAAGGAGGAATGGACTTGTCTAGTACGAAATATACCTATGCGGTTGCGCGGATTCGAGCGTTGGAAACAGCGTTGTTTACGTCTTCCGTTATTGAACAGCTTCTGGCCTGCAATACGGAGCAGCAATGTCTGCAGCTTTTGCAGGAAAAGGGGTGGGGAGATATGGACACGCCTGGGAATGCAGAGGCAATTTTAAACCGGGAACAGGAAAAAACGTGGGAAACCATTCGGGATATGCGGGTGGATATGTCTGTGTTTGATGTGTTTTCCTATCCGAACCTGTTCCATAATTTAAAAGCAGCTATTAAAGAAGCCTGTACCTCGGAAAAAGGAAGAAACCGGAAAATTTATTATGAGGATACCAAAATTTCGCCGGACGAAATGCTGGAAATAATCCGGAAAAAAGAATTTTCCAAGCTTCCTGAGGATATGTCGGAAGCAGCAAAAGAGGCGTATGAAACGCTGCTGCATACCGGGGACGGACAGCTGTGCGATGTGATTATCGACAAAGCGGCGCTTGAGGCGGTTTATAAAGCCGGCGAGAGGGCAAAAGACAGTATTATCCGGGATTATGCAGAATCCATGGTAGCAATTGCGGATATTAAAATTGCGGTGCGTTCACAGAAAACCGCAAAAACCATAGAGTTTATGAAGCGGGCGATGGTTCCCTGCCGTTCTTTGGACACAGAGCAGCTGGCAAGAGCAGCGGTAAGCGGCATGAATGCCATTGTGGAATATCTGGCAGGAACGGTTTATGCAGAGGGAGCAGCAGCTATTGCAGAATCCCCTTCTGCATTTGAGAGATGGTGTGACAATCGTATGATACCGCACCATGCAGCCCCAGAAGTATGAAGCCTTTTCCGTAGGACCGCTGGTAGCGTACCTGCTGGCAAGGGAAAATGAAATAAAAACCGTGCGGATTATTCTCTCCGGGAAACAGAATGGTTTCTCTGAAGAGGCTATCCGGGAAAGGGTAAGGGAAATGTATGTATAAGATTGCAGTGGTAGGTGATTACGACAGTATTTACGGATTTGCCGCACTGGGTCTTGAGATTTTCCCGGTGGCAGACCGCAAGGAAACAGAAGAAAGATTGATTGCTCTGGCTGAAAGCGGATATGGGATTGTCTATATTACAGAGGCGGCAGCAGCAGAGTGTGAACAGATTATCGGGAAATTTCAGGAACGGCTTTTACCTGCGATTATCCGTATTCCGGGTGTGTTTGGGAATACGGGAGATGGCGTGCAGGGAGTAAAAGATTCGGTAGAACAGGCTGTTGGCTCTGATATTCTGTTCAGTAATAATTAGAAAGCAGGTGATGCGTGACCATGAGCAAGGGTACAATTAAAAAAGTAGCAGGACCGCTGGTTATTGCAGAGGGTATGCGTGACGCGAATATGTTTGACGTGGTTCGTGTAAGTAATCAGCGTCTGATTGGTGAAATCATAGAAATGCATGGAGATGAGGCATCTGTTCAGGTATACGAGGAAACTTCAGGTCTTGGACCCGGAGAACCGGTAGAATCCACAGGCGAACCTCTTTCCGTAGAACTTGGACCGGGTCTGATTACCAGTATTTATGATGGGATTCAAAGACCTCTGGACGATATTATGAAGGTTTCCGGCACCAACTTAAAGAGAGGTGTAGAGGTTCCTTCTTTAAAGAGAAATCTGAAATGGGACTTTTGTTCCAACAGTAAAACCGGGCGATGAAGTAGAAGCCGGCGATATTATTGGTACAGTACAGGAAACCATTGTGGTAAACCATAAAATCATGGTTCCCTACGGTGTAAAAGGTACGGTAAAAGAGATTAAAGCAGGAGAGTTTACGGTAGATGAAGTGGTGGCTGTTATTGCCACAGAAAATGGTGACAGAGAACTTACTATGGCGCAGAAATGGCCGGTTCGTAAGGGACGCCCATATCTGAAAAAACTTCCGCCGGAAATGCCTCTGGTAACAGGACAGCGTGTTGTAGATACCTTCTTCCCTATTGCAAAGGGCGGTGTGGCAGCGGTTCCGGGTCCTTTCGGAAGCGGAAAAACTGTTATCCAGCACCAGCTTGCAAAATGGGCGGAAGCAGATATTGTGGTCTATATTGGCTGCGGTGAGCGTGGAAATGAGATGACAGACGTATTGAATGAGTTCCCGGAACTGAAGGACCCGAAGACCGGTCAGTCTTTGATGGAGAGAACCGTACTCATTGCCAATACCTCTGATATGCCGGTTGCTGCCCGTGAGGCATCTATTTACACTGGTATTACCATTGCAGAATATTTCCGTGATATGGGATATTCCGTAGCCTTAATGGCAGACTCAACCTCCCGTTGGGCAGAGGCGCTTCGAGAGATGTCGGGGCGTCTGGAGGAAATGCCTGGTGAAGAAGGTTATCCTGCATACCTGGGTTCTCGTCTGGCACAGTTCTATGAAAGAGCCGGACATGTGGTTTCTCTTGGAAAAGATAAGAGAGAAGGTGCACTTTCTGTTATTGGCGCCGTGTCTCCTCCGGGTGGTGATATTTCCGAGCCGGTTTCCCAGGCAACTCTTCGTATTGTAAAGGTATTCTGGGGTCTGGACGCTTCTCTTGCTTATAAAAGACATTTTCCTGCCATTAACTGGCTGACCAGCTATTCTCTGTATCTGGACAATATGGAAAAATGGTTTAATGAAAAGGTAGCGCCGGACTGGATGGAAGGACGTCAGAAAATGATGAGCCTTTTACAGGACGAGGCAGAGCTGGAAGAAATTGTAAAAATGGTCGGTATGGACGCTCTATCCGCAGGCGACCGTCTGAAAATGGAAGCAGCCCGTTCTATTCGTGAGGACTTCCTGCACCAGAACTCTTTCCATGAAATAGATACCTACAGCTCTCTGAAAAAACAGCATTTGCTCATGAAACTGGTAGTGGCTTACTATGAGCAGGGCAAAGAGGCGCTGGACAAGGGCGCCGGTATTCAGAGTCTTGTAAAACTGGAAGTTCGCGAAAAAATCGGACGTTTTAAATATGTAACAGAGGATAATCTGGACAAAGAATATGAAGCCACATTGAAACAGCTTGCAGAAGAAATTGCCAATGTATTAGGGAAGGAGGACTTCTAATGCCGAAAGAGTATAGAACCATACAGGAAGTTGCCGGCCCTCTTATGCTGGTGCGCGGTGTTGAAAATGTTCATTATGATGAATTAGGTGAAATTGAGCTTGCCAGCGGGGAAACACGCCGCTGCAAGGTTCTGGAAATTGATGGAAGCAATGCGCTGGTGCAGTTGTTTGAAAGCTCCACAGGTATTAACCTTTCAAACAGCAAGGTGCGTTTTCTGGGACGAAGCATGGAGCTTGGCGTATCTGAGGATATGCTGGGACGAGTTTTCGATGGTCTGGGACGTCCTATTGACGATGGCCCGGAAATCCTGCCGGACGAGAGAAGAGATATTAACGGTCTGCCTATGAATCCGGCGGCAAGAAGCTATCCGGAGGAATTTATTCAGACTGGTGTTTCTGCCATTGACGGTCTGAACACTCTGGTTCGTGGACAGAAGCTGCCGATTTTCTCAGCTTCCGGTCTGCCTCATGCAAACCTGGCTGCACAGATTGCAAGACAGGCAAAGGTACGCGGCTCAGGAGAGAACTTTGCCGTTGTATTTGCAGCTATGGGTATTACTTTTGAAGAATCTAACTTCTTTGTGGAAAGCTTTAAGGAAACAGGCGCCATTGACAGAACTGTTCTGTTTATCAACCTGGCAAATGACCCGGCGGTAGAGCGTATCGCTACGCCGAAAATGGCTCTGACTGCTGCAGAATATCTGGCATTTGAAAAGGATATGCACGTTCTGGTTATTCTGACAGATATTAACCAACTATGCAGACGCTTTGCGTGAGGTTTCCGCAGCCCGTAAAGAGGTTCCGGGACGCCGTGGTTATCCGGGATACATGTACACAGACCTGGCAACCATGTACGAAAGAGCCGGACGTCAGAAAGGTAAAAAGGGAAGTATCACCATGATTCCGATTCTGACCATGCCGGAAGATGATAAGACACACCCAATCCCTGACCTGACAGGATATATTACAGAGGGACAGATTATCTTAAGCCGTGAGTTGTACCGAAAAGGTGTGACCCCGCCAATCGATGTACTGCCTTTCCCTGTCCCGTCTGAAGGATAAGGGTATTGGAGAAGGAAAGACCCGCGCAGACCACGCCAATACTATGAATCAGCTTTTTGCGGCTTATGCCCGTGGTAAAGAAGCAAAAGAGCTGATGGTTATTCTGGGGGAAGCGGCGCTTTCTGATATTGACCTTATTTATGCCAAGTTTGCAGATGCTTTTGAGAAGGAATACGTTTCTCAGGGATATACGGCAAACAGGGATATTGAAGAAACACTGAAAATCGGTTGGAAGCTTTTGTCTATCCTGCCGAGAAGCGAACTGAAACGTATTGATGATAAGTTCTTAGATGAATATTACGGCAAATACTAGAAAGAGGTGATACTTTGGCATCTACGCAGGTAACTCCTACCCGAATGGAACTCACCCGCCTGAAAAAGAAGCTGGTTACGGCTGTCAAGGGTCATAAACTCTTAAAGGATAAGCGAGATGAGCTTATGCGCCAGTTTCTGGATTTGGTAAGAGAAAATATGGCTCTGCGCCAGAAGGTGGAAAAAGGGATTTTGTCGGCAAATAAGAACTTTGTTATTGCAAAGGCAGGCATGTCTGAACAGATTTTAAACACAGCCTTAATGGCGCCAAAGCAGGAGGTGTATCTGGAGGCAGATAAGAGAAATGTTATGAGTGTGGATATTCCGGTTTTCCATACAAAGACCAGAACCGCAGACGCAAATGATATTTATTCTTATGGTTTTGCCTTTACCTCCGGGGATTTGGACGGTGCAGTGAAATCTCTTGCCGACATTCTGCCGGATATGTTAAGGCTTGCAGAGGTGGAAAAATCCTGTCAGCTTATGGCAGCGGAAATCGAGAAGACAAGGCGGCGTGTCAATGCGCTGGAACATGTGATTATTCCGGAAACCCGGCAGAATATTAAATATATCACCATGAAGCTGGACGAAAATGAGAGAAGTACCCAGATTCGTCTGATGAAGGTGAAGGATATGATGCTGGAAGAAGCGCATCATTATAAAGAAAAGAATATGTAAAACAGGAATCTCCCGATGGGTCTGTGGTATGTAAGAAGTACGGCAGACTGCCGGGAGATTTTTTTTATTTCATCGGAAAGTGAAAGGAATGGTTGATTTCCTCTATACCGATTGGTATAATAAGGGCAGAGATATCAGGAATGCGAAGTACAAGGGTGGTGATTGGAATGGACAACAGGGCAGAAATCTTAAATGCGGCGCTGGATTTATTTCATGCCAGAGGCTATGATGCCGTAGGCGTGCAGGAAATTGTAGACCGGGCGGGAGTGACAAAGCCAACGCTTTATTATTATTTTGGCAGTAAGCTAGGGCTTTTGAAAAGTCTGTTGGAAAGCGGTTATAAGATATTGGAGGACGGTGTTTTAGAAGCTGCCGGAACCAATGCCGGGCTGCCGGAGGTTTTGTACCGGGTTGCAAGGGTGTTTTTTGATTTTGCAGCGACCCATGAGAAATTTTATCTGTTTATGCTGGCTCTGTTTTATTCGGGAAGAGAAAATGAAGCTTTCCAGACGGTTTCGCCGTTTATTGAGCGCTATTACAGAATTATTGTAGGAATTTTTGAAAAGGCGGCTCCTCAGCTTGGCAACATGAGGGGAAGACAGCGGTTGTTTGCCGTGGGATTTACAGGAATTTTGAATCATCATATTATGACAGTAAGCTATGGTCTTTCTGAAGATGAAGAGTTTGAGATATCCAATGAAACCACATACGAAATTGTACGTCAGTTCTTATACGGAATTTATTCATAAGCAGGAGGAATTATTATGGCATGGTATGAAGAGGCAGTGTTTTATCATATGTACCCAATCGGTATGACAGGCGCGCCCAGAGAAAACAGAGGGGAAGAGGTTGTACACAGATTTGAAGCGCTGGACAAATGGATTCCTTACATTGCGGATATGGGCTGCACCGCCATTTATATAGGACCGCTGTTCGAATCCAGCACCCACGGATATGACACAAAAGACTATAAGCTGGTGGACCGCAGACTGGGGGATAATGAAGACTTTAAGCGTTTTGTAAACAAGGCGCATGAGGCAGGAATTAAGGTTGTGGTCGATGGCGTATTTAATCACACGGGAAGAGAGTTTTTTGCCTTTCAGGATATTCAGAAAAACAGAGAACAATCCCCCTATTGCAGCTGGTACAAGGGTGTGAATTTTGGCTGGAACAGTCCTTACAATGATGGCTTTGGTTATGAGGCGTGGAGAAACTGCTTTGAACTGGTGAATCTGAATCTGTGGGAGCCTGCTGTGCGGGAATATCTTCTGGAAGTCATTGATTTCTGGATTGATACCTTTGATATTGACGGTATCCGGCTGGACTGCGCGGACTGCCTGGAGTTTTCCTTTATGGAAGAAATGAGAAGGAGAACCGGGGAGAAAAAGGCGGATTTCTGGCTTATGGGAGAGGTAATCCACGGAGATTACAGTCGTTATATTCAGGACGGTCAGAAAATGCTTCACAGCGTTACCAATTATGAACTGCACAAGGGGCTGTATTCCGGACACAATGACCACAATTACTTTGAAATTGCTCATACCATTCGCCGGGAATTTGATGAAAACGGCGGAATTTATAAGGGTATGAAGCTGTATTCCTTTGTGGATAACCATGATGTGGACAGAATCATCAGCAAAATTAACATAAAAGACCACATTTATCCGATTTACACGTTGCTGTTTACTCTTCCGGGAATTCCCTCTGTTTATTACGGCTCGGAATGGGGGATTGAGGGACGCAAAGAGGGTGGAAATGACAATCCCCTGCGTCCGGCAGTGGATGTAGAAGAGGTCTTAAAGCAGGAAAAGAATTCTGAGATTTTGAAATGGGTTCAGTGGCTTGGAAATCTGCATAAAAAGTATAGGGATTGTCTTGCTTACGGAAGATATCGGGAACTGATGCTGACAAACAGACAATATGCATTTGCCAGATTTACTCAGGAGCAGGGGCTTGTTGTTGCAGTGAACAATGATGAGCAGGAAGCAAATGTGAGCATTCCGGCACCATTTGAAAATAAGGTTTATATAAATCTGGAAACAGGAGAGCCGATACCTGTGGAAAATGGCAGAATTTCTCTTTGTATGAAGCCGGCAGGAAGTGTTCTCATAGAAATTCGGGAATAAAAATATCGGAAAAAACAATATACAGAAAACAAAAAGGTATGAAAAGGGGAAGAGTTTATGGGAAACAATATGAAATTTACAGAACTGGACAGATATTTGTTCGGGCAGGGGACACATTATGAGATTTACAAGCTTTTTGGAGCGCACCCGGGAACACAGAGGAAAAAAGAAGGCGTGTTCTTTGCCGTTTGGGCGCCCCATGCCAAAGCTGTGTCTGTGGTAGGGGATTTTAATGGCTGGAATCCGGAAGTAAACGTGATGAAATGTGATAATGATATGGGGATTTATCAGCTTTTTATTCCAAAGGTACGGGAAGGAGATTTGTATAAATACTGCATTACTACACAGAATGGTGAGTTATTATACAAGGCAGACCCTTATGGAAACTATGCGGAGATGCGTCCGGGAAATGCTTCCAGGGTTGTGAACCTGGAAGGATTCAAATGGGGGGATACTACATGGCTGAAAAACCGGCAGAATTTTGACCCGCAAAAGGACGCCATGTCTATTTATGAGGTACACCCGGGTTCCTGGAAAAAACACCCTGCAGCCCATGAAGACGACCCGGGCTTTTATAATTACCGGGAGTTTGCCCATGCTCTGGCAGATTATGTAAAGGAAATGGGCTATACCCATGTGGAACTTATGGGGATTGCAGAACACCCCTTTGACGGTTCCTGGGGATATCAGGTGACCGGGTACTATGCGCCGACTTCCAGATATGGAACGCCGGAGGATTTTCGGTATTTTGTAAATTATATGCATAAAAACAAAATCGGCGTAATTTTGGACTGGGTTCCCGCGCATTTTCCAAAGGACGCTCATGGTCTGGCAGATTTTGACGGAACTCCTACTTATGAATATGCAGACCCGCGGAAAGGGGAACACCCGGACTGGGGAACAAAGGTGTTTGATTATGGGAAGAATGAAGTGAAAAACTTTTTGATTGCCAATGCGCTGTTCTGGATTCAGGAATTCCATATTGACGGGCTTCGTGTAGACGCTGTGGCTTCCATGCTGTATTTGGATTACGGAAGGGAAAACGGTCAGTGGGTTCCCAATCAATATGGAGAGAATAAAAATCTGGAAGCCATTGAGTTTTTCCGCCACTTAAATTCCGTGGTTTTGGGTAAACATAAAGGAACCGTGATGATTGCAGAAGAATCTACAGCCTGGCCCATGGTAACGGGAAAGCCGGAGGACGGAGGTCTGGGATTCAGCCTGAAATGGAACATGGGCTGGATGCATGATTTTCTGGAATACATGAAGCTGGACCCCTATTTCAGAAAATACAATCATCATAAAATGACCTTTTCTACCTCTTATGCATACAGTGAAAACTATGTGCTGGTGCTTTCTCATGACGAGGTGGTGCATTTGAAATGTTCGATGATTAATAAGATGCCGGGTCTGGGACAGGATAAGTTTGAGAATTTGAAGGCAGGTTACTCCTATATGATTGGACATCCGGGAAAGAAGCTTTTGTTTATGGGACAGGACTTCGGACAGTATCAGGAGTGGAGCGAAGCCAGAGAGCTGGACTGGTATCTGCTGGGAGAAGAAAGTCACCAGAAGCTGCAGAATTATGTAAAGGCATTGCTTGCCATGTATAAGAAATATCCGGCGCTTTATGCCAATGACCAGAATCCTCAGGGACTGGAATGGATTAATGCAGACGATGCGTCAAGAAGTATTTACAGCTTTATCCGCTGGTCCCCTACAGGCAGAAACAATCTGCTGTTTGTGCTGAATTATACGCCGGTAGAGAGAGAAGATTACCGGGTAGGAGTGCCGAAGAAAAAGCAGTACAAGCTGATTTTAAACAGTAAGGAACCGGAATTTGGCGGTGATGTACATAAGGAACAGACGGTTTATAAGGCTGTGAAAAAGGAATGCGACGGAAGAGAGTTTTCCTTTGCTTATCCTCTGCCTGCTTATGGCGTAGCAGTCTTCCAGTTTTAAGAAAACGGGGCTGTTGTATGAATATAAAAGGCTTCATGCAACAGCCCTAAAAATAATCTTTATTTTTAGTAGATATGCCAGTTGTCAAATGCAAGAGAGTGTGATATGTTATATTGCACACAGAACATGTTTGTGAAAATCTTTTTTATTATATTCTTGTCAGGTGTTCTGCCTGAGATATTTTCCATTTGTTGTATGAAAAAATGTTTTTGGTGATACGGTATCAGGAATTTTGATGCAAATTAAGAATGAAGCGAATTGAAAAGAAAGAGTGAAAAATGAATTATTTGACAGCTGTCCACACAGATGTGGGAATTCGAAAAAAGACAAATCAGGACTCTGTGTTAATTGAAACAGCTGCTACAGATTACGGACAGGTTTTGTTGTCCGTGGTGTGTGATGGTATGGGCGGTCTTGCGAAAGGAGAGGTTGCCAGTGCTATCCTGGTAAAGGCATTTTCCAACTGGTTCCACAGGGAATTTCCGGAAATCCTTTATAAAGGCATGGAAGCCAATACCTTAAGAAGCAGTTGGACAAACCTGATTTTGGAACAGAATCAGAAGATAAAGGAATATGGTTTGAATTGTAATGTGAGTTTGGGAACAACAGCGGCTGCCATGCTGTTGACAGATCATATTTATTACATAATTAATGTGGGAGATTCCAGAGTGTATTACTTAAAGGACGGAATTACCCAGATGACGGTTGACCAGACCTTTGTACAAAGAGAAATGGATTTGGGAAGAATGACTTTGGAGGAAGCCGGAAATCACCCGAGAAGAAATGTTCTGCTGCAGTGCGTAGGCGCCAGCAGTGTCATTGAACCGGATTTTTATGTGGGAGAGTTTGAGAAGGATTCTGTATTTATGATGTGCTCAGACGGATTTCGACATGTGATTCAACCGGAGGAATTCTATGAAAGACTGAAGCCGGAATTGATGGTCACGGAAGAGAAGATGAAAGAAAGCGCTGTATATTTTACAGAATTAAATAAATCAAGAAGAGAAGATGACAATATTTCTGTCGTTTTGATTCGGGCATATTAGGGGGAAAGACCATGCTTGAAACAGGTTCATTGGTTGACGGAAAATATAAAATATTGAATAAAATCGGGCAGGGAGGTATGAGCATTGTTTACCTTGCCATGAACGAAAGAGCAAATAAGCAGTGGGCGATTAAAGAAGTGCGCAGAGACGGAGTGAAGAATTTTGAGGTGGTAAAGCAGGGACTGCTTGCGGAAACCGATTTGCTGAAAAAGCTTCATCACCCCAACCTGCCAAGTATTATTGATGTGATTGACAGTGACGGAACCTTCCTGATTGTCATGGATTATATTGAAGGGCGTCATCTGGAGAGTGTGATTAAGGAATACGGGGCGCAGAATCAGGAGGACGTTATTAAATGGGCGAAGCAGCTTTGTGAGGTACTGTCTTACCTGCATTCCAGAAAGCCGCCGATTATTTACAGGGATATGAAGCCCTCCAATATTATGCTGAAGCCGGACGGAAAGGTTATGCTTATTGATTTTGGAATCGCCAGAGAGTTTAAGGACACCGGTGTGGCAGATACCACCTGTCTGGGAACACAGGGGTATGCCGCGCCGGAGCAGTACGGCGGGCAGGGACAGACAGATGCCAGGACAGATATTTACTGTCTGGGGGCGACTCTTTACCACCTGCTTACCGGGCATAATCCCAGTGAGCCGCCTTATGAAATGTATCCCATACGGTATTGGAATCCTGAACTGTCTTCCGGGCTGGAGGAAATTATTCTGAAATGTACCCAGAAAAATCCGGACGACAGATACCAGTCCTGTGCAGAATTGTTGTATGCGTTGGAGCATTATAATGAGTTGGATATTGAATATAAGAGAAAGCAGACACTGAAATGGAGAAGTTTTCTTTTCGCCAGTATTCTTACTGTGCTGGCAGGGGCAGGATCTGAGGGATTTTATCTGGCAGAAAAAAATGTGACGGCAAGTACTTATGATGTTTACATAAAAGAGGCGGAAACGCTGGAAACGACCAGTCCAAAAGAAAGTGTGGAATATTACAAAAATGCCATTACCTTAAATCCCATGGAAGGAGAGGCATACGAAAAACTGCTGAAATTCTTTTTGTGGCAGAACAATGAAGAAGGCAGCAGTGCTTCCGACCAGGTTTCCTGTGTGTTTTCCGATACAGAGGAGCAGACGGTGCGGAAGGCTCTTGGCATTAACGGAAATGGAAAGAGAAGTAATGAGGAATATTTAAAGGGAAACAGCGACGCGTACAATAAGTTTGCCTATGATTTGGGAATTGCTTATTTTTATTCTTATAACGGTACCGGAAACAAGGCAGCGTCCCGGAAATGGCTGGGAATTGCGGCAGGGGCAGAGCCTACAGAGAAATTAAATGAAAAGAACATTGCCAGGGCGAAAAATCTCTATAAGATTGCAGAGTATTATGACAGCTTGGGAGTGAGAAATCAGGCGGGAGATTCCATGGTTTCTTATTCTGATTACTGGCTGGATTTAGTAAAGATTGTGGAAACCGATGTAAAGGCAGGGGACAATAACGTGAATATTTTGTTGTCTTACAAAGAACTGACTGCCAGAGTTGTTTCCAATGCCACGGATTTTAAGAGAGCAGGGGTTACAAAAAAACAGATGGAAAGCCAGCTTGATGAGGCGGTTTCCGTGTTGATTTCCATGGAGATTGTCACAGGAAGCGCCAATGCAGATTATGAGCAGGAAATGAAGGAAGCGTTACGGGAGAATATTGCGGTGGCAAGGGAGATTGTGGAATCCACCTTTAACACCTCAAATATTACAACGGCACAGGGAGGTGAGGAAGATGCAGCAGATACAGCAGCAGATTAATTTGTTTCACACGCTGTTTTATGTGTGTCTGGGATTGAGTATCTTCTGTCTGGTACTGAGCATTTTCTTTTTCTTTAAGTTCGACATCAGGAATATTTTCAATGCCAGAACAGGACGGTCTGTAAAGAAGACGGTGCAGAGAGTGGAAGAGATGAATGCGAAGACAGGACCTCTCAGAAGACCAGTAGGAAGAGGAAATACGGGAACTTTGAGTCGTTCGGGAAATCTGGGGAAAAGCCGGAAGCTGAGCGGTGTGCGTCAGGTAAATAGGGAGGATATTATACAGCCGCCAAGTCAGCCTACAGAACCGCTTTCTAATGCGTATACAGAGGAAGCAGGCGTTGCAGAGGTGCTGCATATGGAGAAAAGGGAAGCGCTGACTCCGGAAAAGGCGCAGCAGGAGGCTGATGAAAGCTTTGGCATGTTCAGAATTGAAAAATGCATCTTGCTCATTCATACAGACGAGGTGGAGGGGGGCAGATGAAAGATATTTTCGTATATAGAAAAAAGAAAAGTAAAGGAGTTGGGGGAACATGAAAGGAAAACGAAAGTTAAGGGAAAGACTCATGGTATTGGCGCTGACCTTTACAATGACAGCCGGAATGATGGTTGAGCCGGTGCGGATTCGCGCGGCACAGTCCGGTGAAACTGTGAATGTGACAGCAGTGAACAATGCGGAGGCAGTACCTGAGGCTTTAGAGGGCGGGGGAGGTCGGCCTGTAGAAAAATACCGTGTTTCCGTGTCCGAAAAAAATGGAGTTACAGAGGCTTATTCAGGTGATGTTTTAACCTTTGTGGCAGCTATTGAGGGTACAGCGCCGGAAAACCCTGGAATTACATGGAGTGCAGATAATAATGCAGTCGTAACTCCAAGCGGAAACGGTATGGAAGCAACTGTGACTGTACCGGAAGGACTGGCAGCAGGCACAAAGATTACAGTAACTGCAGTATGCGGAGATGTTTCAGGAAGTGCGTCTGTAACTGTAAAAGAGAAAACCTATAACGTAAGCGGAACAATTACCTCCGGTGAAAGTGTAGTTCCCGGTGCAGAAGTAAGACTGGGGAATTTTGAAGCCCAGACCACAGATGACAACGGAGCTTATTCTGTGAGCAATGTGCCAAGCGGAACCTATAATCTGGTGGTGAAAAGAAACGGATTTGAGGAGTATCAGGATTCTGTAAATGTGAATTCTGCAGATACTCCAGAGGTTAATGCTGCATTA
This sequence comes from Blautia argi, assembly GCF_003287895.1. Classification (NCBI taxonomy): domain Bacteria; kingdom Bacillati; phylum Bacillota; class Clostridia; order Lachnospirales; family Lachnospiraceae; genus Blautia; species Blautia argi. The sequence continues at coordinate 3,128,728 of NZ_CP030280.1, read as the reverse complement.
ATCTTAGCTGAAGGAAGTACAACGATTGATAACAGTAATATCGTAGTAGGAGAAACTATGCCGGCTGGATATACCTGCGGTTTGACAGAGAGTGAGATTCAGTCTGTGGAATGGCAGTCTGCAGATGCGACTATTGCAGAGGTTAAAAACGGAACAGTAAAAGGTGTAAGGGCAGGAACAACGACGATTACAGCGACAGTTCACTCGGTATATGGCGATGTACCTATGACAGGAATTGGCGTTACTGTTGAAGAATGTGGTACAGAGATTACAAAGATTACGATAAATAAAGAGGGTATTTTTAAAAAGAGATTAAACATTGATGTAACAGTAACAGCGCTTGCCGGAACATCAATACCTGGCGGTGGAGAAGTAGAATTTAAAATCAAGCAGTTGGGCGTCAATGATGATGCAGAAGAAAAAATTTATACAGAAACTCTTGATAATGGAACAACACGTCTGCAATTACAGAAGAAAAACTTTGATTTTTCCGGAGGATATCTGATAACAGTTACTTATAAGGGAAATCCTGGTTACTATTTTGCAAGTGCAGAGAAAACAACGAATTATAATTATGCCATCAGTGGATTAGAATATGAAGATGAAAGAGGAAAAACAATTGTTTCTGATGAAAAGAATCCATTGACACTTACGTATGGTGATGAAAAGAAGATTTGGATTTCTGAAGAGAATGAAACAGTGAATGAGTTGTTTTCAAAAGACCTTGCCAATGTCAACATTGTAAAACAGGACACATCTGAAAAAAAGGGATACACAGAATTTCTTATCACTGCACAAAAGGCTGGGACATGTGAGGAAGTATTTAAGAGAACAGCAGGAGAAGAAAGAATATATCCGTATTTATATATCAAGGTAGAACCTAAAGAGCTTGTTATTGATGAGGCGAAGGAAAAGACTTATATGACTTATTCTAAAATCTATGATGACAATAAGAAGGTTTTTGCAAAGGCAGATACAAACGATGTTATTGTACTAAATCGTATGAAATTTAAAGACGGAGTGAAACTCGGAGATACAGTAAATGTAGATTTAGATGCTGTGGGAAAGATCAATGGAAGTTTATCAGACGGTTTTTCCGGAAATGTAACACCTGGAACCGAAACAGAGATAACCTTTAACCAGAATCAGCTCAGTCTTAAAAACAATACTGATGGAAACTATGTTTTGGCAAATCAGGAAATTACGGTATCGGCAAATGTGATTGTAAACAAAAGACCTGTAGATATAAAAGTCAGTGATGCAACAAGGTCTTTTGGACATGCATACAAGAATGGTATTGGTAATACTGCGGACTATGTGTTTACACCTGCAGACTGGTTGGCGGTAGCTCTGGGTACCGGAGAGGGAATCAGCGGTGTCATTCAGAAAGGATATAAAGACCCGTCAAGTGAGCGTGCATTAATCGAGCAGCAGGAGGGTGGAAACGTAGCAAATCCGGGAAAATATCCGGGAGTATTATCTGTTGATACTGAAAACATAGAATATAATCAGGAAGATCATACCGGTATTAAAAATAAAGATAATTATGAATTTAGGATTACGGCAGGTGATTTGACAATTGTACCGGAAAAAATCAGTGAGCTTACAGAGTATCTTAATTTACAAAACACACCGGATAACCCGACGATGTATTTTGAGAATGAAAATAAGCTTTGGGTAAAGGCGGATAAAGGCAGGTTAAAATTAACTGCAAACGAGAAAAAACTGTACGACGAAGTATTGTTGAAAAAGATAGGCGAACAGGAGATTTCTCCGGCTGTTTCCTTAACAGGCAAAGGATATGAATTTAACCGTAAAGATGTTGTTGGGTCAGAGGAAGTAGCTCTGGCATTACAACTCAAAAATAAAGCCGGGGCTCTTTCTCAGGAATTTGATTATCGGGTTTCTCTGGATAATACAATTCCGAAAGTTCGTATCAGTGATGCAGAGGGTACAAATACTTCTTTGGGAGATTTTGTAAAAACGATATCCTTCGGCTTATTTGGTAAGACAAAGTATAAAGTAAATGTTCAGGTAACAGAAACAGAAACGTCAGGACTTAAAGAATGGACTTATATGGTTCTGCCCTTGAAGGAAGACATGGTAAATGATACAGATGGCGTCTATGATGTGGATAATCCTACAGAGGAGGAAATGTCTAAAAGTAAACTGTTACAGTATATGGAAAGCTTGAAGGACAGCGGAGAGTATACATGGAAGCCTATGGAAACATCTGCTGATATGACAGAGATTCCGATAGACAGAAAAGATGTGGGTGAAGATTTTGTTGCCAACAATTATGTAGTGCTTGTAAAACCCTATGATAATGTTAAAAACAGCAAAATTTACACCTCACTGGGAATTATTCTGGATAATAACGACCCATATGTGGAATTGGATTTGGACTATGAGGGCGGACAGGTTTACAGAGATGTATACAATGATGATGTAAAACTGCATATGTCTATTACAGATAATCATCAGCCAGCAGACAAAATGGTTTCGGGATTAAAGAGGGTTTATTATCAGGTAGCTATAGGAGAAAAGAATCTGGACAAGGCAGAACACGTTCCTTTGTATGATGCAGCGGAAGGGAAGATCTATACTTTAGAGGAGCTTCAAAATGAAATTTTCCAAAGAAATATTACGATTCAAAAGGAATTAAATTCCAATGATATCTGGGTGCGTGTTACAGCAGTAGATAATTCCGATAATGAATTTCAGGCATTTAAGCAGTTAAAAATTGATATTACAAAACCGAAGGTATCTGTGAGATATGAAACGAAAGCAACCGAACACTATGCGCCTTATTATAAGGAAAACCGGACAGCTATTGTAACTGTAGAAGAAAGAAATGCAGATATCAATAACGTGGAAGAACTGTGGTTTGACCTGAAACGAGAGGGAGAACAGAAGGCTTCAAAGTATACGGTGTCTTCACTGAAAAATATTGAAGGAATTACCGTGGAGTCTGTAACCGATTTTCAGGAAGGACAGGATGCATCGCAGTATACAGAAGGAAGAACCATAGAAATAAGAATCTGTTTCAGTGGTGACAACAAGTACAACTTTGATGTTCATTGCAAGGACAAAGGGGACTGGGAAAATGAGCAGGATAACAGCGCTTACTTTGTTATTGATAAGACTGCCCCGAAAGTAAATGTAACTTATTATAATGCGGATGGTACAATCAGTGTGACAGAAAACGAAGTGGGACGTTTTTACAGCCACAGGCAGATAAGCGTTAAAGTGGAAATCAAAGAACACAACTTTGCACTTGATGATAAAGAGGTTCCGATTGATGTAAAAGTGACTGCAGACAAAGTAGGAGCAGAGGAATCCATACCGGATTATGCAGCAGAGAATAAAAATCTGAAAGAATGGAGCCAAAACGGAGATATTTATGTAAATACATATGACTTTATTTCAGATGCAAACTATACGCACGCCATCACCTATACAGACCTTGCGGGAAATACCGCTTCCTACGGACCGGGATATTTCACAGTAGATAAAACTAACCCAACCGGTAAGGCAGAAATCAAAGGGTTTGGGTTCTGGGAAAGTCTGCTGGAAAAAATAACCTTTGGACTTTTCAGCCCATCAACCGTAGATGTGGAAGCAACAGGTTCTGATTATACCTCACCGATTCATCAGGTGCAGTATACAAGAGTACATGACCAGATGACAAGAGATGAGTTGGAAGCATACAACAGCTGGTCATCTGCTTCTGAGGACAGACCGGGTTTTGCAGGGTTTTCTGTAAGTCCTGACGAACAGTTTATTGTATACATAAAGGTAACAGATTATGCCGGAAACTATGAGTTCTTTAGCTCTGACGGTATGATTGTGGACAGCACCAAACCGGATCCGGTTGTTACCATTACAAACCTGAGTCCATCTCAGAATGGAATCTTTAATGAAGATGTAACTCTGCAAATTGATGTAGAAGACCCTACCGTGGGAGATACTTATTCAGGATTGGAAAAAGTGTGGTATATCGTAAGCGGTGCAGGTAATGTCAATACCAGTGAAACCATTGAGCTTTTGAACAACAGCAAAAACAGGACGCAGGGAAATAAAACGTTCCGTCAGGTCATTACAGTTCCGGCAAGCGTATATAACAGCAATGATGTAAAGGTACAGGCATTTGCACAGGACTTCTCCGGCAATCAGGGAGAGAGCGAAATTACAGAGCTGAAAATTGACGTGACAAATCCGACGATTTCTGTTTCCTGGGATTTGAACAATCCTTCCAACGGCAGATATTACAAAGATACCAGAACCGCGACGGTCACAGTCACAGACAGAAACTTTGATGAAGACAATGTGAGATTCAATGTCACAAACACAGACGGCACAGAGGCAAACATCAGCGGCTGGAGCAGCAGCAGTAACATTGGTGTTTCCGATCATGCTACAAGTACCTGTCAGGTGTCCTTCCCGGCAGACGGTGATTATACCTTTACCCTTGGCTGCACAGATTTGGCAGGTAACAGTGGGGAGTATGGACAGACAGACGAATTTACCATTGATAAAACCATTCCGGTCATCACAGTTTCTTATGACAATAACAGTGCAAGAAACGGCAATTACTTTAAGGAAGTCCGTACAGCAATTATCAAAGTTCAGGAACATAATTTTAATTCCGCAGACGTCCGCGCTGCAGTAACGGCTGCACTGCAGGGCAGAGGAATTTCCGCACCTTCTGTCAGCGGTTTTTCCGACAGCGGAGATGTGCATACAGCAACCGTGCGCTATGCCGCAGAAGGTGATTATACCTTTGATGTGGATTACATAGATATGGCAGGCAATCAGGCGGCAGATTACACATCGGACAGCTTTACCGTGGACTTAACAAAACCGGAAGTTGAGATTGTGGATATTAAGGATAAATCTGCGAATAATGATGTAGTTGCACCGGGAGTAAAAGTAACTGATGTAAACTATGATGCCCAAAATGTTACCATTAGCGTAATCGGAGCCAATAACGGCAAGGTGGATATCGGCAAAGCAGTCAGAGGGATTGAAAACGGACAGAGCATTAAAATGGATGATTTTGCAAGAGAGGAAAAAATGGACGACCTTTACAAGCTCACTGCAAAATCTGTAGACAGGGCAGGAAATGAAACAGAAAAATCCGTGATGTTTTCTGTAAACCGTTACGGTTCTGTTTATATATTGGACGATGATACATGGGCAGATAAGGGCGGCTGGCTTGATACAAAGGATTATACCTATATCCGCAAAGAACAGGATCTCGGCGTTGTGGAATACAATGTAGATACCATTGAATCCAATAAAATCACAGTCAACAGAGATGGTGAGCTGGAAACTTTGAAGGAAAATCAGGATTATACAGTGAAGAACTCCGGAAGTAATGTACAGTGGAAGGAAAATCACTATGTGATTGATGCAGAGAACTTTGCAGAGGAAGGCAATTACAATGTGCTCTTCAACACCCGTGACCGTGCAAGCAATACGATGAACAACACCAGTGTGAAGAAAAATAACAAAAATCTTCCAATCGAGTTTACGGTGGATAAGACAGCGCCGACCGTTGTGGTATCCGGTGTTGAAGACGGCGGACAGTACCGCTCAGCCGAAAAGAATATGATTGTTGATGCCAAAGATAATCTGGCGCTTGCAAAGGTTATCATCAGCGTAGATGGAGAGAAAACAGTATACAATGCAGAGAAATTAAGGAAGTTAAACGGTATGATTGAAACTGCTGTTTCCAGTGCAAACAGTTGGCAGAATATTGAAATTACTTCGGAAGATGCAGCAGGAAACCAGCTTGGTCAGACAGAAGAAAATGACAAGGCACAGCCGGTTGTTATGAAGATTCTGGTAACATCGAACATTGTAATTCAGTATTACATGAATAAGCCATTATTCTATGGTTCTATTGCGGTCATAGTTATCATGGTGGGACTGATTGTTTTGCTTGTATGGAGAAAGAAAAAGTAATTGCTTCGTTGATGCTGTTTAAGGCAGTTCTCCTATTCGTCATTTTTCCGATATACTTTCATTCGTTTCTTTAACTCCTGAAATTCCATATCCTCAGGATTTACCTGCAAAACATATTCTATTTTTCCCAGAAGCCGCTGCAGATATTTAGCAGAGCTGTCCTGACAGCCTGTCTGTTTTAAATGATTTTCCAGACCAAACTTTTGAATATAGTAACATTCCTGTCGAAGTTGTCGGCGGTAGTTTTTCGGAACCTGGAGTTTTTCATTTACAGTAATCCCGGTGACCTCCTGACGATTTTTCTGAGAAATTATATGGGTCTTTCGGGAATTCACTTCAAAACCAAGACGGTTTAAAAATCCTTTTGCTTTTCTGTACACTTCTTTGGGATTAAAGTCGCCGGAAAAAGTGAGGTCATCACAGTATCTTGTATAAGCAATCTCTCTTTCCCTGCACCAGTTTCCCATATATTCATCAAAAGGTTTCATTACAAGATTAGAAAGATAAGGGGAAGCAGGTGCGCCCTGAGGAAGCATATCCTTATAACAGCACAGATGTGCCAGCAGTGTGCGGACCGGGTCTGGTATCCGTTCGCAGGGAAACCCGTGCTGGTAGACACTGATATAGGAAATACTGCCAAAAAAGTCATGGATATCCAGCTTTAGCAACAGCTTCTGTCCTTTATGTGGCGCTGCGTTTTGGGAAAGGGAGCTTCCTTTTTGATAGGCACAGGAATAGGAAGATACAGGGATTTCCATTAATACCTGCCGCAATATTTGCTTTTGTACATGTTTTAACACACTATCCGGTACATGAAGTATTCGTTTGCTGCCGTCCTTTTTTGGGAGAAGCACTCTTTCGTAATGTTCTTCCGCGTGATTGGCAAGCCCGTATAAAAGCGCAAGTTCTGCCTTAGGCGAATGGGTTAAAGTACCGGTCAGATGCAGAGAAAGAAGGAAATCCTGTATTTGATTTTCTGTGCAGTAATTACAGAGGGAAGAATTCATAAGATATCTCCTGTGTTTTGATTGCTGTATGTTTATAAATTCGCTGAAAACACAGCAGACACAAAATGGTGATACCGGATTTGGCGAAGAGGTACTGCGCCGCAGGCGGGCAAAGCACATGAAATGTGCAGATGTACCTCGAAGCCAAAGAAGGGCTGGCAAAGCCATTCCTTTTATTGAAAAAATAGAAAAGCGACTCGCTTCTCTGACAGAAATCTGTCCTCGCTGTCTGCTGTGTATAAAATTACTGTAGCACAGCAGTATCAGAAAGTAAAGCGAGAAAACTTTGTGAGAGAAACATTCAGTTATTGTTTCGTCTGTTTACGATGTTTAAAAGACGAAGCAGCTGCATGAGGGAAACTGCCAGAGCCGCTACATAGGTTAAGGCTGCGGCTGTAAGCACCTTTTTGGAACCATAAATTTCATCAGAACTGAGGATTCCGCAGGTTTCAATGGCCCGTATGGCCCTGCGGCTGGCGTCAAACTCTGTGGGAAGCGTAAAAAGCTGGAACAGCGTGGAAAAACCAAAGCAGGCGACACCCACATAGGCCAGCATTCCCATAGAAGAGCCTGTACCGGCAAAAAGCAGACCAATTAAAATAAGAGGCATAGCCAGCTTGGACCCCAGATTGGTAATGGGAATAATAGCATTTCTAAGACGAATGGGTATATAATGCTGTGCATATTGGATTGCATGTCCGGCTTCGTGGGCTGCGACCCCAATGGCTGCTGTAGAGGTCTGGGAGTATACGCTGTCTGAAAGGCGTATCACATTGCTTCTGGGATCATAATGGTCAGTCAGACTTCCGTTGACCCGTTCAATGCGTACATGGTACAGACCATTGGCATCAAGCACCCGTCTGGCTGCATCATAGCCGGTCACATTTCGCATAGAGTACTGTGTGGAGTAGCGGCGAAACGTGCTGTTTACATGAGCGCTGGTCCACATGGCAAAAAGTACGGCAGGAAGTACATAAACGATATAAGAGTAGTCTATAAACATTTCTTTCATCTCCTGTAATGTAATCTATAATAAGTATACTACCTTAAAAATTTTTATATGCAAGAAAAAGAGTATTAAAATTTATAAAACTTATAGAAAAAAATATACAAATATATAGAGGAGATTTTAGCTAAATTTACAAGATTGAAATTTCAAGGAATGTGTGGTAATGTAAATATACAAGCTTTTTGGAAACGTTACCGATATCGTTACCGGAAACGATTCTCAGAGCCGTACAGTAAACTAAGAAGAGAAAGAATTGATACATGGATTGGACTGGCTGTTTGTTGTACGGGAACCGTAGGGAATAAAAGGAATAAAAAGGAGAAGATTATGAGAGCAAGCGGAATATTGCTTCCTGTTTCAGCCCTTCCGTCAAAGTACGGAATTGGCAGCTTTTCGAAGGAAGCCTATACATTTGTAAACCAGTTAAAAAGGGGAGGACAGAAATACTGGCAGATTTTACCATTGGGACCTACCGGGTATGGAGATTCTCCATATCAGTCGTTTTCCACCTATGCAGGAAATCCCTATTATATTGATTTAGAAACCTTAACAGAAGAAGGGCTTCTTACAAAAGAAGAGTGTGAGGCCTGTGATTTTGGAGATAATGCCTCTTATGTGGACTATGAAAAAATTTATTACGGAAGATTTGATATCCTGCGGAAAGCCTTTCACAGATTTGTACCAGATACAGATTTCGAAGAGTTTGTAAAGGAAAATGCTTTCTGGTTGGAAGATTATAGCTTATATATGGCTGTGAAAAACAGTCAGGACGGGGCAAGCTGGAGCGAATGGGATTCTGAACTAAAGCGAAGAAATCCTGAAGTGATGAATGCAAAGAGAGAAGAACTTTCCGAGGAAATTCAGTTTGTGCGTTTTCAGCAGTATGAATTTATCAAACAGTGGACAAAGCTGAAAGCCTATGCAAATGAGCTGGGAATTCAGATTATCGGAGATATTCCTATTTATGTCGCCTTTGATAGCGCTGATGCCTGGGCAAATCCTCAGCTTTTCCAGTTTGATGAGGCGTGTATTCCTCTTGCAGTAGCAGGCTGTCCGCCGGACGCTTTTGCTGCCACAGGACAGCTTTGGGGGAATCCACTGTATCGCTGGGAGTATCATGAGGAAACTGACTTTGCATGGTGGATTCAAAGACTCAGATACTGCTTTAAACTTTATGATGTAGTCCGGGTAGACCATTTCAGGGGATTTGATGAATACTATGCGATTCCGTATGGTCATAAGACAGCAGAGTACGGGGCATGGCAGAAGGGACCGGGTATTAAGCTGTTTGATGCAGTAAAAAAAGCCCTGGGAGAAGTAAATATTATTGCAGAGGATTTGGGATATCTTACGGAAAGTGTCCTGAAACTGGTAAGAGATACAGGATATCCCGGAATGAAGGTACTACAGTTTGCCTTTGATTCCAGAGAAGAAAGCGATTATCTGCCTCATAATTATAATAAAAATTGTGTGGTTTATACAGGAACCCATGATAATAATACAGTGCTTGGCTGGCTGGACGAAATGTCGCCGGAAGATAAGGAATTTGCACAGAGTTATATGAATAACCGGAATACAGAAAAAGAGGAGATGCCGTGGGATTTTATCCGTCTTGCTATGGCCTCTGTTGCAGATTTGGCAATCATTCCTGTTCAAGATTATTTATGTCTTGGAGCAGAGGCAAGAATTAATAAGCCTTCTACTTTGGGAACAAACTGGAAATGGAGAATTCGTTCAGAGGAGCTTACAGAAGAAATTCTGGAGAAAATGTACAATATGACAAAACTTTACGGAAGACTTTCCTAAGGAAAGCGGGAGGAAGATACCGTAATGGGAAACATGACAATAAAAGATATTGCGAAAAAGTGCGGGGTAGGTGTCAGCACCGTATCCAGGGCCATGAACAATCATCCGGATATTAATCCGGAAACAAAAGAAAAAATTTTGCAGACGATTGCAGAGTCTAATTATGTACCAAATAACAGCGCAAGAAATTTAAAGCGAACAGATGCAAAGGCAATCGCTGTCCTTGTAAAAGGAATTGGAAATACTTTTTTTAACGATTTGGTCAGCGGGCTGGAAAGAGAATGTCAGCGTATGAATTACAGTTGTATTTTACAGCATGTAGAAGAACAGGAAGATGAGCTGGATATTGCTTTGCATATAACAAAAGAGAAAAAGCCCCGTGGTCTGGTCTTTCTGGGAGGAAGCTTTTCACACCCCAGAGAAAAAATGGAGCAGCTTGAGATACCGTATGTACTCAGTACCATTCGAGCTGCAGATATGGAAGAAAAATATGCGGCTGTTTCTGTAGACGACTTTAAGGAGAGCTACAAGATGACAGAATATCTGATAAATCTGGGACATGAGAGAATTGCAATTCTGACAGCGCCGAAGGAGGATAAAAGTATTGGAAAGCTGCGTCTTTTGGGATATCGAAAGGCATTGCAGGATTATGGAATTCCTTACTCGGAGGAGTTGGTAAGCTACATGAATGCAGAGGAGGATCGTTATTCTTTTCGCTCCGGCTATAAGCTGACAAAGCAGCTTTTGCAGGATACAGAATTTACAGCTCTTTATGCAACTTCAGATACCATGGCCATAGGAGCCTGCAGGGCGCTTAAGGAAGCAGGGATTTCTGTTCCTGCGCAGTGTTCTGTGGCGGGATTTGATGGTATGGATACAGGGGAGTTTTATATTCCAAGTATTACTACTATACGTCAGCCTGTAGAAAAGATAGCAAAAGCAACCGCAGATTTGCTTTTTGATATGATAAAAGGGAAAGAAAAGCCCCATCAGTTAGTCTTTGAGGGAGAGCTTTTAAAAAGGGAATCTACTGTTCCGCCTGTAAAAAGGAAATTTTAAAATTCAAATGTTTATACAAAGACCATAAAAAGAGATTACAATAGAGGAGAAAAAACGTGGAAGAAAAATTAGAAGCATTACTTGCCGGCAGATTTCAGAAAAATTTGGATAACTGTACAAAAGAAGAGCTTTTTGAAGCATTGCTCCTGTTTACCAGAGAGGCAGCAGAAAAGCTTCCGGCAAATACAGGGAGAAAGAAATTATATTATATTTCTGCAGAATTTTTGATTGGAAAACTTTTATCTAATAATCTGATTAATTTGGGATTATATGAGGAAGCAGAAAAAATATTGAAAAAGCATGGTTATGAATTATGCGAGATAGAGGAACTGGAAGCAGAGCCTTCTCTTGGAAATGGAGGTCTGGGAAGACTGGCAGCCTGTTTTCTGGATTCCATTGCAACATTGGGTTTACCGGGTGATGGGATTGGGCTGAATTATCACTTTGGACTGTTTCAGCAGAAATTTCAAAATCATAAACAAAAAGAAGTGAAAAATCCATGGATAACAAAAGAGAGCTGGCTGATGAAACAGCCGGACAGCTTTTTGGTACAGTTTAAGGATTTTGCGGCAGAGGCTGTTTTATATGATATTGCTGTTCCGGGATATGAGTCAGGCTGCGGAAGACTGCATTTATTTGATGTGAAGACGGTTGATGAGAGGATTGTACCAGAGGACAGTATTGATTTTGATAAGGAAGCGATCCGTAAAAATCTCACTTTGTTTCTCTATCCGGACGATTCCGATGATGCGGGACGTAAGCTGCGTATTTACCAGCAGTATTTTATGGTGAGCAGTGGCGCACAGCTCATTTTAAAGGAATGTGAACAGCAGGGTTATGATTTGCGTAAACTTCATGAGCATGTGGTAATTCAGATTAATGATACTCACCCCTCTATGGTAATTCCGGAGTTGATTCGCCTTCTTCAGGAAAAGGGATTTTCCATGGACGAGGCCATTGACACGGTCAGCAAAACCTGTGCGTATACCAATCATACGATTCTGGCAGAGGCATTGGAAAAATGGCCATTAGAGTATCTGGAGGAGGTTGTTCCTCAGTTAATTCCGGTTATAAAAGAACTGGATAAAAAAGTAAGGAAAAAATATGCAGATGAATCTGTGTATATCATAGATGAAAATGAGCGAGTGCATATGGCACATATGGATATCCACTATGGATTTTCAGTCAACGGTGTGGCTGCTCTTCATACAGAGATTTTGAAAAAATCAGAACTTAAGAATTTCTATGATATTTATCCGGAGAAATTTAATAATAAGACAAACGGTATTACCTTCCGTCGTTGGTTTTTGCACTGCAACAGACAGTTAAGCAAATATGTGGAAGACCTGATCGGAAACGGATTTAAGAAAAACGCAGAGGAACTGGAAAAGCTGCTGGTGTATAAAGATGATGAAAAGGTACTGCAGAGGCTGGCAGAAATTAAGCTGGAGAAAAAACTGGAATTTAAAAAATTTATGGAGGAAACTCAGGGTATCGAAATAAATGAAAATTCCATTATTGATGTGCAGGTAAAACGTCTGCATGAGTATAAAAGACAGCAGATGAATGCTTTGTATGCTATTTACAAGTATCTGGATATCAAAGCCGGAAATAAACCAAAGCGTCCGATTACCATGATTTTCGGGGCAAAAGCAGCGCCTGCTTATGTTATAGCAAAGGATATTATTCATCTGATTTTATGTTTACAGGAGCTGATTGAGAATGACCCTGAGGTATGTCCATATTTCCGTGTGTTGATGATTGAGAATTACAATGTATCAAAGGCAGCAAAAGTGATTCCGGCAGCAGATATTTCCGAGCAGATTTCTCTGGCATCAAAGGAAGCCTCCGGCACAGGAAACATGAAGTTTATGTTGAATGGAGCTTTGACGCTGGGAACAGAGGACGGTGCAAATGTAGAAATCCGGGATTTGGTAGGAGAAGAAAATATTTATATCTTTGGTAAGAAGCCGCAAGAGGTTTTAGATTTGTATGCAGAATCCGCATATTGTGCAAAGGATATTTATAAGAAGGACAGTCTGATTCAGAAACTGGTAGATTTTATTACAGGCAAGGAGCTTTTGGCTATCGGAGAGAAGGAGAGCCTCTCTCGTCTGCATAAGGAGTTGATTGGAAAGGACTGGTTTATGACCCTTTTAGATACTAGAGAATATATCAGGATAAAGGAACAGGTATATGCAGATTACGAGAATCAGAAAGAATGGAATCAGAAGGTTCTTATAAATATTGCAAAAGCAGGATTTTTCTCCTCAGACAGAACCATTGCTCAATACAACGAAGGGATTTGGCATTTAAAATAAAAAGAATTTTTTAAAGCGCATATACAAGTATACAAAAGCAAAAAAGTGTGATAATTTTATAGGGTGAAAAATTTCAGCTAGGAGGATTCAGAATTGAAGGAACTTTTAGAATTATTCTGGGTTTTTGCAAGAATGGGCGCAGTGACCTTTGGTGGTGGTTATGCCATGCTGCCGATTATCCAGAGGGAGATTGTGGAAAAGCGAGGCTGGGCAACCGAAGAGGAGGTTATGGACTATTATGCCATTGGACAGTGTACGCCGGGTATTATAGCAGTCAACACCTCTACTTTTATCGGGTATCGAAGAAAAGGAATACTGGGAGGCTTTGTCGCTACCTTTGGGTTTGTGTTCCCCTCTCTTGTGATTATTATGCTCATCGCGGCATTTTTGCGTAATTTTGCCCATATTACTTATGTAAAGTATGCTTTTGATGGTATTAGAATCTGTGTATGCGCTTTAATTTTAGATGCAGTGTTAAAGCTTGGAAAGAAATCTGTCATAGATAAATGGTGTGCAGGAATCTGTATTGTCATTACTCTGCTAAGCGTATTCACCTCTCTTTCTCCGGTTGTGCTTGTTATTCTGTCTGCCGCAGCAGGAATCAGTATAAAAAGTATGCAGGAGATGAAAGGAGGAAAGGCATGATTTATCTTAGACTGTTTTTTGAATTTTTTAAGACAGGATTGTTTGCCGTAGGTGGAGGATTGGCAACACTTCCGTTTTTGTATGCCATATCTGAAAAAACAGGCTGGTTTACTGCAGCAGATATTGGGGACATGATTGCAATATCAGAATCCACACCGGGAGCTATGGGTGTGAATATGTCTACCTATGTGGGATTTTCTGTGAAAGGAATACTGGGAGGAATCATAGCAACGCTGGGTCTGGTACTGCCGTCTATTCTTGTGATTATTATTATCAGCAGAATGCTGGAAAAATTTAAAGAAGCCCGCATTGTGCAGAAGATTTTTTATGGACTGCGGCCAGCTTCTACCGGACTTATTATTGCGGCCGGAATCGGTGTAGCTATGGAAACCTTCCTTCCTGGAAGTAAGATTACTTCTTTGCAGAGTTTTCTGGATTTTCATTGGGAACGGCTCTTGCTGGCAGCACTTTTGTTTTTTGCCATTCAGAAATGGAAAAAACACCCGGTCATTTATATTGCAATCGCAGCAGCGGTGGGAATCCTTTTTAAACTGTAGCTTTATATCAGGATTTTTGGCAAAGGAATACGCCGGCTTCTTTTGTAATATGAAATCCTGCGGTTGTTTTTTTGGCTACATAAGAGCGAAATTCCTTATAGCGGTCCAGTAAGTACTGATTCTGGTTTCCGTGACAGGACAGAATATATTCAATAATAGGCTCTGGTGTATCAACGAAAAGGCTGTCCTCATATAATTTCCATTGAACAATATGAAAATAAGGGGAGAGAAGCTCTGCTCCATTTTCTTTCCCAAACTTTTCATATAGCTTTTCTGCGGATAAAATAATACGGCTGTCAAATTCCTGTACAAGCCGGCTGATTTCAATCATGTGCTGTGTGCCATATGCACTGCACAGGAAATGTCCCTGAGGCTTTAAAACTCTGGATACTTCCCGGCAGACCTGGGGAATATCACAGTAAAATAATACATGATTGGCAATGACAAGGTCAAATTGCTGGTCTGGATAAGGAATTTTATGACAGTCAAAGGCACGAAAAGAGAAACGGGAATCTTTGGTACCGATTTCTCTTTGGGTATCCCGCAGCATTCCCCGGGAGATATCAGAAAGGGTAATGGAAATCTCTTCTGGAATCAGAGAGAGATTTTCTTTCCATAGAGCTCCGTTTCCACAGCCTATTTCCAGAACGTTCATGTTTTTTTGAAGCTGGCATTGCTCAAAAAGCCAGGGAAACCACCCTTGTTTATTTTCTGAATAAAGGTTATGTAGATGAATTCTGGCAGAAATATTGCTGGAATTCTGGTACTGGCTTTTCATACTTTTTTCCATATTTGTAAGATGAATTAAATTCAGCATATGGCTCCAGTTAACAGCATGATTGGTGCGGATTTCTTCCGTGGTATCCTGTATGGCCTTTTCCACCATCTGAAGCTGCTCAATACGGTCTTTGATCAGCTTTTGCTGAAGGTTCAGGGAGTTCAGCATAAAGTGATAATCCGCATCATTAATGGTCATTTCTTTAATATCGTCAAGAGAAAATCCCAGATATTTTAATAGTAGAATTTGCTGCAAACGGGCGAAATCCCGGTCTGTATAAAAACGAGAACCAGAGGGTGACACATATGAGGGCTTTAAAATATTCTGTTTGTCATAGAAGCGTACGGTTCTTACTGAAATATTTGCCATTTTGGCAAATTCACCTGAGGTATAATAACCGGGAAGTTTCATTGGATCTGCCTCCTTTATTCTGAGTATGGTAAATATTATAATAAAAAACAGGAGAAATGGGAACCTTTTTTGTAAAGTATGAGAAAAATCAAAAGACAGAAAATAAACAGTTAAAAAAACAAAAAAAATCTGGTATAATGGAGCAGAAAGTGTAAAAAAAAGAAACAATTATGCAAAAAAGACATCAGGAGGCGGAAAACATGTGTGGAATTGTTGGATATGTGGGAAATGAAAATGCAGCATCTATTTTAATTGACGGTCTTTCAAAGCTGGAATACAGAGGTTATGATTCTGCCGGTATTGCTGTGCAGGATAATCGTGATGAGCAGGGAAAACTCGAAGTGATTAAGGCAAAGGGACGCTTACAGGCGCTTCGGGAGATGACAGATAACGGGAGTACAGTAAAGGGCTGCTGTGGAATCGGACATACCCGTTGGGCAACACATGGAGAGCCGTCTGTGGTTAATGCCCACCCCCATGTGTCAAAGGATAAAAAGATTGCAGTGGTACACAACGGAATTATTGAAAACTATAAGGAAATCAAGGAGTATTTACAGAAAAAGGGTTATATCTTTGTTTCGGAAACAGACACTGAGGTTCTCGCACATCTTCTGGATTATTATTATCAGGGAAATCCTTTAGAAGCAATTACAAAGGTTTTGGGAAGAGTGAGAGGCTCCTATGCATTGGGGATTTTATTTCAGGAAAACCCAGGTGTTTTGTATGCAGTGCGAAAAGACAGCCCTTTGATTATTGGGAAATCTGAACAGGGAAATTTTATTGCTTCTGATGTTCCGGCGATTTTGAAATATACAAAAACAGTATGTTATATTGAGGATAGGGAAATTGCAGAAATTACAGCAGATACCATTCAGTTTTACGACGAAGACCAGGAAGAAATACAAAAGGAATTTAAAACTGTAGAGTGGGACGCCAAGGCAGCAGAAAAAGAAGGCTTTGAGCATTTTATGCTGAAGGAAATCTATGAACAGCCAAAAGCAGTGGCAGACACCATCAGTCCCAGAATAAAGGACGGGAAAATTGTGATTGAGGAGCTGGAGATGTCTGATGAGGAGATTCAGAATATCAGCCGTATTCAGATGGTAGCATGCGGTTCGGCTTATCATGTGTGTGTTTGTGCAAAATATGTACTGGAGGAACTCACAAGGATTCCGGTTGATGTAGACCTGGCATCAGAATTTCGATACAGAAATCCCCTTTTGACAGAAAACACGTTAGTGGTAATAGTCAGCCAGTCTGGAGAAACTGCCGATTCCCTGGCTGCATTAAGGGAAGCCCAGAAACGGGGATATAAGGTTCTGGGCATTGTAAATGTAGTGGGGAGTTCTATTGCCAGAGAAGCAGACAGCGTTTTTTATACATGGGCAGGGCCGGAAATTTCGGTGGCAACGACAAAGGCCTATAGCACTCAATTGGCAGCTGTGTATCTGATTGGGCTGTTATTTGGAAAGGTTCGGGGTGTGTTGGCAGATGAGGAATATGAATCCTATATTCAGGAGCTTGAGGTGCTTCCGGAAAAAATACAGCATATTTTGAACGAAAAAGAAAGAATCCAGTGGCTTGCCAATAAATATTCTCACGCAAGAGATGTTTTCTTTATAGGAAGAGGTCTGGATTATGCTATTTCCCTGGAAGGTTCTTTGAAGCTGAAGGAAATTTCCTACATTCATTCAGAGGCTTATGCAGCAGGAGAATTAAAACATGGAACCATTTCACTTTATAGAGGATGGGGTTTTGGTTATAGGAGCAGCAACGCAGCCGAATTTGTTTGAGAAGGAAATCAGCAATCTGGTAGAGGTGCGAAGCAGAGGGGCATCTGTTTTAGGTCTTACTTCCTATGGAAACTATTCTATGGAGGATATTGCAGATTTTACGGTGTATGTACCCAGGACAAAAGATGTGTTTGCAACTAGTCTGGCAGTGATTCCCCTACAGCTTTTATCATATTATATATCTGTTGCAAAAGGTCTGGACGTAGATAAACCAAGAAATCTTGCAAAGAGTGTTACCGTAGAATAAGCCGGGGCTGCATTGACTTGAGGGGGATATTTTGCTAGAATAATTCTGCACAAATGATGATTCCGAAAGAAAGGTGCTGGTATGAATTATATTATTTTGGACTTGGAATGGAATCAATGTCCTTACGGGAAGGAAAGAGAAAATAAGAAGCTGCCTTTTGAAATTATTGAAATCGGTGCAGTGAAAATGGACGAAAACGGGGAAATCATCAGCTCTTTTCAGCAGATTATAAAGCCTGCTGTGTATCGAAGGCTGCATTTCCGTACAAAAGAGATTCTGGATATAGATGTGGCGATGCTGGAGAAGGGAATGTCTTTTGGAAAAGCAGCAAAACAGTTTTTCAGATGGTGTGGTCCAGAAGCAAAGTTTTGTACCTGGGGTTCTTCTGATTTAGTCGAACTGCAGCGAAATCTGAAGTATTATCGTATGATAAATTTTTTGAAGGGACCGATTTTTTATTATGATATACAAAAGCTGTTCGGATTGTATTTTGAAGGTGAGAAAACGGCAAGGTCTTTGGAATATGCCATAGATTTTCTGAATCTTGGAAAAGAGGGAAAGTTCCACAGAGCACTGAATGATGCGTATTACACTGCTGAAATTCTGAAGAAGCTTCCGGAAACTTTTGTTCAGGAACACTATTCTATTGACTGTTATCAAAATCCCAAAGCTAAAGGTGAAGAAATCTATCGTGTTTTTGAAAACTATTCCAAGTATATTTCCAGAGAATTTTATTCAAAAGAAGAAGCCATGGAAGACAGAGAGGTAACGAAAACGAAATGCTTTCTCTGCGGCCAGACAGCCAGAAAGAAGGTGCGCTGGTTTTCTCTGAATCCCAAATCTCATCTCTGTCTTGCTTATTGTCCGGAGCATGGATATTTTAAGGGAAAAGCACGAATAAAGAAGACGGATGAGGGAAGGTACTATGTAGTTAAGACCTTAAAGTGTATAGATGAGCAGGAAGCGGATTTTATTCGTCAGAAAAAAGAAGAGCTGCGTAAAAAAAGACAGATGAAGCGGCACAATGAAAAGATTCGGGGAAGCAAAAGTTCCCTGGAACAGTCAAATGAGGAAAACAGGAGCCGCAGTTCTGCCTTGAGGAAGAGGGAAGGAAAGAAGAAACGCAGGAAAGAGAGATAAGAGAAAATACAAAGGAAGGTGATATATTATGAAAGGACAGGAAATGCCCCAGGAAAATAAAATGGGGGTTATGCCTGTAAACAGGTTATTGATTACCATGTCTGTGCCTATGATGATTTCCATGCTGGTACAGGCATTGTACAATGTAGTAGATAGTATGTTTGTGGCACAGCTAAACGAAAATGCATTGACAGCGGTTTCTCTGGTATTCCCTATACAGAACCTTATGATTTCTGTGGGAGTGGGTACCGGAGTAGGTATCAATGCTTTGTTGTCCCGAAGCCTTGGAGAGCGGGAATATGACAGGGCAAATAAGGCAGCGAATCATGGTGTGATTCTGGCAATCCTCAGCTATCTGGCATTTGCGGTGCTGGGACTTACCATGGCAGAATTCTTTATGAAGGTGCAGACCCAGGATCCGCAGATTGTGGCGTATGGTACCTCTTATTTGAGAATTTGCTGCGGTTTGTCCTTTGGTATGTTTTTGCAGATTACTTTTGAGAGATTGCTACAGTCCACAGGAAAGACCTTTTATACAATGATTACACAGTCCCTGGGAGCTGTAATTAATATTGTTTTAGACCCAATTATGATTTTCGGTTTGTTTGGCTTTCCGAAAATGGAGGTTGCCGGGGCAGCGGTTGCAACTGTGGCAGGACAGATTATTGCAAGTATTGTAGCTCTTTGTATTAATTTGAAAAAGAACCATGAGATACATTTGAATTTACGAGGATTCAAATGGTCAGGAAACATTGTGTCCGGTATTTATGCAGTAGGCGTTCCATCTATTGTGATGTCCTCTATCGGCTCTGTGATGACCTTTGGAATGAACAAAATTCTGATTGCATTTTCTTCTACAGCTACGGCTGTATTTGGTGTGTATTTCAAGCTTCAGAGTTTTGTATTTATGCCCGTCTTTGGACTGAATAACGGTATGGTTCCTATTGTGGCTTTTAATTATGGGGCAAAAGAAAAGAAACGAATTACCAGAACTATTTTTTTGAGTGTATGCTATGCTACAGGCATTATGCTTTTGGGAATGCTGCTGTTCCAGTTTATGCCGGGGCAGCTTCTGAGTATTTTCAATGCTTCTGAAACCATGAAGGAAATCGGGATTCCGGCTCTTAGAATTATCAGTATCTGCTTTATATTTGCAGGCTTTAATATTGTGAGTTCTTCGGTATTTCAGTCTATGTCCCATGGAATGCTGAGCCTCTGGGTTTCTCTGGTAAGACAGCTTTGTGTGCTTCTTCCGGTGGCCTTTGTACTGGCAAAGGTGGGAGGCCTTCACGCTGTATGGTGGGCGTTCCCCATTGCAGAGATTTTTGCTCTGACGATGTGCGGGGGATTTTTGCGATATGTGTATAAGAAGCAGATATTACCGCTGGAAAAATAAGAAAAATTCAGGGCGTTGCAAATTTATGAATCATAAAATTTTGCAGCGCCCTGAATTTTCTCTATTCTGTTTTTATCATTTCTTCAAAATCTTTTACAAAATCCTTGACTGCTTCTTCATTGGTAGCCCAGGAGGTACAAAATCTCAGACAGGTATGTGCTTTGTCAGGCTTGCATTGAAAGGTTGTCAGATATTTTTTGTTGATTTTCTCTGCCAGTCCATCTGGGAATATAGGGAAAATCTGGTTTGTAGGCGCCTCGCACAGAAGAGGAATGCCCGCTTTTTCAAAAGCTTCCTTTAAAGGCTGCATGCGTTCAATACTTTGCTGTCCCAGACGGACATAAAGGTTATCTTTGAACAATTCTTCGAACTGCACTCCCATAATCCAGCCTTTGGCTAAAATAGCGCCATGTTGTTTCATGTTAAAACGGAAATGTTCTTTAAAGTCCTCATTTACCAGAACCAGTGCTTCTCCAAACATGGCTCCTACCTTGGTGCCTCCAATATAAAAAGCATCACAGAGCTTTGGCATATCCGGAAAGGTCAGATGTGTATGTTCGCTGGCGGCAAGGGCAGCAGCAAGACGGGCGCCGTCTATATAGAAATAAAGCTGGTGGCGTTTACAGAAAGCATACAAGTTTTCCAGTTCTTCTTTTGTATACACAGTCCCCACCTCTGTAGGGTTTGATACATAGACCAGACGCGGCTCTACCCAGTGTTCATTCTCATGTAAATCCAAAACCGGACGGATTAAATCAGGGGTCAGTTTTCCGTCTTCTGTTAAAACCGGATAGACTTTATGGCCGGTTGCTTCAATAGCGCCGGTTTCATGGGTGTTAATATGTCCGGTTTCTGTACTGACAACTGCTTCATAAGGCCGCAGAATGTGAGAAATAAAAGTCAGGTTTGTCAGAGTTCCGCCAGCAATAAAATGAATATCTACGCTGTAATCTTCCAGTACCTCCTGTATCAGCTCTCTTGCAGAGTCAGAGTGCGTATCCAGACCATAGGAATTATTTTGGTGATAATTAATCATGTCTAATGCCCGGAGAATATTCGGGTGTGCGCCTTCACTGTAATCATTCTGAAAACTATACATAATAAAATCCTCTCTTCCTGCGTGAAACTTTATATCCATTCTAACACAGAAACTTCCCTATGCACAGAGAAAAAGCAGCAGAGTATTCAGTTTTTTGAAATCCCCTCATTCCTCTGCCTTGTATCTGGAACAAAGATTCTGCTGTTATTCGTTGTACGAGTGTGTGGTCTTCCTGCGAAATTTCCCAGGTGTAGTGCCATTTTGCTGCTTAAAGCTTTTGATGAAATGGCTTTCGCTGGAAAAACACAAAATGGTGCTGATTTCCGAAACAGAATAATCGTTATAAAGCAACATACTCTTGGCAGTGTCTATTTTTTCCTGTTGAACGTAAACCATGGGACTGCGTCCTGTTTCCTCACGAAAAAGATGGGAGAAACGGCAGACACTCAGCTCGGAAGCAGCAGCCAGGTCCTTTAAGGTGATTTTTTCCTGAAGATGGCTTTGGATATAATTGATGGCCTTTCGCACTGCGCGGGAATAAGGCGGAGAAAGTTTTTGATGCTTTACTGCATTGGAAAAATCCCGCACAGCACGATTTTGCAGCTTATGAATTTGTTCCACGCAGGTACAGGATTCGGAGGTCTGAATATAGCTGTCGCTCATAGCATAGGCCAGATTTTCCGGTACGCCTGCGTCCATGGCAGCTCTGGTAATCTGAGTGATAAAGGAAATCATTAAAATCTGTGCCTGCCGCAGGGGATTTTTGGAAAGAGTTCCAGCTTTTCCTGTGTGTTCCATTAAATGCAGCCGCTCTACAGCCAGATGGACATCGCCCATGCGGACGGCCTCCAGCATCTTTTTTTCATAGAGATAGGGGGTATGAGGGATAAAAGCTTCCCGGCTCTCCAGTAATATTTTTCTTGTTTTCTTATCTAAAAAGTCAAAGGAATCTGTATTGTAAATTTCCATAAAAATGCCTCTCCTTTTTTGTATATTATACCAGAGAATTGACAGCAATAATATATTAAAAACAGCAAAAAAATAATATTTTTCCTTTGGAAAGTGTGGTAAGTTTATTTCATAAAAGAACCGTTTAAGAATTAGGAGTGAAGAACTGTATGAAGCGAGATGTAAAAGCGATTGTAAAGGAAATGACACTGGAAGAAAAGGCGGGAATGTGTTCCGGAAAGGATTTCTGGCATCTGAAAAGTGTAGAACGTCTGGGGATTCCGGAGGTCATGGTCAGTGACGGCCCTCACGGATTGAGAAAACAGGCAGATGAGGCAGACCATCTGGGATTAAATGACAGCATTAAAGCCGTGTGTTTCCCTACGGCCTGTGCAACAGCCTGCTCTTTTGATCGGGATTTGCTGGAAGAAATGGGAGAAAGACTGGGAGAAGAGTGTCAGGCAGAAAATGTATCCGTCATTCTGGGACCGGCAGTAAACATCAAACGTTCCCCTCTGTGCGGAAGAAATTTTGAATATTTTTCCGAGGATCCGTATCTGGCATCACAGATGGCAGCAGCACAGATTAAGGGGGTGCAGTCTAAGCATGTGGGAACCTCAATTAAGCATTTTGCCGCAAATAACCAGGAACACAGAAGAATGTCCTGTTCTTCTGAGATTGACGAGAGAACCTTCAGAGAAATTTATCTGGGTGCCTTTGAAACAGCGATTAAAGAGGCAAAACCGGATACGGTTATGTGCTCTTATAATAAGATTAATGGGGAATTCGCATCTGAAAACTATCGTCTGCTCACAGAGATTCTGAGAGATGACTGGGGATTTGAAGGTTATGTGATGTCTGACTGGGGTGCAGTCAATGAGCGTGTGAAGGGATTGAAGGCTGGTCTGGATCTGGAAATGCCGGGAAGTGGCGGCTGCACAGATAAAGAAATTGTGGAAGCTGTGAAAAACGGTGATTTAGACGAAGCAGTTTTGAATACAGCGGTGGAAAGAATCCTGAATATTATTTTTAAATTTACAGATAACCGTCAGGAGGCAGTCTTTAACCGGGAAGAAGATCATAAGCTGGCAGCCAAAATCGCAGCAGAATCTATGGTGCTTTTGAAAAATGAGGGAATTCTGCCGATTCAGCCGGAAGGAAAGAAAATTGCCTTTATCGGAAAATTTGCAGAACAGCCCAGATTCCAGGGCGGCGGAAGCTCTCATATTAATTCTTTTAAGATTACAGGCGCTTTAGAGGCAGCAAAAGAGATTGCAGAGGTTACCTATGCACAGGGCTATGAGGTTAAGGAAGATAAGGTTGATGAAAAATTACTGGAAGAAGCAGTGCAGACAGCAAAAGAGGCAGATGTTGCCGTGATTTTTGCAGGTCTTCCTGATGCTTTTGAATCCGAAGGCTACGACAGAACTCACATGAGAATGCCGGAATGCCAGAACCTTTTGATTTCTGAAATTGCCAAGGTCCAGAAGCATGTAGTGGTAGTCCTGCACAATGGTTCTCCGGTGGAAATGCCATGGGCAGATGACGTGGAAGGCATTTTAGAGGCATATCTGTGCGGAGAAGCAGTCGGACAGGCAGAAGTGGGTTTACTTTTCGGACAGGCAAATCCATGCGGTAAGCTGGCAGAAACAGTGCCGTATAAGTTATCAGACAATCCTTCTTATCTGCATTTCCCGGGAGATGGAAAAACTGTGGAATATAAAGAAGGTGTGTTTGTTGGTTATCGCTATTATGATACAAAGGAAATGCCGGTGCGTTATCCCTTTGGCTATGGTTTAAGCTATACAACCTTTGAATACAGCGATATGCAGGTGTCTGCAGAGGAAATCAAAGATACAGAAACACTGAAAGTTTCTCTGAAGATAAAGAATACCGGAAACATGACAGGTAAAGAAATCGTACAGCTTTATGTGGCAGATAAAACAGGCGCTGTAAGCCGTCCGGTAAAGGAATTGAAGAATTTTGTGAAGGTGGAATTACAGCCTCAGGAAGAAAAAACGGTGGAAATGGAACTGGATAAGAGAAGCTTTGCATGGTACTGTACAGAGCTTGCAGACTGGTATGCAGCAACCGGAGAGTATGAAATTCTGGCAGCAGCCTCTTCCCGGGATATCCGTCTGAGAAAGACCGTGAAGGTGATTTCTTCCCAGAATCTTCCTCTTTCCGTAAGTCGAAATACAACCATCAGCGAACTTCTGGAAAATCCCGGAACCGCAGTTATGATCAAAGAGCTGGCAGAAAGTCTGGTAGCGCATATGGGAGGTTCTCAGGAAGCAGAAGAAGGAAATGCGGCAGCAGAGGCAATTACGCCGGAGATGTCCATGAAAATGATGGAAAATGCGCCTCTTCGTTCCATGAGAAGCTTTATGGGAATGAAGGAAGCGGAATTAGATGCGTTGATTCAGAAATTGCAGGACGCAGTTGTATAAAATTGTTTTTTGAAAAATAGAAAAAGGGCTTAGACAGACCGCATAAACAGCAGAAAAAGGAGGTTGCTGTTTATGCGGTTTTTATTTCATAGGAAAATCTCTCAAGCGAGATTCTTTGTGAATCCATACGAATGCCGCATTGTCTTTCATTTTCCCCCATGATATAATCGACAATAAAGTATAAAGTTTGGAGTACCCCATGATGAAAAGAAAAATGATGTTGCTTTTGTGTGCCTGTATGCTGGTGTTCTCCGGGTGTCAGAAGGAAGAGCCGGTGCCTGAACAGGAAAAGATTCGTCTGGAATTTTACAACCGAAAACGAGAGGTTTATGCTGTTCTGGAGGAAATAATCGGAAAATTTAATGCATCTCAGGACGAAATTGAGGTTTATCAGAATATGAACACCAATGCCGACACAGCCTTGCGGATTTCTGCGGTAGAGGGGGAGTTTCCCGATCTTGTAGAGCTTGGGGG
Source organism: Blautia argi (assembly GCF_003287895.1). Lineage (NCBI taxonomy): Bacteria > Bacillati > Bacillota > Clostridia > Lachnospirales > Lachnospiraceae > Blautia > Blautia argi. Next base: position 3,103,678 of record NZ_CP030280.1, on the reverse strand, counting down.
CCTGCAGAGTGTGGAAACCTTTGAGTATGTTATGGGGAACTGTCTGCGCCCTCTTGAGGATATGGAGTGTGCCGGGAGGATTAAGGAGGAATATCTGCCGTACCTGCACTACGATTCCCATCTTTACCAGATGCCTCTTGCTATGAGCTTTGAAGGGATTTATGTAAATAAAGACCTGTTTTCAGAGGAAGGCTTAAAGATTCCGGAAACCTATGAAGAACTGTGCCAGGTGTCCGAAGAAATTCAGAGCCGAGGCAAGGTTCCCTTTTTGTTTGCGGACAAAGAGAGCTGGACCGTGCATCAGAATTGGGAAAGCATAGAAGGCGCAATACGGGGAAATTTTGAGGAGATTTGGGCAGAGGTTGCCACCGGAAAAACCTCTTTTACCGAAGACCCCATAAGCCGGGGTTCTCTGGAAAAGCTGATTGCCCTGCATCAATATACCACAGAAGAATGCAGGGATTTAAACTATGACGAGGCCATGACCCAATTTGCCCAGGGGGAGGCATTTATGTTTATGCAGGGAAGCTGGGCTTACGGAAGTATTATGGAGAGAAATCCACAGATGAACCTGGAGTTAATTCCATTTCCTGTGGATAACGGACAGGAACAATTTGTGACCATGTGGATAGACAGCAGCGTGGGGATTTCCAGGGACTGCAAATATCCCGAGGAGGCAGAAAAATTTGTGGAATTTCTCATGAAGCCGGAAATTCTTCAGCTTTATCTGGATGCAGAATGTTCTCTTAGCAGTATGGAGGGAAATAAAAATCGGGCAGAGTATGCTCCGCGGGTGCACCAGCTTATCAGAGAAGGCAGAGCAGGAATGGATGCTTCCTGGTTGCCTCTGCAGACCAGTGTTATCCGGGATAAGGATATTCTCTCTCTGATGCCGGACGCAGGGAAGGTGGAGATAGATGACTATTTGGATACTTATACAAAAAGCCTGCAAAAGCATAAGGACTTATATCTGGAAGCAAAGGAGAAAAGAGAATGAAACGCAGAAAAAAGCAGTCTTTTCAACAGAAAATGCTGTACGGATTAGGCGCCTTGTTTGCAGTTTCCCTTCTGGCATTTTTTGCCTTTTTTATAGGAAGCTACCGCACAGAATCTCAGACAGAGATAGGGCGCATGGAGGAATACAACGAGCAACTTGCCATGAATCTGGACAGTGTTCTGGATAACACAAAGTCTTTTTTGTACTTGCATTTTTCAGAGGATAAAATCCGCAACCTGCTCACCTGCGACGACAGTGATATTGACCCGGAAGGACAGAAGCAGACAGAAAAGGCTTTGGAAAAATATTTAAAGGTGCTGGTGGATATGGGGCAGGACGCACTGCGGGCAGCCATTGTAACAAAGGATGGCAGAGTTTATAAAAGTGTAGAGGAAATCCAGGACGATTACATAGAGAGAATGGATTTTTTGACAAAGGACGTTGTATGGGAAAAGGGAAAGCCAGGGTATTTCAGCCCGGTGCATAAGGAAACCATCAGCCTTGTGAAGCATAACGTTGTATCTTTTGTCAGTCCGATATGGAATATTATGCAGGAAGAACCCATAGCCACTATTTATGTGGATTTGGACTTTGATAAACTGTCAAATCAATGGTATCGCTCTGCAAAATCAAACCAGAGCTTTGAATTTTTGGTTTTGGGAAAAGAAGAAGTGTTGTTTGATTCTGAGGGCAAAAGAATGGGAAAAGCAGAAAGCCAACAGGAGGCGGAAAAACAGTGCAATGCCCTGCTGGAGTCCGGAAAACAGCATGGAGTTTTAGAGCTCCACGGAAAGAAATGTGTGGTTTCTGTGACAGGACATAAGGAAACAGGCTGGTGTTTTGTGCAGTATCTTTCGGTGTGGAAAATGGCATCTAAGATTCTGGATAACATGTCGGTGCTTTTGATTATTCTGGCAGCAGTCATTGTCATTACCGCAGCGGGCAGTTATATTCTGGTAAAGCGTGTCAGCCATCCGGTGCGGGAACTGTCAGACTTTATGGGCAATGTGGCAGGAAATACAAGGGAGGAGCAGGAGATTGCCTTGTTCCCGGAGGGGCAATCCCAGGGAACAGAGGAAATTCTGCAGATGATAAACAGCTATAATGCCATGGCAAAGCGAATAAACGATAACATTATTAAAGAGTATATTTATAAGTTGAACCAGAAGCAGGCAGAGATGAAAATGCTGCAGTTCCAGATAAACCCTCATTTTCTGTATAATGCTTTAAACACTATAAGCTCCATTGCCCAACTGCAGGACGTGGAATATATTCCGGAGATTGCATCCGGGCTTTCGGACATGTTTCGCTACAATATTGACGGCAGGGAGATTGTTTCTCTTCGGGAGGAGCTTGCCCAGACAGAGAATTATATGTGTATCCAGAAGATTCGCTTCCCGGAACGTTTTTTAGTGGAAATTTCCGTGGAGGAAGAGTTGCTGGATTGTCGGGTATTGAAGTTCATTTTACAACCTATTGTGGAAAATTCTTATAAATACGGTTTTACCGGGAAAAAGAAGCAGGATATTCTGCGAATTACAGGGCATCGGGAGAACAATGGAACGATTCTTCTTACTGTAGAGGATAATGGCATGGGAATTTCAGTAGAAAAGCTAAAAAGGATTAATGAATCTCTGGCAGGAGAGAGTGGATTTGAGGCAGCAGCAGGAATTGGACTTCGTAATGTAAATGCCAGAATTAAGAATTATTATGGAAGTTTTTGTGGCATTTGGCTGGAAAGCGAGTTGGGAAATTATACAAGGGTGCATCTTCGCATAAAAGACATATCAGTTATGGGAGAAAGAGAGGAGAAAGGATATGCGGGTGATTGTTGCAGATGATGAGTTTTTTGCCAGAAAGGCGCTGGTAAAAAGAATTGGGGAACTTTCAGAAGAAATTGAAGTCTGCGAGGAGGCAGAAAACGGCAGACAAGTTATGGAGCTTTTGAAGAGTCATGGAGCAGATTTGGTCGTTACCGATATCCGTATGCCGGATATGGACGGGCTGGAGGTTGCAAAACAGGTAAAGGAGCAGTTTCCGGAAACCAGCGTGATTATTGAAAGCGGATATGCGGATTTTGATTATGCTACCACAGCAATTCGGTACGGGGTAAAAGACTATCTTACAAAACCAGTGAAAAAGGAAGAACTGGAAAGAGCCGTACAGAGAGTAAAGGAGGAGAAGAAAACGCTGAACCAGAAGCTGGAAAAACAGCTTGCAGTTTATAAGGGGCAGCTTATGGACTTTTCACGTATTCTGGAAAATGAAACCGCAGCCAGAGAAATTCTGGGAGATTTGTTTGAAAAAATGAAAGCAGAAGCCTGGTATCTTCTGACAGCACAGAGCTGCAATAAAGTTGTTGGAAAAGAAGAAATCAGTCAGATTTTGGAGATATTCAGAAAAGAAGGGGAAACGGGAGGCGCTTATTTTTATCCAAAGAATGAATTTATTTTTGTAGTAAAGGCAGGAGAGAATGGGGACTTTCCGGAAGGCTTTGTGAAAAAGAAGCTGATTGCATGCTGGAATCAGGCAGGAGTTGCTTTACATATGGGAGTCAGCCAGTATCATGAGAAGACAGAAGCTTTTACCAAAGAGGGAGCAGGGGCGTACAGGGAGGCAGTGTATGCCATAAATCAGAGGCTCTTGCAGCCGGAACAGCAGATATACCGCTATGAGGCAGAGGTGAATGTGAATCAGTTGTTTTCTCAGGCAGAGGAAAGAGAATTGGAGAAATATCTTACGGAAAATAAGGAGCAGGAGGCAATAAAAATTGTAGAGCGGCTCTTCAGACAATGCGAAAACAATCCGGAGGTCAGTATTTATTCTTTATTTACTTCTCTGATACAGATTATGAATGTGATTAACCGGGTGTATACTATGCGGAAGGAACAGGAAAATACCGAGGCAGACAAAAGCTCTTATCTGTTGTTTAACTTTAAGGCAGATTTGTATGCTTTTCATTCCCTGGAAGAACTGAAAAAATACATTTTTGGATTGCTTTCCGACGTATCAGAGGAGGAAGGGCAGAAATCTTCGATTATTGAGGATTTGTTGAAATATCTGGAATGGAATTATCAGTATGACATCAGTGTAAATGAGCTGGCGGCCCATAAATATTTTGTGAATCCCAGTTATTTAAGCCGTTTGTTTAAGTCAGAAACAGGGAAGACCTTTTCTAAATATCTCACGGAGCTGCGGATTCAGAAGGCAGCAGAACTCTTAAAGGAAAGCAGCCTTAAAATCGGAGATGTGGCGCTGTGTGTAGGGTATAATGATGTGTCTTATTTTATACAGACCTTTAAAAAGCGTTACTGCATGACACCGGAGCAATATCGAAACGGGTAAGAAAATTCTTATGCGTTACATCAGATAAATTATACTGAAAAAAGGACGTTCTCCTTATAATAAATTCCAGAAAGAGGGCAAGAGAGCCCAAAAGGAATGTTATAAGGAGGACTTTTTTTATGAAAGGGAAGAAATTAACAGCCCTGGCAATAACAGCTGTCATGGGTATGAGTGTATTAGCAGGCTGCAGCGGCGGAAGTGCAGAATCAGGAAAAGAAACAAAAAAAACAGCAGACGGAAAGACAGAACTGGAGCTTTTCAGCACAAAAGCAGAAAACAAAGAAACCTTACAGAAACTGGTAGACACTTACAACGACTCTCAGGATAAAGTAAAGGTAACACTGACACAGCCGGCAGATGCAGGTACGGTATTGAAAACCCGTATGACTAAAAATGACTTGCCGGATATGGTTGCCATGGGCGGTGACTTTAACTATGCGGAATTACAGTCAGCAGGCGTCTTAACAGATTTATCCGGGGAAGCGTTCTTAGATAATATCAACGAATCCTACATGGAAATGTTGTATGCATTAAACAAAGACCAGGAAGAAAAGAGCTATGGTGTACCATATGCAACCAATGCTTCCGGAATTATTTATAACAAAGATATTTTTGCAGAGAACAGCATTGAAATCCCTACGACTTTCTCAGAATTGCTGGCAGCCTGCGAGAAACTTCAGGCAGCAGGGGTGACACCTTTTGAACTGACTTTTAAAGATGCATGGACCATTCTTCCTGCATGGAACGCCATGGCGCCGGTAATGCAGCCGGAAAACTTCTACACAGACAGAAAAGAAGGAAAGACTACTTTTGAAGGAACACATGAGGCAGTTCTGGAAAACTATCTGAAGCTGGTTCCATATGCACAGAAAGACTACATGGGAACTTCTTATGACGACGGAAATAAAAAGTTTGCAGCAGGCGAAGCAGCTATGATGATGAATGGAAACTGGGCAATCACAGAAATCAAAAAAGCAAATGCTGATGTAAATCTTGACATGTTCAAATTCCCTTCTACAGATGATGCAGAGGCAAATAAAGTAACCTCAGGTGTGGACGTGCTTTTAGGCATTACTACAAACTGTGGTGATGAGGAAGGTGCAAAGGATTTCATTAACTTTATGGTTCAGAAGGAAAATGCACAGCTTTATGCAGAAGAACAGTTTGCTTTCTCCGCAGTAAAAGGTGTTGAACAGAATGACCCAAGCGTTGCAGGTGTAAAGGCAGACATTGAAGCAGGTAATGTTGTAGACTTCCCGGATCACTACTACCCAAGCGGATATGATTTAAGCGCAGCGCTTTCCAACTTCTTCCTGGAAAAAGGAAACGGAAAAGATGATGCAAAAAATATTGCAGATACATTAAAGAAACTGGATACAGATTATGATACATTGAACGTCAACTAATGAGGTAGAAGAATGAAGAAAAAACGCGGAAAGAAACCTGCAGTCAACAAGGCATTTTATTTCATGGTGGTTCCGTTTATGATTCTGTTCTTCCTGTTCCATACCATACCGTTTCTCCAGGGTATTTTCTACAGTTTTACCGACTGGAAAGGGTATGGTATCTGGAATACCGTGGGACTTCGGAACTACATTCAGTTTTTCAAAGACCCGGCCATGGGACAGACCTATGCATTTACCATTAAATTTGCCCTGTGCGCGACTATTTTAGTAAACGTACTGAGTCTTGCTCTTGCCTGCGGACTGAATGCAAAGATTAAATTTAAAAATACCATTAAGGCAATTTATTTCCTGCCTTATATGCTGGGAACGCTGATTATCGGTTTTGTATTTAACTTTATTTTCGGCAATGTGATTCCTCTGTGGGGACAGAAGCTGGGAATTGAAGCGTTAAGCACCAACATTCTGGGTACAAATAGCGCATGGCTTGGAATTTTATTTGTCACCGTATGGCAGGCAATGGCGTTTAATACTCTGATTTACCTGTCCGGTCTGCAGACCGTGGATCGTGACGTATACGAAGCCGCAGACCTTGACGGCGCAACAGGATTTAAGAGATTTACCAAGATTACCTTCCCGTTAATTGCTCCGTTCTTTACCATTAACATGGTTTTGAGTGTGAAAAACTTCCTTATGGCATTTGACCAGATTATGGCAATGACAGGCGGCGGTCCAGGTACATCTACCACAAGTATTTCTGTATTGATTTACAAACGAGGCTTTGACGGCGGACAGTTTGCGTACCAGTCAGCCAACGCGGTTATTCTGTTTCTGATTATTGCGGGAATTTCCATATTCCAGTTGAAGGTACTTGAGAAGAGGGAGGCGAAGATGAACTAATGGGAAAAAGTAAATGTAAGATAAAAGAAAAATACAACTGGCCCATGACGATTCTGCTGATTGTTCTGGCAGTGGTGTTTATCCTCGGACCTTTATATATCGCTGTTTTAATTGCAGTAAAAGACCCGTCAGAAATGGCAAATGTGCTGTCTTTCCCGAAAAAGCTGCGTCTGCAGAACTTTGTAGACGCCTGGGTAATGACAGATTATCCCAGAAAATTTATGAATACCCTGTTTATCACAGTTGTGAATCTGGTATTTACCATTCTTACAAACTCTATGGTAGCTTATGCGATTACAAGAAACAAAGACAAGAGTAAATTATTTAACCTGGCATATTACTATTTTGTCAGCGCTATGTTTATTCCCTTTAACGTAATTATGCTGCCATTGGTAAAACAGGCGTCTGCTTTCCACATGGACAATATTTTCGGAATTACCTTTCTGTATATTATTTTCGGTCTTCCAATGAATATTTTCCTGTATACAGGCTTTGTAAAATCCCTGCCTGTTGCCCTGGACGAAGCCGCGTACATTGATGGTGCCACACCGTTTCAGACCTTTTATAAAATTGTATTTCCGTTAATGAAGCCTATGAGTGCAACTGTAGCCATTCTGTCCTTTATGTGGACCTGGAACGACTTCTCCATGCCTCTGGTGCTTTTAAGCGAAGAGAAATATCAGACCCTGCAGCTTGCACAGTATGTATTCAAGGGACAGTTTAACACAGAGTACAACCTGGCGTTTGCCTCTTATCTGCTGGTGCTGATTCCTATTCTGCTGGTATATATTTTCTGCCAGAAATGGATTATTGCAGGTGTTACAAACGGAGCTGTGAAAGCGTAAAAATTAAAGAAGTATGTTGAAAGCTGCCGCATAAGAGAGCAGTTGGGAAGTTTCCTGACAGCTGCCCTTATGCGGTAGCTTTTTTCTGCTTTCTATTGCTATAGTATTTTTAAAATGTTAAACTTATGGAACATTATTTTGTAATAGCAGACAGGAGATTTTCATATGAACGATCTTGATAAAGCCCTGTACCAATACAGCCGCAGTGATTTTTATCCCTTCCATATGCCGGGACATAAGCGGCAGGTACAAAATGAATATCTATGCAATCCCTATGCTGTAGATATCACAGAAATTACAGACTTTGACAATCTGCATCATGCAGAAGGCATTTTAAAAGAAAATCAGGACATGGCGGCAAGCCTGTATCATACAGAGAAATCCTGGTTTTTAATTAATGGAAGCACTGGAGGGATTCTGGCGGCTGTTTCGGCCTGTACTTCCCGGGGAGGTAAACTGATTATGGCGCGAAACTGCCACAAAGCGGTTTATCATGCAGCATATCTGCGGGGATTGGAAACTGTATATTTATACCCATCGTATGAGCCTTTTTGTGGATTGAACGGAGGAATCTCGTCCATAGATGTGAAAAAAGCCCTGCAGGAAAATCCGGATACAGAAGCTGTGATTTTAACCTCTCCCAGCTATGATGGTGTGGTATCTGATATCAGGAAAATTGCAGAGCTTGTTCACAGTCGCGGAATTCCTTTGCTGGTAGATGAGGCTCATGGCGCTCACTTCCCTTTTTATAAGGGATTTCCTACATCAGCATTAGACCTGGGGGCAGATGTGGTGATTCACAGCTTACATAAGACACTCCCGGCTATGACCCAGACAGCTCTGCTTCACAAAAAGGGAAACAGAGTATCAGAAGAGAAGCTGGAGGAGTTTCTGGATATTTACGAAACCAGCAGCCCTTCTTATGTACTTATGGGCGGGATTTCTTTTTGTCTTCGATATATAAAGGAGCAGGGAGAAACAGCATTTCGGAAATTTTGGCAGAATCTGCAGCAGTGCCGAAAATCTCTGGAAGACCTCAGGGTACTGCGGTTAATTGGAAAAGAGCTGAAAAATCAGGAGGACATTTTTGATTTTGATGATTCTAAAATTGTGATTTCCACAGCATGGGCAGATTTAAGCGGCTGCCAGCTTCACCGGATACTGCGCGAGAGATATCATCTGGAAATGGAAATGGAGGCAGAGCAGTATGTACTGGCGCTTACCAGTGTGATGGACAGCAGGGAAGGATTTCGGAGATTGACAGAAGCGCTTCTGGAAATTGACCGGGAACTGGCAAAGAGGCGGTCAGGCAGGGAGGGGAGCGCTGCAAGAGAACTGTGCTTTATAGAAAGTAGCAGTCAGACCTGTAGGGAACAGGCGCTTCCTATCTGGAAAGCCATGGAAAGTTCCTGTGAAAGCATTCTGCTGGAAAAAAGTCAGGGCAGGATTTCTGCAGAGTATGCATATCTGTATCCGCCGGGAATCCCCCTTCTGGTACCGGGAGAAAAAATTGACAGTGAATTTTTAAACCATGCAGAGAAATTAAAGCAGCAGGGGCTTCTTTTGCAGGGAATGAAGGATTACAGTCAGAAATTTATCAGAGTTTTGAAAAAAGAGGAGAAAACAAATGGGTAAGATTTTTTATATTATGGGAAAAAGTTCTTCAGGAAAGGACACGATTTACAGCCGTTTGCTGCAGGACAGCGAGCTGGGACTTTCCAGAATTGTATTATATACCACCAGACCTATGAGGGAAGGGGAAACGGAGGGAAAGGAATATCACTTTACAGACAGGGATTTCTATGAAAAGCTGCAGGCAATGGGAAAGGTGATAGAGGCTCGTACCTACCAGACCGTGTATGGCCCCTGGACCTATTTTACCGCAGATGACGGAACGTTGGAGCTTAAGAAAAACAGCTATCTTGGTATTGGAACTCTGGAATCTTATCAGGGTATGAGGGAATATTATGGAGAGGACAAAGTGGTGCCTGTGTATGTGGAGGTGGAAGACGGAGAACGTCTGAAACGTGCCATTCGCAGAGAGGAACAGCAAAAAGTGCCGAAATACGAGGAAATGTGCCGACGTTTTCTGGCTGATGCAGAGGATTTCAGCGAGGAAAAACTGCGGGCGGCAGACATCAGGGAAAGGTTTTTCAATACAGAGCTGGAGAATTGTATAAAAGAAATTAAAAACAGGATACAAAAGTTGCAGTAGACGGAAAATATATGCTATAATGTGCTATAACAAAGATAAGAAGCCCTTTGGGGCTGTGGGAATTGAGGTGAATTGCAATGCAGGAGATAGAGAAAGTATTGGGACACGAGGAAGTAATTAAACATTTGCAGAATGCAGCGGCCATGGATAAGGTTTCCCATTCCTATATTTTTGCAGGAGAGAAGGGAAGCGGTAAAAAGCTGCTGGCAAAATTGTTTGCCATGACCTTGCAGTGTGAGAAACATGGAAAAGAGCCATGTCTGCAGTGCAGTTCCTGTAAAAAAGCGATGAACCGGAACCAGCCGGACATTATTTATGTAACACATGAGAAGCCCAATTCTATTGGGATTGAGGATATCAGAGAGCAGCTGATTGCAGATGTGGATATTAAGCCTTATACAGGGCCTTATAAAATCTATATTGTAGATGAGGCAGAGAAAATGACAGTGCAGGCACAGAACGCTCTTTTAAAAACCATTGAAGAGCCTCCGGCTTATGCAGTGATTATATTGCTGGTAAATAATGCGGCTGCGCTTCTTCCAACCATTGCGTCCAGATGTGTGACTCTGAATTTCAAACCAGTCCGGGACGAGGTGATTAAGAAATATCTTATGGAAGAGCTTCATGTGCCAGATTATCAGGCAGAGGTCAGCGTGGCTTTTGCCCAGGGAAATGTAGGAAAAGCAAAGCAGATTGCAACGGCTGAGGACTTTACAGAGATGATGGACGCAGCCTTTCGAATTCTGAAAAAGGGCAGGGATATGGAAGTCTATGAAATGGTAGACGCCATAAAGCTGCTGTCTGAGCAGAAACATACGGTTTATGAATATCTGGATTTGTTCCTGGTATGGTTCAGAGATGTGCTGATGTTTAAAGCTACCAGGCAGATGGACGGTCTGGTTTTCAAGCAGGAATACAATGATATAAAAAGGCGGGCAGACGTCAGCTCCTATGAGGGGCTGGAAACCATTATCAAGGCCATTGAAACAGCAAAGCAGCGTCTGCAGGCAAACGTGAATTTTGACTTAACTATGGAACTTCTGTTCCTTACAATCAGGGAGAACTAATCATGACAAGAGTAATTGGAGTAAGATTCCGCAACGTGGGTAAAATTTATTATTTTTCCCCCAAGAATCTGGACATCAAGGCCGGAGATCACGTTATCGTAGAAACGGCAAGGGGTGTGGAATATGGCAGTGTTGTGCTGGCGCCCCGTGATGTGGAGGACGAGAAGGTGGTGCAACCTTTAAAGGAGGTTATCCGCATTGCCAATACCCAGGACGATAAAAAAGAAGAAACCAATCGGAAAAAGGAAAAAGAGGCATTTCGCATCTGTCTGAAAAAAATCAGGGAACACAGCTTAAATATGAAGCTGATTGATGTGGAATACACCTTTGACAACAACAAAATTCTGTTTTATTTTACTGCGGACGGAAGAATTGATTTCCGTGAGCTGGTAAAGGATCTGGCGGCTATATTCAAAACCAGAATTGAGTTGCGTCAGATTGGCGTGAGGGATGAAACAAAGATTTTAGGAGGAATCGGTATCTGCGGCAGACCTCTTTGTTGCCATACTTATCTTTCTGAGTTTGTACCAGTGTCCATTAAAATGGCAAAGGAACAGAATTTATCCTTAAATCCAACCAAGATTTCCGGTGTGTGCGGACGCCTGATGTGCTGTCTGAAGAATGAGGAAGAAACCTACGAGGAGCTGAATAAAAAGTTGCCCAATACAGGGGACCGAGTGACGACTTCTGACGGCCTAAAGGGTGAAGTACAGAGCGTCAATGTCTTAAGACAGTTGGTAAAAGTGATTGTGGATGTAGAAGATGAGAAGGAAATCCGGGAATATCCGGCTTCTGAACTGAAATTTAAAGCAAGACAGAAAAGAGAGAAAAATCCGGCTTTCTGAAGAAGAAATGAAAGCATTGAAAGAATTAGAAAGAGATAAATAAGAAAGACAGAGAGGAAATTTCATGGAAGAGAAGAGTCTGCTTCTGGAACATGAAAGACTGGACGACCTGCAAAACGGGTATAAGCTGATACAAAATCCGAAGCAGTTCTGCTTTGGAATAGACGCAGTGCTACTCTCCTGGTTTGCCAATGTAAAACCAGGGGAGAAAGTACTGGATATGGGGACGGGTACAGGAATCGTCCCTGTTTTATTAAAGGCAAGGTATCCCAAAGGGCATTTTACCGGTCTGGAAATACAGGAAGAAAGCGCAGATGTGGCGAGAAGAAGCGTACAGTACAATCATTTAGAGAAAGACATTACCATTACAACAGGAGATATTAAGGAGGCCGCGTCTATTTACGGAGGGTCTTTTTTTGATGTGGTGACAACCAATCCGCCGTACATGGTGGGAAACCACGGGCTGACAGGGGAAAACAGGGCAAAAATCATTGCCAGACATGAAACCCTGTGCAGTCTGGAGGATATTATCAGTCAGGCTGCAAAAGTATTAAAGCCAAGGGGCAGATTTTACATGGTGCACAGACCCTTCCGACTGGCAGAGATTCTGTCTGTGATGGTGAAATACGGCATAGAACCCAAGCGCATGCGTTTGGTACACCCTTATGTGGATAAAGAACCGAATCTGGTGCTAATAGAGGGCATGAGAGGCGGAAAATCCAGAATTACAGTGGAAAAACCATTGATTGTATATGAGAAACCGGGAGTTTATACCCGTGAGGTATTGGATATTTACGGACAGGAGAAAAAGAAATGAGCGGAAAACTATATCTGTGTGCAACCCCCATCGGCAATCTGGAGGACATTACCTATCGGGTGCTTCGGACACTGAAGGAAGTGGATTTAATTGCAGCAGAGGATACGAGAAACAGTATTAAGCTTTTGAATCATTTTGAAATCAAAACCCCTATGACAAGCTATCATGAATACAATAAATTTGACAAGGGGCGGTATTTAATCCGCAAACTGCAAGAGGGATTGAACATTGCTCTGATTACAGACGCCGGAACGCCGGGAATCTCAGATCCGGGGGAAGAACTGGTTTCCATGTGCTATGAGGAGGGGATTGAAGTTACGTCCCTGCCTGGGGCGGCGGCGTGTATCACAGCGCTTACCCTCTCAGGACTGCCCACCAGACGGTTTGCCTTTGAGGCATTTCTGCCTTCGGATAAGAAGGAAAGAGCCGGTATTCTGGATTCTCTGAAGACAGAAACCAGAACCGCGATTCTCTACGAAGCGCCCCACAGACTGATAAAGACTTTGGAGGAATTGTGGGAAAACCTGGGAGATAGAAAAATTTCTGTGTGTAGAGAACTGACAAAAAAGCATGAAAATATATTTCGCGGTACGCTTGCAGACGCAGTCTGCTGGTACAGGGAACATACGCCAAAGGGAGAATGCGTACTGGTGCTTGAGGGTAGGAAAAGGCAGGAGCTGGAAGAAGAGGAACGGCGCAGATGGGAAGATATGTCTTTAGAGGAGCATATGGAATTTTATCTGAATCAGGGAATTGAGAAAAAAGAAGCCATGAAAAAAGTGGGAAAAGACAGAGGGATCAGTAAGCGTGAGGTTTATCAGGCGCTTTTAAAGGACTGATAAAAGCAACAAAAGAGGAAGAGGCATATGAGTGGAAGAGATAAAGAATACGAAAGACGGTTAAGAGAACGAAAGCTTAAGCAGGAACAACGAAGAAAAAGAAGTCTTAAAGCAGAGGATTATTCTGGGGACAGTTACAGGAGTTCTGGCAGTTTTGCTGGTAACAACGGCTGTGGCAGGAGGAAGGAAAGCTGCAAAAGAAGCAAAGGAAGAACAGAAAAAGATTGAGGCAGAAAAAAAGGCGGAAGAAAAGGCTAAAAAAGCAGAGGCAGCAAAAAAAGCTCAGGACGCAGTAATTACCATTAGTGCGGCAGGGGATTGCACTCTTGGTACAGATGAAAGCTTTGATTATGAAAGCGGTTTTACCGGAAAATACGATGCTGTGCAGGATCCCTCTTATTTTTTCAGAAATGTAAAACCTGTCTTTGAGGCAGACGATTTGACTATTGTCAATATGGAGGGGACTCTGACACAAGAGGAAACAAGGGCAGACAAGCTATATGCCTTTAAAGCAGATCCCGAATATGCGAAGATTTTGACAGAGGGCGATGTGGAAGCTGTAAATCTGGCAAATAATCATACTTATGATTATGGAGAAAAAAGCTATACAGACACCATAGCAGCGCTGGACGCAGAAGGAGTTCTTTCCTTTGGAAATGACAGAACTGCCCTTGTAGAAATCAAAGGCACTAAAGTAGGGCTTGTGGGAACTTATGAACTGCGGGATCACATGGGCTGTGAGCAGGAGATGAAGGATAACATTGCCAGCTTGAAGGAGCAGGGGGCAAAGGTGATTATTGCCACTTTCCACTGGGGAGAAGAGCGGGAGAATATTCCCAATGAAACTCAGGTGGCACTGGCACATTCTGCTATTGACAATGGTGCAGATTTGGTGCTGGGACATCACCCTCATGTTTTGCAGGGAATTGAAGAGTATAAAGGGAAAAACATTGTATACAGTCTTGGGAATTTTTGTTTTGGGGGGAATTCCGCACCCTCGGACATGGACACCATGATTTTTCAGCAGACCTTTACCATTGAGGACGGAGAATTGCAGAAGGATAATGTGACAAATATTATCCCATGTAAGATTTCTTCCGCATATGCAGAGGGCTATAACAATTATCAGCCCACCCCGATGGAGGGAGCAGAAGGAGAGGCAATTTTTGCAAGGATTAAAGAATACAGCCAGGCTGTGGGAACCGACCTTGATGTGACTGGAATGGGTGTAGGAAAAGCAGGAATACAGGAAAAGCAGACAACAGATACCAAAGCTGCGGAGGAAAATATAACAGAAGGCCAGGCTGTGAATACTGCTGAGAAAAAGGCGGAAAAGGACACAAAGAAAAGTAAGAGCGATAAGAAAAAGGAGAAAGATTCTTCTTCAAAGGACGAATAGAATACGGAATATTTTCATAAGCTGGTACAAAAGCAATTTTGGGAGATTTTATGCTGGATATACTTTGGGCAGGAATGCTTCTTACAGGAATTTTGTACGGTGCGCTTACAGGAAATATGAATGAAGTGACGGACGCTGCTCTTTCCTCAGCAAAGGAAGCAGTGTCCCTTTGTATTACTATGGCAGGAATTGTGGCTATGTGGGTGGGGGTGATGCAGATTGCCAGGTCTTCGGGACTGGTGGACAGAATGACGAAAGGTATGCAGCCCCTTCTGCGGTTTTTATTTCCCTGGATTCCCAAAGAACACAGAGCTATGGAATTTATTTCTGCTAATATGATAGCCAATTTTCTGGGACTTGGGTGGGCGGCAACCCCCTTTGGTCTGAAAGCTATGGAAGAGCTTGGAAATCTGGAAGAGGAGAGAAGACAGGGCAAGGCTTTGGGAACTGTGCGGGAGAAAGGCATTGCCAGCAATGAGATGTGTACGTTTTTGATTTTGAATATTTCCTCTCTGCAACTGATACCTGTGAATATTATTGCATACAGAAGCCAATACGGAAGTGTGAATCCCACGGCGATTGTAGGACCTGCCATTGTGGCAACCCTGGTGAGCACAGCGGTGGCAGTGGTGTTTTGTAAGGGAATGGAGAAAAGAATCCATTGACGTATGTTCCGGTAGGGTGTATAATAACGTCATTATAGCTTTGTCACGTTGAAGCGTAACGGTTTTATTTGATAAAGCAATAGGGTGACAGGGAGGAAAAGAAAATGAAGTTAAAGAAATTATTAGCCCTTATCATGACAGCGGCAATGGGAATCTCTATGGCAGCCTGCGGAGGGGATTCAGGCTCAGGAGAGAGCAGTGCAAAAGCAGAAGCCGGTAAAGAAAGCGGCGGGGATATTTATAAAATCGGCATCTGTCAGCAATTGGAGCATGATGCTTTAGACCAGGCAACAAAGGGATTTGAAGAGGCATGTAAGGAAAAATTCGGAGAAGATAAGGTGGAGTTTGACAAGCAGAATGCCCAGGGTGAGCAGGCGATGTGCAGCACCATTGTCAATAATTTTGTGTCTTCTGACGTGGATCTGATACTGGCAAACGCCACACTGCCTCTGCAGACAGCAGCGCAGGCAACCTCAGAAATTCCGATTCTGGGAACTTCTATTACGGATTATGCATCAGCCCTTGGCATTGACCCGGCAGACTGGACAGGAGTTACCGGTGTAAATATTTCAGGAACCAGTGATTTGGCACCCATTGACAAGCAGGAGGATATGCTTCTGGAGTTAGTGCCGGACGTAAAACAGGTAGGAATTCTGTACTGTTCCGCAGAAGTGAACTCTGAATATCAGGCAAAGCTTTTTGCAGAAGAACTGGAAAAAGACGGCATTGCCTATAAAGAATATACGGCAGCAGACTCCAACGAAATTCAGTCTGTTGTGACAAATGCAGTAGGTGAATGTGATGCCCTTTATGTTCCTACAGATAATACCATGGCAAATAATACAGAGATTATCAATAATGTGTGTCTTCCGGCTAAGGTTCCGGTCATTGCAGGAGAACAGGGCATCTGTGCAGGCTGCGGTGTGGCAACCCTGTCCATCAGCTATTATGATATTGGATACAAAGCAGGCGAAATGGCTTATGAAATCCTGGCAGAAGGCGCAGATGTGTCTGCAATGGAAATCGCAACAGCACCGGAAGTAACGAAAATGTACAATTCGGCTATCTGTGAGGAACTTGGACTTACTATTCCGGAAGGATATGAGAAAATTGCAGAATAAAAGCAGAAAGGATATGGGAAAATGATAACAGGTTATTTGGCATTAGACCCCATGGCCTTGCTGCGGGCGCTTCCCGGCAATGTGGCGCAGGGTCTGATATGGGGAATTATGGCTTTGGGAGTGTATATTACCTTCCGAATTTTGGACTTTGCAGATTTGACAGTAGACGGTTCACTGGCAACAGGAGGCGCAGTGGCTGTCATGCTGATTCAGGGCGGTATGAATCCGGCGCTTTCCCTGCTTTTTGCATTTCTGGCAGGTATGGCAGCAGGCTTTGTCACCGGATTTCTACACACAGCGCTGGGAATTCCGGGAATTCTGGCAAGTATCTTGACCCAGATTTCTCTGTACTCTGTAAATTTGGGTATTATGGGAAAGGCGAACCAGAGTATTGGGCTGGGACAGAAAAATCTGGTGGCTTCCTCCAGATATGTGACTGCTGACGACAGTGTTTTCTTTTTTATTAAGCTGGTCTTAGGCTGTCTGATTTTGGTGGCAGTAGTGTATTGGCTTTTTGGTACAGAACTGGGTTCTTCTATAAGAGCTACAGGCTGTAACTCACAGATGGCAAGAGCACAGGGCATTAATACAAATTTTACAAAAGTCATTGCACTGATGATTTCCAACGGTCTGGTAGGTCTGTGCGGAGGTATTTATGCACAGTATCAGGGTTCTGCGGACGTCAATGCAGGCCGTGGCGCCATTGTTATCGGTCTTGCTGCCGTGATTATCAGCGAGGTTATTTTTGCGAAGCTGTGTGCAGGTAAAAAGATTGCCTTTGCCTATACCCTGTCTGCAGTTTTTGTAGGTGCAATTCTTTACTTTGTAGCTTATACCCTGGTATTGTGGCTGGGTGTAAAATCTGATTATATGAAACTGTTTTCCGCTTTTGTTGTGGCTGTTTTCCTGGCGATTCCTTATCTGAAGGGAAAATATGCAATGAAGAAGAGGAGGGCAAAATAATGGGATATATGCTGGAAATTCAAAACGTACATAAAACATTTAATCTGGGAACCATTAACGAAAAAGTTGCTTTAAACGGTGTAAATCTGAATCTGAATCCAGGAGATTTTGTAACCATTATCGGAGGAAACGGAGCAGGAAAATCCACGACTTTAAATGCCATTGCAGGGGTCTGGCCCATTGATGAAGGAAAGATTATTGTAGACGGCGTGGATTTGACAAGGCTTTCCGAACATAAGAGAGCCGTACATCTGGGCAGAGTTTTTCAGGACCCAATGATTGGCACAGCATCAACCATGTCCATTGAGGAAAACATGGCTATTGCAGCCAGAAGAGGAGAGCACAGAGGGCTTCGATGGGGCATTTCCCGAAAAGAGAGGGAGAAATATAAGGAGCAGTTAAAGGAGTTGAATCTGGGACTGGAGGAGCGGTTAAGCAGTAAGGTAGGACTGCTTTCCGGTGGTCAAAGACAGGCGATTACCCTTTTAATGGCTGCTATGAAAAAGCCGAAGCTGCTGCTTTTAGATGAACATACGGCAGCCCTTGACCCTAAGACAGCGGCAAAGGTACTGGAGATTTCGGACAAGATTATTGAGGAAAATCAGTTGACTGCCATGATGGTGACACACAATATGAAGGACGCCATTGCACACGGAAATCGTCTGATTATGATGCATGAGGGACGGGTGATTTACGATGTGTCAGGAGAAGAAAAGAAAAAACTGCATGTTTCTGACTTGCTGGCAAAGTTTGAGGAGGCCAGCGGAGGCGAATTTGCCAATGACAGAATGATGTTAGCGTAAAACTTGCAAAATTCCCTTTCTTTGGATATACTGTTTTATCAGAAACCAAAGGAAGGGAGTTTTTATGGAAACAAAAGAATTTCTGGAAAAACCCGTGAAGGGTTTGTTTTACCGTTATCTGATTCCTTCTATTATAGGAACCATGGTAACGTCTATTTATGTTCTGGCGGACACGATTATTATCGGTAAAGGGCTGGGAAGCGTGGCTATGGCTGCCCTGAATATTGCTCTGCCTATTTACAATATGTTCTTTGGCATTGGTCTGCTTTTTGGCGTCGGTGGTTCCGTACTGATGTCTGTATACCGGGGGCGGGCTATGAAAAAGGAAGCAGATGCCTACTACACAGCCGCCTTTTTTATGAATCTTTTGATTTGGCTGGTGTGCCAGGTACTGTGTACCGTGTTTATGGAAGATTTGGCATGGATTTTAGGCGGAACAGAAGAAACCATGCCTTATATTATGGACTACATTCCCTATATTATCTGGGGCATGGGCGGCTATTTTCTCTCTGCTTTTTTGCAGACTGTTGTCCGAAATGACGGCGCGCCCAAGCTTGCCATGAATGCCGTAATCGCAGGCGGTGTGACGAATATTATTCTGGACTATGTGTTTGTATTCCCTATGGAAATGGGAATGGCAGGAGCGGCCATTGCAACCGTTATCGGTTCCTGGCTGACTGTAGGAATTTTATTTTTCCATTTCTTTACAAAGAAGAATCAGTTGAAATTTAATTTTAAGGGAATCCGTCCTGTATTTATAAAAGAGATTGTGGTGAATGGATTTGCCAGCTTTCTGATTGAGGTTTCCGCGGGAATTACCATCTTTATTTTTAATCTGCAGCTTTTAAAGTATGTGGGCAATACAGGAGTGACGGTATTTGGCATTATCTGTAATGTTTCCATTGTGATTATGGGTCTTTGCAAAGGCGTAAACCAGGCGGCGCAGCCGATTATCTCTATTAACCACGGGGCAGGAAACAGACAGCGTGCAGAGGAGGTGCGGGGACTGGCCATGAAAAATTCCCTGCTTATCTGTGCTGTTCCGGTGCTTTTGGGCATTGTTTTCCCCAATGTCTATACTTATATTTTCCTGAATCCGGATAAGGAAATCCTGGCGCTTTCTGCAGAGGCTGTGAGGGTATACTTTATAGGATTTATTTTTCTGTCTGTAAATATGGTGTATATTTCTTATTTTCAGTCAGTAGTAAAAAATGCACATGCGCTCCTTATCTGCCTTTTGAGAGGGTGTATTCTGGTGGTGGTGTTTGTGTATCTTCTGCCTGTATTTTTGGGCGTGACCGGAATCTGGCTGGCGTTTCTGGCAGCTGAACTGTTTACCATGATTGTGGGAAAAATGATGATGAAGAAAGGGCTGAAGGTATAGGAGAAAAATTAGAATTCAGTTCCTCTTTTTCAGATATCTAAACGATTTGAATCTTGTTTTAACAAGGTTATGTGGAAGTCTTCTGAACTAAATTAAGAAAAAAGTTAGTACAAATTAAAGGAAAGCAATATAATTTATCGGAAAAAGAGCATAGGTTATATAGAAGAAGTGTATCTATTCATGGATTCTTAGCTTTGATGTTCTTTTTAGTTTTTCTGTTTTTTATAAAGAACAATAGCTTAGGGATTATTATCTCTTTGATTATTATTGTTATACTATATATTTTAAGAATTAAGAACAATTTACTACAAATAAAATAATTATAGAATTTTCCTCAATTAGATTATATTGTATCTTCTGTACAAACATTTGTAATTCAGGGATTGACAAACCGAAATCAGGTGCTATAATAAATTACGTTATTTGCATATTGTGCCAATCGAAGGGTGCAGGAAAGCGGCGAAATGCCCACCGAAGGAGTAATACTCTCAGGGGTCTTTGAGAAGACGGGACTGTATCTGGATGGCTCTCTGGAGAATCCCATGTATGGGTGCCGAAGGTGTAAGCAGAAGGAAAACTTCTGTGAATCTCTCAGGCAAAAGGACAGTGAAGTTTTAAACAGTTGTATTTTTATGTTTCTTTTTGAAAGCAAAGAAGGATAAAAAAAACGGCTGCAAAAACGCATTTGCGCTTAAACTGAACTTGAAGAGAGGCTGTGGCAGGACGCAGAAGCCGGAATCGAATGTTCGATGTCGGCATGCTGATTGCAGCAGCCTTATTTTTTTCATTTGTTCTTCCAAACAATATGCTCTCATTCTAAAAAAAGGGAGATAGAAAAATGGAAATGGTAGCATCTGTTGTAGAAGTAGTAAACAAGTTTTTGTGGGATTACGCGCTTTTAATCCTGCTTCTGGGAACCGGAATTTTTTATTCCTTTCGTCTGAAATTCATTCAGGTACGAAAATTCGGCGCAGGAATGAAAAAGATGTTCGGAGGCTTTTCCCTTCACGGAAAGAGCAGTGAAAACGGTCTTAGTTCCTTCCAGGCTCTGGCAACTGCCATTGCAGCTCAGGTAGGTACCGGAAATATTGCCGGTGCGGCAACTGCCATTGCTTCCGGCGGTCCGGGCGCGATTTTCTGGATGTGGGTCAGCGCCTTTTTCGGAATGGCAACCATTTATGCAGAGGCTGTTATGGCGCAGCACACCAGGGTAAAGGAAAACGGTGCGATTGTGGGAGGTCCTGTATACTACATCAAATATATTTTTAAAGGAAAATTCGGGAAATTCCTGGCAGGCTTTTTCTCTGTTGCCATTATTCTGGCTCTGGGATTTATGGGAAACATGGTACAGTCTAATTCTATTGGAAGCTCTTTTTCCACAGCTTTTGGCGTAGATCCTCTTGTAGTGGGCGTTATCATTGCACTGATTGCAGCCGTTATCTTTATTGGCGGAATCAATCGAATCGCAAGAGTGACAGAAAAGGTTGTACCTCTTATGGCTCTGGTTTACATTGTAGGCTGTCTGATTATTCTTTTCATGAATCTGGAAGGAACGGGAAGAGCGTTTCAGGATATCTTTGTGGCAGCATTTAATCCCAGCGCAGTGCTTGGCGGTGCGGCAGGTGTTACGGTGCAGAAGGCTATGCGTTTCGGTGTGGCAAGAGGTCTGTTTTCCAATGAAGCCGGTATGGGTTCCACACCTCATGCACATGCAACTGCAGATGTAAAACACCCGGGCGACCAGGGAATTATCGCCATGGTGGGTGTGTTTATTGATACTTTTGTAATTCTGACTCTCACAGCTCTGGTAATTCTTTCCACAGGGGCTTTGGCAAGCGGAGAAACTGCAGCGGCTTTGGCTCAGGTGGCGTTTGATTCTGCCTTTGGTTCTTTTGGAAAGGTATTCATTGCCATTTGTATGCTGTTCTTTGCCTTTACGACGATTATTGGCTGGTATTATTTCGGAGAGGTTAATGTACGCCATCTGTTGGGAAACAAAGCCGTAAAGATTTACGCTTTTCTGGTAGTTATCTGCGTACTGGTTGGCTCTGTTCTGAAGGTGGATCTGGTATGGAATATGTCTGATATGTTTAACGGACTTATGGTGATTCCAAACCTTATTGCGATTTTAGCATCTGTGAAGATTGTTGCGCGTCTTAGTAAGGAATATGAAAAGCAGATGTAAGCTTTCATTTTTATAGGACATTCGTTTTAAAATATGTTTCGGAAACAGTTGAAATATTTCCTGTTTTGATTTATTCTATAGTTTGGCGCGAAAAACGACAAAATTTTAGAAGGCTCAGGGAGGAAATGAAGATGTGTGAAAAAACCGTGTGCTTTCAGCACATAGATGAAATAAAGGAATTTGTAAATGCAGCATGTCGCTGCAGCTTTGACATTGATATTGTCCATGACCGTATGACCATTGATGCAAAGTCCATTCTGGGGGTTTTAAGTCTGGAGTACAATAAAAAGCTTTGTGTCAGATATGAACAGCCGGACGATGCGTTTGAAAGTGTCCTGGGAAAATTTGCAGTAGCATAAAAACAGACTGCACAGAGAAAAAATCCGGGCGGGGTGTTTACAAAGACTATAAGATGTGTTAGCATGATAAATATATGTAAACACAGTGACAAAGAGAGTACATGTATTTCTTATTTTACAGAGAAGCTTTTATATGCTGAGAGAAAGCGAATGAGGGTATGTGGAAGATGGCTTTTGAGAGGCGCACCGAAGTATGGTATCGTACCAAGGCTGCGACAGGTTCCGCCTGTTATAGCGGTAAGGTATGAACGTACCTGGTGAGGTCTGAACCGCAAGGAACAGATGAACAGAAGTGGTAACACGGGTGAATACAGCTCGTCTTCTTTGGAAACAGAGGAGGCGGGCTTTTTTTGTAATAGGAAATTACTGCGTAATGCTCCTATTACAAAAAACACACTTCGTGTGGAAATGCGCAGCTCGCG
Source organism: Blautia argi (assembly GCF_003287895.1). Lineage (NCBI taxonomy): Bacteria > Bacillati > Bacillota > Clostridia > Lachnospirales > Lachnospiraceae > Blautia > Blautia argi. Next base: position 3,081,104 of record NZ_CP030280.1, on the reverse strand, counting down.
GAAAGGAAATTAGCCATACTCTCTTAGAACAGGAGGAAGAAAAGTGGATAAGAAGAAATATTATATTACAACAGCCATTGCCTATACATCAGGCAAACCTCATATTGGAAATACTTATGAGGCAGTGCTGGCAGACAGCATCGCAAGATTTAAAAGACAGCAGGGTTATGATGTCTTTTTCCAGACAGGAACAGATGAGCATGGACAGAAAATTGAATTAAAGGCAGCAGAAGCCGGTGTGACCTGCAAGGAATTTGTAGACAATGTGGCAGGAGAAATTAAGAGCATCTGGGATTTGATGAACACTTCCTATGACAAATTTATCCGTACCACAGACGAAGACCATGAAAAACAGGTGCAGAAGATTTTCAAAAAGCTGTATGACCAGGGGGACATTTACAAAGGCTATTATGAAGGTATGTACTGTACTCCCTGTGAATCCTTCTTTACAGAATCTCAGTTAGTAGACGGCAAATGTCCGGACTGCGGACGTCCGGTAACTCCTGCAAAGGAAGAAGCATATTTCTTCAGAATGAGCAAATATGCACAGCGTCTGATTGATCACATCAATACACACCCGGAATTTATTCAGCCGGTATCCAGAAAGAATGAGATGATGAACAACTTTCTTCTGCCGGGATTACAGGACTTATGTGTATCCAGGACTTCCTTTAAATGGGGAATTCCGGTAGATTTTGACCCAAAACATGTGGTCTATGTATGGTTGGACGCTTTGACAAACTATATCACAGGAATCGGTTATGACTGTGACGGAGAAAGCACAGAGCAGTTTAAAAAGGACTGGCCTGCAGACCTGCACTTAATCGGAAAGGACATTATCCGTTTCCATACTATTTACTGGCCGATTTTCTTAATGGCTCTGGATTTGCCGTTGCCGAAACAGGTTTTTGGACATCCATGGCTTCTGCAGGGTGACGGAAAGATGAGTAAATCCAAAGGAAATGTAATTTATGCAGATCAGCTTGTGGATTTCTTTGGTGTGGACGCAGTGCGTTACTTTGTACTTCACGAAATGCCTTTTGAAAATGACGGTGTGATTACCTGGGAATTAATGGTAGAACGTTTGAATTCCGAGCTGGCAAACACTCTGGGAAATCTGGTAAACAGAACTATTTCCATGTCCAACAAATATTTTGGAGGAGAAGTGAAAAACACCAATGTCTGCGAACCAGTAGATGAGGAATTAAAGGCAGTTGTACTGGAAACAAAGGCAAAAGTAGCGGCAAAAATGGAAGAGCTTCGAGTGGCAGACGCCATTACAGAAATCTTTACTCTTTTTAAACGTTGCAATAAATATATTGACGAAACCATGCCATGGGCTCTGGCAAAGGATGAAGAAAAGAAAGACCGTCTGGCAACAGTTCTCTACAACCTGGTAGAGGGTATCTGCATTGGCGCTTCTCTTCTGGAATCCTTTATGCCGGAAACTACAGAAAAGATTCTGGCACAGTTAAATGCAGGAAAGAGAACTTATGAAGAACTGGATACCTTTGGTTTATATCCGTCAGGCAATAAAGTGACAGAAAAACCGGAAATCCTCTTTGCCCGTCTGGACGTAAAAGAGGTGTTGGAAAAGGTAGAAGAAATGAGAGCAAAGGAAGCTGCTCAGAATGCACCGGAGGAGGCAAAGGAAGAAGCTCCTGTCATTGATATAGAAGCAAAAGAAGAGGTTACCTTTGACGACTTTATGAAAATGCAGTTCCAGGTAGGAGAAATCATTGCCTGCGAGGAAGTGAAAAAATCAAAAAAACTGCTGTGTTCTCAGGTGAAAATCGGAAGCCAGGTAAAACAGATTGTGTCCGGAATCAAAGCGCACTATAAACCAGAAGACATGGTGGGCAAAAAGGTTATGGTTCTGGTGAACTTAAAACCTGCCAAGCTGGCAGGAATCCTGTCAGAAGGTATGATTCTCTGCGCAGAAGGGCAGGACGGAGAGCTGGCGCTTATGACACCGGAGAAAGAGATGCCGGCAGGAGCGGAAATCTGCTAAAAGGTGGATATCGTGAAATGAGGGAACAGTATGGAAAGAGATCCGTTTAAGGAATATCTAAGAGAATCTGAACCTGACAAATGCAGAAAAGGATATGCCTGGAGTACAGCTATTGGACTTCAGGCAGTGGACGGTCTTAAACCTTCGGAATATTTGGTGGATACTGCTATTAGAAATATTGAAGGTGAAATTACCTTAAAAGAAGTCCAAAGCCTTCTCGATAGTTATTATGAAGAAAAACCGGTGGATTCAGAAAATATACGTACAGAAGAAGCGGATAAGGTATCTGCTCGAATAGCGGAGATATTATCCGAAACAGCGTTTTCTTTTTCTCCCAATGAATATATTTCCATTCATCGCAGGCTGTTTCGGGAAATTTACAGTCATGCCGGGAAAATACGAGATTATAACATCACAAAAAAAGAATGGATTTTAGACGGAGCAACGGTTCTGTATGGAAGCGCTTCGGAATTGAGGGCTACCCTCGAATACGATTTTTCTCAGGAGAGAGATTTTTGTTACAAGGGACTTTCCATGGACGAAATCATTCATCATCTTGCAATATTTGTTTCAAGGCTGTGGCAAATTCATGTTTTTAGAGAAGGCAATACAAGAACCACAGCCGTATTCTTCATTAAATATTTGAGAATGCTTGGTTTTTCAGCAACAAATGATATTTTTGCAGAAAACGCCTGGTATTTCAGAAATGCCCTTGTTCGTGCAAATTATACAAATTTGCAGAAAGGCATTTACGAAACAACAGAATATCTGGAGGCGTTTTTGAGAAATTTGCTTCTGAATGAAAAAAATGAATTGCGGAATCGGAATCTTCATATAGATGGAGTTTTGAGCATGAAAAAAATAGATATTGATGAAGAAAAAGTACACATTCAAGCTGAGAAGGTGGATATTCGAGAGAGAAAAGTACACATTCAGACTGAAAAAGTGGATATTGAAGAGGTGTTTGGGTTCAGAGCAGAGCATTTTTCTGATAAAACAAAAGGGCATATCTGCAAGCTGTTTAAGCAGTTTGGATATGAAGAAATTTTTGGCAGAAGTAAAGCTGCAGCACTTTTGGGACTTGGGGAGTCAGGCGCTTCTAAACTCCTTTCAAAACTGGCAGAGGCAAGACTTATAGAGCCGGTAGCCGGCCATGGAAAGGGAAAGTACAGATTTTTAAAAGAATAGACAAAAAACGAGAGGCTGTCGCAGGAAATGCAAAAGGGAAATGTCCCTGATTGCTGTTTTGCGGCAGCCTCTCGTTTGAATTTTATCGGAGAAATTTATACAACACGTCCGATGTCATAAACACTTCTGACACGGAGATTTTTTGCTTCGCCTCTTACAATTTTTACTCTTCTGGAACCTCCGTTCATGTCAAAGTAATTATCTTCCAGAACAAGGTCTTCATGTTCATTGAGAATTTCCACACTCTTTGCATAGGCGTCAGCCTGAACTACGATTTCATCGCCCTCTACGCTTACCTGCAGATTGGGATTCTCATAGGAGAAATATTTCGGGTAAGAGAAAATCACAGTTCCGGAGGAAATCACAGCCCCATTTTCCACTGCTTCATAGCTGACGTATTGACGGAACGCATCTGCTTCCGGCAGCAATACCTTGTCCAGCCACAGAGCAGAAAACGGAGCAACCGACACTTCTGCAGACTCCTCACGGACAACAGAGGCATCTGCATTTCGCAATGCCCAGCGCACAGTGAGTTTTTTCTCCTTAGAGGTTTCGTTGGTCACATTTAAGCGAATGGATTTCTCAAAGGTAAAGTGCTGGCGGTTCATATCTGCGCTGGCTGTCAGCCAATTTTGCTCTTCGCAGGAAATCATCACAGGAGCAAAGAAGCGTTTGGCATAATAGTGCAGGGCTTTCCAGCGTCCGTAGTAGTCAATAGAGGACCAGGAGGTCACAGGCCAGCAGTCGTTTAACTGCCAGTATACAGCCCCCATGCATCTGCCCCGGTTTCTGCGGAAATGCTCTACGCCGTAGCGGATTCCGTCTGCCTGCAGAAGCTGGGAGGCATAAATCATAGAAGAAAAATCGTAGGGGTATTTGTAGGTCTGCTGCAGATAGCCCATGATTTTTCCGTTTGCAGCATTGTTTCTCTGATGCTTTTCCATTATGTAAGAGAAAATATTCCAATCCTGCGGCTCATCGCTGATGCCTTCTTTAATGGTTTCCAGAGAAGGGAATGCCTGAAATCCAAATTCTGAGAGGTAACGGAAGTAATATTTCCGGTATTCGGAAAACGGTTTGTTGTCGTGCCATACTTGCCAGAAATGTACATCGCCACGGTTTGGATCCTGCGGTTCGTCAAAAGAGCCCCCTGAGGAAGGGCTGGAAGGCCAGTAAAAGGTTTCCGGGTCATATTTTTGCAGTACGTTTGGAATAATGCGCTCGTACATAAAGAGGTAATCCCGAACTTCGGAGGGCTTGGATACCCATTCCCCGTCTTTCACAAAGGATTCCATCTCATTATTTCCGCACCACAGACCAAGGCTTGCATGGTGGCGGAGGCGTTTGATATTGTCAATAAATTCCCGGGTGATGTTTTCTTCAAATTCCGGTGTCAGTTCGTAGACTGAGCAGGCAAACATAAAGTCTTCCCATACAACTAGTCCCAGCTCGTCGCACAAATCAAAAAATTCATCGTCAGGATAATAGCCGCCGCCCCATACGCGGATACTGTTAAAATTCGCCAGCTTGGCGTCCATAAGGAGTTGTCGCCGTCTGTCAGAATCTATTTTCCCCAGAAGGTGTTCTTCCGGTATGTAGTCAGCTCCCATGGCAAAAAATTTAATTCCGTTTACCACATGAGCAAAGGTGTTGCCCCACTCATCTTTTTCTGTACACATGGTCATGGTACGCAGGCCGATTCTGCGTTCCCAGGTATCCAGTAAGTCTTCTCCTGCATAAAGTTCCAGCTTTACGGTGTAAAGGGGCTGTGCGCCCAGCCCATTGGGGAACCAGAGTTTTGGTGAGAGGATTTCCAGTTCTGTAGGATTGCCGGAAATCGTCTGAGAATTCCCCTCCGGGTCTGTGACAGTTACGTTATAAGTAAAGTCTGTATCGGCAGCATGGGTTAAGTCTTCAAAAGAAAACTCTTTTTTAAATTGGCGGGGCAGGAAGAAGGAAGGGGAAACGTGAAGCGTCACTTTGTCTTCCTCGTGCCGTTGTGTGACATATACGGAGTCAATCCGTGCTTTTTTAACGCCTAAAAGGGTGACATCACGGAAAATTCCGGCGTCAGGAAGATGTGCGCCCCAATCCCAGCCATACATATAGTGGGCTTTTCGGATATGGCTGAAACCGTCCCAGGCATCTTCTGTTCCCCGGGTGGCGCATTTGGCAAAGGCATCATCGGCTGCTTTTAAGGGAGAATGCAGAACCACCTTTAAAAGATTTGTTTCTTTTTGAATCAAGTCTGTAACATCATATTCCCAGGTGCGGTGCATATTGGCAGTATGACCTAAAAGGACGTCATTGAAATATACATCGCCAATGGTGTCAATTCCTTCAAAACGCAGGATACAGGCGTCTTCCTGCAAAAGCTCCGGCAGGGGAGTAATGCTGCAGGTATAAGTGTAGTCTTTGTCTATCACATCTCTTACGGTATCTTCATTGTCTTTCCAGTAAGGGTCCGGTATCTGCCTGTTTTCTGCCAGTACGGTGTAGACGCTGGTAGGAATCGTGGTTGGGAAAGGTGTATTGTGGTTCTTTGAGTGCAAAAACCAGTTTTGGTTTAAAGATTGTTTTATCATAATATTCCTCCGATTTTTCTATAAAATATTTGAATAGTTTTAACCCATAGCAGCTTCCACATAGACGTCGGTCTTGCCGGAATCAAAAGGTATGATATTTCCCTGTACAGCAACGCCGTCTACCAGGAGCGTGGAGATACCCCTTTGCACATGGTGGGGATTGCGGACGGAAATATGGTAGCAAACACCTCTGTACATGCGGGTTACAGTAAAGTCGCCGAAATCTTCGGGTACACAGGGGTCAATACACAGACCTTCCAGTGTGGGCTGGATACCGAGGATATACTGGGAAACATTGACAAAGGTCCAGGCAGCTGTTCCGGTAAGCCAGCTGTTTTTGGCTTCTCCGAAACGGGGAGCGTCTTTTCCGGCAATCATCTGGGAGTATACATAGGGTTCTGTCCGATGGATTTCACTGATATCTTCCAGGAAGGCAGGGCAGATTTTTCGGTATACGTCAAAGGCACGGTTTCCGTGACCGAGGACAGCCTCAGAGATAGAAACCCAGGGATTGTTGTGGCAGAAAATACCTGCATTTTCCTTATATCCCGGCGGATAAGAAGAAATCTCACCCAGATTCAGATGATAATGAGTGTAAGGCGGCTGCAGAATGGTAATACCGTACTGTGTATCCAGCCATTCTTCTGTGGATTTCAGAGCTTGCTCGGCAAGGCCTTCTTTAATGCCTACACCGGAAAGAGGGAGGAAGCCTTGTGGCTCAATAAAGATTTTTCCTTCCTGACAGTCAGCAGAACCAACCTTCTCTCCATTGGCATCATAGGCCCGCAGGAACCATTTTCCGTCCCAGCCGTGCTGTAAGATAGAATCGTAAACTTTCGCAACTTCTTTATGAGCATGCTCACTTTCTGCCGGATTTCCAACCAAATGACACAGGTCGGCATATTCCCGTCCATATTTGACAAACATACCTGCAATAAAAACAGATTCTGCCACAGGACCTTCGCTTGGACCAAAGGTCTGGAAGGACTCTCCCGGGTGTCTGGAATAGCAGTTCAGATTCAGACAGTCATTCCAGTCTGCGCGACCGATAAGAGGAAGTCCATGAGGCCCTTTGTGGGATACGATAAAATCAAAGGAGCGTTTCAGGTGTTCCATGAGAGGCACGGCCGTTTCCTCTTCATTGTCAAAAGGTACCGGCTCTTTCAGGATAGAGGTATCCCCTGTTTCCCGGATATAAGCAGAAACTGCCGCAATGAGCCAGAGTGGGTCGTCATTAAATCCGCTTCCGATGTCAGAATTTCCTTTTTTCGTTAAGGGTTGGTACTGATGATAAGCGCTTCCGTCTGCAAACTGTGTGGAGGCAATATCAATAATTCTGGTGCGGGCCCGTTCCGGAATCAGATGGACAAATCCCAGAAGATCCTGACAGGAATCCCGGAATCCCATACCGCGGCCAATGCCGGATTCATAATAAGAAGCAGAGCGTGACATGTTAAAGGTTACCATGCACTGGTACTGATTCCAGATATGTACCATGCGATTTACTTTTTCGTTTTCTGTTGTGACCTGGAAACGGGACAAAAGGTCTGTCCAGTAATCTTTCAGTGCAGAAAAAGCCTGGTCTACAGACGCTTCAGAGCTATATTTTTTCAGAATAGTTTCTGCCGGTTTTTTGTTTATGATATTCTCTGCTTCCCATTTTTCCTCTTCCGGATTTTCTGCGTATCCCAAAACAAAAACAAAAGTTTTGCTCTCTCCCGGCTTCAGGCAGAGATTTATCTGATGAGAAGCAATGGGATACCAGCCGCTGGCAATAGAATCCGTCAGTTTTCCGTCTATAATTGCGGTCGGTTTTTCTGCGCTTCCGTAAACTCCCAGAAAAGCATCTCTGCTGGTTTCAAAATGATTCACAGGCGCATTTACACCGTAAAAAGCATAGTGATTTCTTCGTTCTCTGTATTCTGTTTTGTGGTAGAGAACAGAATCTTTTACTTCTACTTCACCGGTGCTTAAATTTCTCTGAAAGTTTCTGGAATCATCGTCTGCATTCCACAAACACCATTCCGCATAGGAGAAGAGGCTGATATTCCTTTCCTTCTCAGAATCATTGGTTAAGGTAATTTTCTGGATTTCACAGGAATCTTTTAAAGGAACAAAAGTTAAAAGATTGGCTGTGATTTGGTTTTTGCTGCTTTTAAAAATGCTGTAGCCCATGCCATGACGACATTCATAAGAATCCAGAGGTGTTTTGGAAGGCTGCCAGCCGGGATTCCATATGGTGTCCCTGTCTTTGATATAAAAATAATGTCCGTTGGTATCGTAAGGGACATTGTTGTAGCGATACCGGGTCATGCGAAGCAGTTTGGCATCTTTATAGAAGCAATATCCGCCGCAGGTATTGGAAATTAAAGAGAAAAAATTGTCAGAACCGAGATAATTAATCCAGGGAAGAGGGGTATCCGGCTGTTGGATTACATATTCTCTGGATAAATCATCAAAAAAACCGTATTTCATAATAGAAGACCTCCTGATATATAAGGGATTTCAAGAAAACGATTTAGTAATCTCAGCTCATATAATCAGTCAGTATGTATAGAAAAAGATGAATAACTTTAAAATTCAAGGCAATTATACCAAAGGAAATAAGAAAAAACAAGAGAAATGCGTGGAAAAATTTAAAATACCAAAAATTTTACGAAACTATTTCGTTGTCAAAGAAAAGATGAAAATAAAAATTCACAAAATAATATACCATACTCCTAAAAAAGTATGGTAATATTATGTAAAAGTATACAAAAAACTTGAAATTACGAAAATAGTATTGCGAAAGTATTGGAGATTGTGGAAAATATGTTGCAAGAAAACGATTTAGTAAATGTCGAAAATTATACATGTTGTCAGAAGGCGAGGAAACGGAGGCGTAAGAAAATGGGAGAAAGCATTTCGCTAAAGGATATAGCCAGAATGTGTCATGTTTCTGTTTCTACAGTCAGCAAGGCTCTGAATGACAGACCGGATATCAGCAGTTCCAAGAAAGAGGAGATTTGCAGGATTGCAAAGGAAATGAATTATATTCCCAATTACATGGCGTCTACTTTAAAAAGCAAGCATACAAGAAACATTGGAGTGTTGCTCTCTGAACAGACGGGACAGGGACTTTTACATGAGCATTTTGCCAGAATTTTAAACAGCTTTAAAGTCACTGTGGAAGAGCGGGGATATGTTATGACATTTTTAAATGCCAGCAATTCGCCCAATCGTCTTTCTTATATGGAACAGTGCAAATACATGCGGTTTGATGGGATTTTCATTCTTTGTGCAGATTATCAGCTAGACGAAGTCAGAGAAATCCTGGATTCCGATATGCCGGTGGTAGTGGTGGATAACACCTTACCAAAACATGTCAACATTGCTTCAAATCAGTACGGAGATATGCGAAGGCTGATGCAGTTTGTGTATGACAGAGGACATCGAAAGATTGCTTATATTCACGGACAGAACAGTGAGGTTACCCGGGGACGTCTGGAGGCATACATGGGATTTATGAAAGAACATAAGCTTCCGGTACGCAGAGAGTATGTTTATACCTGTCCTTACAGAGATGCCGAGCGTTCCGTTTCGCTTACAAGAACTCTGTTGTCTGTACCGGACAGACCAAGCTGCATTCTTTATCCAGATGACCTGGCAGCCATTGCCGGAATGAATACCATACGGGAAATGGGAATCCGGGTACCGGAGGAAATATCGGTGGTGGGATATGACGGGCTTAGCCTGGCGTCCTTTGTAAGACCCAGAATCGCAACCATTCATCAGGATACCGTATCCATGGGGATTCAGGCAGGAAATAAATTAATTAATCGGATTGAATTTCCGGAAGAAAAGTTACATGCAGAAACCGTTGTGGTAGACGGTATGGTAGAACCGGGTGAATCCGTTGCAGTATGGAAAAACATTAGTTAAAAGCAGACAAAAAAGTTTGCTGAGATTATAGTCCGCAGGAGAGCCTGTGGGTTATAGATATATATTTTTATCATTTAAGGAGGAATATGGTATGAAAAAGCGCAGTAAAGTACTCAGTATCTTATTAGCAACAGCGATGGCGGGAAGTATGCTGGCCGGTTGCGGGGGAAGTTCAGACTCCGGCGAAAGCACAAGCGAACAGTCTTCAGAAAGTAAGGAAGAGGCAAAAGAAGAAAAAACAACAGAAGCCAGTCCAAATGCATCAAAAGAATTGGCTTACAAAGGCGAATTAAGCATGATGCATTATTCCACTTCCGAAGAATCAGAGGGAAACGGCGGTTCTGATGGTTTTCGTACCATGATTGCCCAGTGGGAAGAGGGGCACCCGGACATTGAGTTAAGCCAGACCGTTTTAGCGAATGATGATTACAAAACACAGGTTGCTACACAGGCTGCGGCAGACGATTTGCCGGACGTATTTTTGCTTCAGGGTATGAATACAAGAGCGTGGGCAGACCAGGGTCTGGTATTGGATATGACAGATATTATTAAGGAATCTCCATATTACGACACCTACAATCAGGATTTCTTTGTTCCTTATAACTACGATGGAAAAACCTGGGGTCTTCCGGTGCTGACAGGCGGAACCTGTTCTGTTGTTATGTATGATAAACAGGCATGGAAAGACGCAGGATACGATACTTTCCCGGATAACTGGGAGGACGTAAAAGAAGCAGATAAATACTTTAAGGACAACGGATATTCCGAAACTATTGCTTTCGGAAATGGCGGTAAATGGCAGATTAACTCCTGTTTCCTCTCTGTTATCGGAAACCGTTATACAGGAAAAGACTGGTTCCAGTCCCTGATTGACAAAGGCGGAGCTGCTTTTACAGATAAAGAATTTGTAGATGCACTGAGCTTTACACAGGATATTTTTGCATCAGGAATCTTTAATGAAGATTTCAATGCAATCGGAAATGAAGACGCTCGTGAATACTATATTTCCGGTGATGCACCGGCTTATATCTGCGGTAACTGGGACGTAAGCTACATTCAGGCAACTCTGCAGGAAGAAGATCCTGAACTTTTGGAAAATACAGGATTTGCCGTAATTCCACAGCCGGCAGATGCAAAAGGGGCAACAAACACACAGGCTATTGGACTTGGCTATGCGGTAGCTATTAATGCAAAGCTGGCAGATGACCCGGAAAAACTGGCAGCAGCCGTTGACCTTGCAGAATATGTAACAGGACCGGATTTCTCACAGTACTGTGCAGAAAACTATGCGTTACAGGGTCTTGCAAAAGTCGATGATGTAGATTTAAGTAAATTTGATCAGTTGACACAGGATTTCTATAAATGGTCTTATGAAGATACAGAAGCATGCGATATTTATGACTCCTTTATTAACGGAGCCGTATGGGAAGTACTGAATACAGAAGTACAGAGTATGTTAAACGGAGATACCACACCGGAAGATGTGGCAAAGAAAACACAGGAATCCTACGAACAGAATTATTAAGACATACAGACATAAAACCCGGAGGGGCGGCAGCATAAGCCACCCCTTCTCTTGGAAAAGGGGGCAGAATTCATGTTATCAAAAAAACCGAAAACCCGTGTCATTTTAGGTTATTTGTGTATTCCGCTTTTATTATATATTTTTGCGGTATTTGTACCATTAGTGACTTCTTTATTTTACAGCTTTTTCGAATGGAAAGGCGGACCGAATAAAACTTTTATTGGAATTGAAAACTATATCACATTACTGAAAGATTCTACTTTCTGGAATGCGTTTGGACATAATATTTATCTGGTTATTCTCTGTGTCATCGGACAGGTGGGAATTGCTTTTGTCTTTGTTATGATTATCAGCACCAGATTTGTAAAAATGAAGGGAATCCACAGAACTTTTGGATTTTTCCCAAGTACGGTTTCCGCTGTTGCCGTAGGTTTTATCTGGACCATGATTTATGACAACAGAAGAGGTATTTTAAACTGGTTTCTGGACTTAATCGGACAGGAAGATAAGAAACAGGTGTGGCTGAACAATCCGGATATTGTTATGACGCTGGTAGCAATTCCGTTAATCTGGCAGTTTATCGGATATTATATGGTTATCCTTCTTTCCGCTACCTCAGCCATTGACAAGGAAATACTGGAATCTGCGGAATTAGACGGAGCAAGTGCAGTGCAGAGGGCGCTTTATGTGGTAATTCCCATGATTAAAAACACCATTGCCGTATGTATTGTACTCTGTGTATCCGGTAATATGAAAGCCTTTGACAATATCTATGTTATGACTGCCGGAGGTCCCGGAGATGCCTCTATGGTTATGGCAATGTATGGCTACTCAGTATCCTTTAAGCAGCAGAATATGGGATACGGAAGTGCAATTTCTGTCGGTATTTTTGTACTGGGAATGTTGGTTATCGGGCTTATGCAGCTCTTCCAGAGAGCGGTCAACAGGGAAAAGGAGTGATGAGGCATGCGTGGAAATAGTTATGGTATGACAACAGGTAAAAGAATCGGAAAACGGAGTGAAATCAGTAGTTCTGAACCTGCTTATGCTGGTGTTCTCTTTCTCCTGTATTTTTCCGTTAATCTGGATGGGATATTCTTCTTTAAAGGTAAAGAGAGAATTTAACAGGAATATTATGAGTCTTCCTGAAAATCCCACAATCGAAAACTTTGTAAAAGTGCTTACAAACCCGGATTATCACATTGGTGATTCTATTTTAAACAGTGTGAGAACAACTTTGATTTCCGTGTTCTTTATTGTATTATTTGGCTTTATTGTGGGATATTTCCTTGCCAGAATCAAATTCAAAGGAAATAAAATTATCTGGGTAATGCTTTTAATGGGAATGCTGATTCCGGTACATTCTCTGTTAGTACCTATTTATGTAGTGTTTAATAAGACAGGACTTTCAAATCAGTGGTTCACCCTGATTATTCCTTATGTGGCGTTTGGATTGCCGATATCGGTATTCCTGTGTCAGGGATTTATTAAAGAAGTTCCTACAGCACTTGAAGAGGCGGCAGCTATTGACGGCTGTTCTTTTTCAGGAACTCTGTTTAAGGTCATTATGCCTATCTGTAAGCCTATTATGATTACAGTTGCAATCCTTCAGACCTTTAGCTGCTGGAATGAATTTTCCTTTGCTTTGGTACTGATTAAGGATACTGCTTTGCAGACCGTACCTCTTGCCATGACACAGTTTACAGGACAGTTCTCTTCCGACTATCCGAAGATTATGGCAGCTATGCTGATTACCATGGCGCCCATTGTTATTTTATATTTTTGCATTCAGTAAACACATTATTAAGGGAATGGTTGCAGGTGCAGTGAAAGGTTAAAGAAATGGAAAAACAAATCGTAATAGAAGAAAACGGTATACATATTGTATTTGAAATCGAAGAGGACAGAAGTTTTAAATTGCTTCATTTTTCTGCACTTCCGTTTCAGAAAGAAAAAATAACCCAGGCCATGAAAGAAGCAGGATTCAATTTTATCGAAATGAATCTTTATGGGTTTGACCGCCCTCACGAAAGACATGGGAATAAGTATATTGTAACTTCTCATGGATTCCGCATGAAATATGTATCTCACACAGATGAGAGAAATGAAAAAGGACGTGTTTTAAAATTTCTTACTACAGATGAAGAAACGGACATGCAGGTGGAATCTGTCTGGCAGTTTTACGATGGTATCCCCATTGTCCGAATGGAACACAGGGTAGAAAACCGGGGGCAGGAAATGCAGACCCTGGATTACATTTCCACCTTTAATTATATGGGAATTGAAAAAGAAGGTGTGAAAAGACAGGACGAAAAACTGCTTTTGAAGCTGCCTCACAATGGCTGGCAGAGAGAAATGAACTGGAAGGACTATACTTTAAAGGATTTAGGTATGGATTTGGTTCAGCCAAAAGAGATTCAGCGATCTTCCAATCATTTCCATGTGAGCAATACGGGAAACTGGTCTTCCAAAGAATTTCTTCCCATGGCTTATCTGGAAAATCAGGAAACAGGTTCCTCTTTGTACTGGCAGATAGAACAGAATGGTTCCTGGCATTGGGAAATCGGCGACCAGAACGGACATCTGTATCTGGCGCTTGGAGGTCCAAACGAGCTGTATTCCCATTGGTTCAAAAACCTGAAACCAGGGGAAAGCTTTACAACCGTGCCGGCGGCAGTAGGAGTATCTTTAGGCGGATTTGACAGTTCTATAGCTGAACTGACAAAGTACCGCAGAAGAATCCGCAGGAAAAATCAGGATAATGAAACCTGTAAGATTATTTTTAACGACTATATGAACTGTCTGTTTGCAGACCCTACAACAGAAAAGGAAATTCCATTAGTCGATGAAGCGGCAAAGGCCGGCTGTGAATATTTCTGCATTGATGCAGGTTGGTATGCAAAAGGCTTTTGGTGGGACGCAGTTGGTGAGTGGAAGGAAAGCAGAGAGCGTTTCCCTAATGGTCTGAGAGAGGTTACGGATTATATCCGTTCCAAAGGCATGATTCCCGGTATCTGGCTGGAGCCTGAGGTTATGGGAATCAACTGCGAACTGGCAAAGAAATTGCCGGATACCTGGTTTTTTGTAAGACACGGAAAGCGCATTTATGACAGAAGCCGTTATCAGTTGGATTACAGAAATCCTGAGGTACGGGAATATATGACTTCTGTGGTAGACCGTCTGATTCAGGAATACGGAATCGGATATATCAAAATGGATTACAACATAGAACCCGGAATCGGAACAGAGTATCTTGCAGACAGCCCGGGAGAGGGCATGCTGGAGCATGAGCGGGCTTATCTGAAATGGCTGGACAGTCTGTTTGAAAAATATCCGGAACTGGTGATTGAAAATTGTTCCAGCGGAGGGCTGCGAATCGACTATGCCATGCTTTCCAGATACAGCATACAGTCTACCTCAGATGAGGAAGACTATCGGTATTATGCAACTATTGCGGCCAATTCACCCAGCGGACTGACTCCGGAACAGAGCGCTGTCTGGTCTTATCCATTGCCGGACGGGGACAGAGAAGCCACGGTGTTCAATATGGTAAACGCCATGCTTTTGAGAATCCATCAAAGCGGACGTCTGGATAAAATTTCCGATGATGAAAAAACGCTGGTTAAAGAAGGACTGGATTGCTACAAATCCATACGAGGGGATATTAAAAATGCGCTTCCCTTCTGGCCTTTGGGCTTATCTGATTTTGATGATGAGTGGGTAGCTCTGGGACTTCGGACAGAGGAAAAAATATATCTTTCTGTGTGGAGGAGAAGTGGAAACACACCATGTATTTCGATACCAATTCCCAACGGAAGGGGAAAAAATGCAGAGGTTATCTGTAAATATCCTTCTTTCAGTGAAAGTGCATATGAATGGAATCCGGGAGCAGGAAGCCTGAGCGTGAACTTTGAAAGAGAAAATATGGCAAGATTTTATGAAATAAAGTTATGTGAAGAAAATTAAAATAAGGGCAGGAGGGTGGTAACAGATACCTTCCTGTCCCTTTGCTTTTGAGAAAACGGAGGAATGGACATATGACAGAAAAAGACTTAAAAGCATTGCTTTCAGATATGAGTTTAAAAGAAAAAATAGGACAGCTGACCCAGTTGGACGCTAGCTGCTTCAGCGAAGAGGAAGGCCCGGTGACCGGCGCGGAAACAGAGCTTGGATTTTCTGCGGAAGATTTTCCTTATGCAGGGAGTATTTTGGGTGTGGTAGGCGCAGAGCAGATTGAAAAGCTGCAGAAAAAGTGTATGGAAAAACAGCCTCATCACATTCCGGTTTTATTTATGGCAGATATTATCAATGGATACCGCACCGTATTTCCCATTCCTCTTGCTCTTGGCTGTTCTTTTGAGCCAAAAGAGGCAAAGGAAGTGGGAGATGTTATGGCAAAGGAATCCGCGGCTGCAGGTCTGCATGTGACCTTTGCGCCCATGGTGGATTTGGTTCGCGATGCCAGATGGGGCAGAGTTATGGAGTCTACGGGAGAGGACCCGTATCTGAATGCACAGATGGCGGCTGCCATGGTGCAGGGAATCCAGGGGGAAGCAGCAGATTATGACAGTCATTTAGGTGCGTGTACCAAGCATTTTGCAGCATACGGCGCACCTACGGCAGGGCGGGAGTACAACACCGTGGAACTGTCAGAGAGAACCTTAAGAGAGGATTATCTTCCCTCTTATCAGGCAGCCATTGACGCAGGAAGCGCAATGGTTATGACCTCTTTTAATACCTTAGACAGGATTCCTGCCACAGCAAATCAGTGGCTGATGAAAGATGTTTTGAGAGAAGAAATGGGCTTTCAGGGCGTTTTGATTTCTGACTGGAATGCTATAGGAGAGCTGATTACCAATGGTGTGGCAGAAGGCAAAAAAGAAGCTGCCAGACAGGCAATCCAGGCGGGAACAGATATGGATATGATGAGCGGCTGTTACATGTCACAGCTGGAAAATCTGGTACAGGAAGGAACGATTTCCGAGGATAGCATTGATACAGCAGTGCTTCGAGTTTTGGAATTAAAGAATAAAATGGGACTGTTTGAAAACCCGTATAGAAGTGCCGGAACAGACAGTGAAGAAAAAAATATTCTCACAGAAGAAAACAGAGAAGCAGCCAGAAAAGTTGCAGCTGACACCATGGTGCTGCTGGAAAATAAAGACCATTTTCTGCCTCTGAAAAAAGAAGAAAAAGTGGCGTTTATCGGTCCTTATGCAGAGGAAAAACGTATGCTGGGTGCCTGGTCTTTCTTCGCAAATCCGGAGGATACAGTCACCTGTCGGGAGGCCTTAGAGGAAAAAACAGAAAATGGAGTTTTCGCAAAGGGCTGCGGCATTTTAAATCCCGGACAGACTGTGTATGGATTCCGGTTTAACATGACAAATGAAGACAGTGAAGAAGATACAGAAAAGATGATTCAGGAGGCAGCAGAAGAAGCGGCAAAATGCGAAAAAGCAGTGCTGTTTCTGGGTGAATCTTGTCTGCAGTCCGGAGAAGGCGGAAGCCGGGGAGATATTACCATTCCTGAAGTGCAGAAAAAACTTTTAAGAGCGGTTGCACAGGCAAATCCCAATCTGGCAGTGGTAGTGCTGGCAGGTCGTCCGTTGGATATCAGAGAAATCAAAGAACATGCAAAGGCGATTGTGTATGCATGGTTCCCCGGAACAGAGGGCGGTCATGCCATTGCAGATATCCTTTATGGGGACAGAAATCCCCAGGCAAGACTTGCCATGTCCCTGCCGTGGTGCGTTTCTCAGGTACCGGTCTTTTACGGAGAATTCCCCACCGGACGTCATGTGGAGGACGGAGAGCAGATAGAAAACCGTTTCTTATCACGCTATACAGACATGCCTAATCAGCCGTTATATCCCTTTGGATATGGATTGAGCTATACAGAGTATTCTTACGGAGAGGTGCAGGCAGATAAGCAGGAATTTTCCGCAGGAGAGAGTGTGCAGGTCTGGACAACGGTAAAAAATACAGGAAACAGGGAAGGAACAGAAACCGTTCAGCTTTATATCACAGATGAATGCGGAAGTGTGGCAAGACCTCTGCGGGAATTAAAAGGATTCCAGAAGGTAACCCTGAAACCCGGGGAAGAGAAAAAAGTGTGCTTTACCATTGAGGAGAGTATGCTGCGTTTCTACAGGGCAGATATGAAATTTGCTGCAGAACCGGGGACTTTTACGGTTCGTATTGGCGCTGACAGCAGAACAGAAAACAGAGTGAAGATTTATTTGAAATAAGATTTGGAAGCAGCAGAAGGGAGAACAAACTTATGAAATTTACAGACGGTTACTGGAGTGTGAAAAAAGAAATGACCCCTCTTTATGCAGTGGAGTATGCAGACAGCAGGAGAAATGGCGATGAGCTGACTATTTACGCCCCGGCAAAGCACATCGGCAGCAGGGGGGATATTCTGAACCTGGGCATGCTCACTATACGGCTTTCCAGCCCCATGGAAGACGTCATTAAGGTATCTGTGGTGCATTTTGAAGGAACTGCTTATAAAGGTCCTTTTGCGGAGGTTCGCTGCACCAGCCCTCATGTGACAATCGAAGAAACAGAAGAATTCCTTACTTATCAGACCGGGCATACAAAGGCCGTGGTGGACAAGCGTCCCAATTCCTGGGGAATCCGTTTCCTGGACGGGGAGCGGGAGCTGACCAACACCGGTTTCCGAAATATGGCAAACATTTTAAATAATGAAACCGGCAGAACATACACCGTAGACGCCCTTGCCATTGATGTGGACGAGTATATTTACGGCCTTGGGGAACGGTTTACCCCGTTTGTAAAAAACGGCCAGGTGGTAGAGATGTGGAATGAGGACGGCGGTACTGCCAGTGAGATTTCCTATAAGAACATTCCTTTCTATATTACAAACAAGGGATACGGAGTGTTGCTGGATAATGAGGGAGATGCCTCCTATGAGATTGCCAGCGAGAAGGTAGAGCGAATCCAGTTTTCCGTGGAGGGTGAACGTCTGGATTACTATGTGATTAACGGGCAGACCCCTAAGGGAACCATTCAGAAATATACAGAGCTTACCGGAAAACCGGCGCTGCCCCCTGCCTGGTCTTTTGGACTCTGGCTCACTACTTCCTTTACTACCAATTACGATGAGGCAACCACAAGCAGCTTTATCCAGGGCATGGCGGACCGTGATATTCCCCTTCATGTGTTCCATTTTGACTGCTTCTGGATGGAAGGCTTTGAGTGGTGCAACTTTACCTGGGATCCCAATACCTTCCCGGACCCGGAGGGCATGCTGAAGCGTTACCATGACCGGGGACTGAAGATTTGTGTGTGGATTAACCCTTACATTGGACAGAAATCCCCGCTGTTTGCAGAGGGCATGGAGCATGGCTACCTGGTGAAAAAGGCAAACGGCGACGTATGGCAGACAGATATGTGGCAGGCGGGCATGGGTCTTGTGGACTTTACCAACCCGGAAGCTGTGAAATGGTATCAGGGCAAGCTAAAGACCTTGCTGGATATGGGTGTGGATTGCTTCAAGACAGACTTTGGGGAGAGAATCCCGGTAAAAGACATTGCTTACCATGACGGCTCTGACCCGGTGAAAATGCATAATTACTATACCTTCCTGTATAATAAGGCAGTCTTTGAACTGTTGGAACAGGAGAGGGGAGAAGGGGAGGCCGTGTTGTTTGCCCGTTCTGCAACTGTAGGGGGACAGCAGTTCCCGGCACATTGGGGCGGCGACTGTTCAGCCAGCTACCCGTCCATGGCGGAAACCCTGCGAAGCGGACTTTCTCTTGCCTGCGGAGGCTTTGGCTTCTGGAGCCATGACATCAGTGGATTTGAGAATACAGCTCCTGCAGATATTTACAAGAGATGGTGCCAGTTTGGGTTATTGAGCTCTCACAGCCGTCTGCACGGCTCTACTTCTTACCGTGTGCCATGGCTGTTTGATGAGGAAGCCTGCGCGGTACTGCGGAAGTTTGTGAAGCTGAAATGCAGCCTGATGCCGTATCTGTACCGTCAGGCAGTGCTTGCCCATGAAGAGGGAACCCCGATGATGCGGCCTATGTTTGTGGAATTCCCGGAGGACAGAGCCTGTGAAACATTGGATAAGCAGTACATGCTGGGAGAATCCCTGCTGGTGGCGCCAATCTTTAAGGAATCCGGGGAAGTGGAATATTATGTGCCGGAGGGAATCTGGTATAACCTGCTTACCGGAGAGAATGTAGAGGGCGGAAAATGGCAGAAGGAAACCTATGATTATTTCCATATGCCTTTATTAGTAAGACCGAATACCATTCTGGCAGTGGGAAGCAACAGTGACAGACCGGACTATGATTATACAGAGGGAGTAACCCTTTACCTTGTGAATATGGAAGACGGAAAAGAAGCAGAAACCGTGGTTACTGATTTACAGGGGAATGCGGTACTTACTGTGAAAGCGGTGAGAAAAGGAGAAACTGTGACGGTATGTACAGAAGGAAGAAAAGGAAATATATCCTGCAAACTTCTGGGCAAAGAAAATCTGAATATCCTTGCAGAGGAAGCATAGAGGAAACGGAGTATGGAGAAGTATCGCTTATTAAAACAGGAAGAATGTAAGGTGAACAGTTCTTTCTGGAATTCTTATGTAAAGCTGATAAAAGAAAAGGTGATTCCCTATCAATGGGAAATTTTAAACGACCGTGTGCCGGATTCAGAGCCCAGCCATGCCATTGATAATTTTCGTATTGCGGCACACCAGATGGAAGGACATTTTTACGGTCAGGTTTTCCAGGACAGCGATGTGTACAAATGGCTGGAGGCAGTTGGCAACGTTCTGCTCTTGGAGAGGGACGAGGAGCTGGAAGCAAAAGCAGACAGTGTGATTGATATTATTGAGGCAGCCCAGGAAGAGGACGGATACCTGAACACCTATTTTTCCATTGAAGAGCCGGACAAAAAGTGGACAGACCTGCTGGAATGTCACGAACTTTACTGTGCAGGACATTTTATTGAAAGCGCTGTGCGTTATTTTCAGGGACCGGAAAGAAAAAAATTCTGGATATTGCCTGCCAGACTGGCCAGACTGCCTTTGCCGCACCTTTGGAGAAGAGGAAGGAAAAAATCACGGATATCCGGGACATCAGGAGATTGAACTGGCTCTGATAAAACTGTATGATGTTACAGGAACTCAGAAATATTTGGAACTTGCAGAATATTTTATCAACCGGAGAGGAACGGACGAGTTCTTTGAGCAGGAGTTTGAGCAGAGAGGAAAAATTTCTTTCTGGAACAAGGCTGTGCAGAAGGAACCTAATATTACTTATAATCAGTTTTCCTACAAAACGTATAATCAGTTCCATTCGCCGGTGCGTCAGCAGGAAGAACCCACAGGACATGCCGTAAGGGCTGTTTATATGTATACTGCCATGGCTGATATTGCCGCCAGAACCAGGGAGAAGGAGCTTTTGCAGGCATGCAAAACCCTTTGGGATAATATTGTAAAGAAGCAGATGTACATTACTGGGGGAATTGGCTCCACACATTCCGGTGAGGCATTTACCGTACCATACGATTTGCCCAATGATACCAATTACTCAGAAACCTGTGCGTCTATCGGACTACTGTTTTTTGCCCAGAGAATGTTAAAGGCAGAGGTAAACCGTTCCTATGCAGATACGATGGAGCAGGCGTTATATAATACTGTACTGGGAGGTATGAACCGGGAAGGAAACCGTTTCTTTTATGTAAATCCACTGCAGGTGGTACCGGAAACCTGCCTGGGAAATCCGGAGAGATTTCATGTGAAGCCGGAACGGCAGAAATGGTTTGCCTGTGCCTGCTGTCCTCCCAACATTGCTAGAACCTTGCCGGATTTGTGGGAATATCTCTACACAGCAGAAGAAGATACGGTTTATGCCCATCTGTTTATGGGAAGCGAAGCAAAGATACAGCTGGAAAGCGGTACTTTAAAGATTGTTCAGACCACAGAATATCCGTGGAGAGGAACTGTTTGCTTCCAGGCATCTTCCGATACGGAAAAACCGCTTACTCTGGCAATCCGTATCCCTGCATGGAGTAAGACATGGACGTTAAAGACAGACGGACAGGAAACAGAGGCAGTTATACAGGACAATGGATATATTTATATAGAAAGAAATTTCAAAGACGGAGTTGTTCTGGAAGTGGAGTTGGATATGGAACCCAGATTTGTACAGTCCAATCGGAGAGTGCATTACAATGCAGGAAAAGTGGCAATTATCAGGGGACCGCTGGTATATTGCATTGAGGAAGCAGACAATGGGAAATACCTGTCCGAGCTTTCTGTAGATATTCAAAAAGGACTTACAGAAAAGGAAAGTGATGAACTGGGAACCTGCGTGGTGCTGGAAGGAAAAGGTATTCAGAGGAAAAACGGAACAGAGGGTGAAGAATTATATGCGCTCTGTGCTATAGAGGAAGAACCGGTGGATATTAAAGCAGTGCCTTATTTCCTGTGGAACAACAGGGGGCTGGGAGAAATGCAGGTCTGGATAAACAGAAAGTAATGAAACAGGAGGAACACAATGAGGAAATTAGTTATTGGAAATACAAATTTAGAAGCACCGGAAATCGGGCTTGGCTGTATGCGGATTACTGGGCTGAAAGACAAAAAAGAGGTAAGAAGCCTGATTGATACAGCAATGGACTGTGGAGTGAATTTTTTTGACCATGCGGATATTTATGACAGCGGTCATGCGGAAGAGGTATTCGGTGAGGTTGTGGAACCCGCCATGCGTCAAAAAATGATTATACAGAGCAAATGCGGAATCATTCCCGGTAAGGCATATGATTTCTCAAAAGAGCACATTGTGGAATCTGTAGAAAAGAGTCTGAAAAGACTGAAAACCGATTACCTGGATCTTCTTCTTTTACATCGCCCGGATACTTTAATGGAACCTGAGGAGGTTGCAGAGGCTTTTGAAGAACTGGAAAAATCCGGTAAGGTTCGATATTTTGGCGTGAGCAATGAGAATTCCATGCAGATGGAATTGCTGAATAAATACTGTGGAAACCGGATAAAAGTAAATCAGCTGCAGTTTAGCATTGCACACTGCGATATCATTGATTCCGGGCTGAACGTAAATGTGCATGAGGAAGCCGGGATAAACCGGGACGGAAGTGTTCTGGAATACTGCCGCTTAAAGGACATCACCATTCAGGCATGGTCCCCGTTTCAGTACGGCATGTTTGAGGGCGTTTTTCTGGGAAATGAGAAATTCCCGAAATTGAATCAGCTTATTGACGAACTGGCAGAAAAGTATCAGGTGACGAATAATGCCATTGCTGTGGCGTGGATTTTAAGACACCCGGCAAGGATTCAGACCATTGTGGGAACAACCAATCAGCAGCGGCTGACAGATATCTGTAAGGCATCAGAGGTGAAACTGAGCCGTGAAGAGTGGTATGCGCTGTATATGGCGGCGGGGAAGGTGCTGCCGTAAGGGAAATAGGAGTGATAAAGCAAAGGATTTGTGCCTGTATCGAATTTTCCCCATTGACAACCCCGCCTTTATCGTTTATTATTCTCTTTAATGAAAGGGAGTAGCTGGCACCGCAAGGTGTTTACGGCGTCGTCAATCTCGATGAGAGTATTCTCGTCCGTGTCGTGATGAAACAGCGAGACTTTTATTGCATAGCAGACTGTGCAGTAAAGGTCTTGCTGTTTTTTATTTCACAGGAAAGCGTGTTCTTTCCTGCGATAAAAAAGACCTTTACGAAGCACACTATAAAAACAGAGTCCTGAGAAGGCTCAAAACGAACGGAGGAAAAAGCATGAAAGAGTATTATCAGATGTCACGAGCAGAAGCCCAGAAAACTGTGAATGGCAGCACCCACCCTTTAAGCGAGGACCAGATTAAGAAAAATCAGCAGAAATATGGTCCGAATGCCCTCGTAGAGGAAAAGAAAAAATCTATACTTCAGATTTTTCTGGAGCAGTACAAGGACTTTCTGGTTATTATCCTGATTGTGGCAGCCATTGTATCCGGACTGCTGGGCGAAACAGAAAGCGCCATTGTTATTCTGGTGGTTATCACCATGAACGCAATTTTGGGAACTGTTCAGACGGTAAAGGCAGAACAGTCCTTAGACAGTTTAAAGGCCATGTCGGGACCGGAAGCAAAGGTATTCAGAAACGGCGATGTGATAAAAGTGCCGTCTTCAGAAGTTACCATTGGTGATATTGTTATGCTGGAGGCAGGTGATTACGTTCCGGCAGACGGACGTATTCTGGAAAACGCCAGTCTGAAGATTGATGAAAGCGCCCTGACGGGGGAAAGTCTTGGCGTAGAGAAGACAGAAGAAGCCATCAGCGGAGAAGTGCCTCTTGGCGACAGAACCAATATGGTATATTCCGGCAGCTTTGTTTCCTACGGAAGAGGTTCTTTCCTGGTAACAGCTATTGGTATGGAAACCGAGGTTGGTAAGATTGCCAAACTTTTGAAGAGCACTTCTGAGAAGAAGACTCCGCTGCAGATGAACCTGGACAACTTCGGACAGAAGCTTTCTATTTTAATCCTTGTGTTCTGTGCAATCCTGTTTGGAATCAGCGTATTCAGAGGAGAATCCATTGGAGATGCCTTCCTCTTTGCAGTTGCCCTTGCAGTAGCGGCAATTCCGGAAGCGTTAAGCTCTATTGTAACCATTGTGTTGTCCTTTGGTACACAGAAAATGGCGAAAGAGCATGCCATTGTCCGTAAGCTGCAGGCAGTAGAAGGTCTGGGAAGCGTGTCCATTATCTGTTCAGATAAGACAGGAACATTGACACAGAACAAGATGACAGTGGAATACTACTATGTAGATGGAAAAGAAATTCCGGCAGAAGCCATTGACCTGGAAGACGATGCTCAGAAACAGCTTCTGCGCCACAGTATTTTATGTAACGACTCTACCAACAAAAACGGTGAGGAAATCGGTGATCCCACAGAAACAGCCCTGATTAATCAGGGAGATAAGCTGGGTGTTCCGGCAGAAACCGTAAGGGAAAAATATCCGCGTTTCAGCGAAGTTCCTTTTGACAGTGACCGAAAGTTGATGTCTACCCTGCATACCTTAAAAACAGGCTCTACCATGGTGACAAAAGGTGCGGTAGACGTGCTTTTAGGCAGAGTAACTACCATTCAGAAAAACGGCAAGGCAGAACCTGTTTCTCAGGCAGATATTCAGGAGATCGAAGAGCAGAACCAGAAATTCTCCAGAAATGGTCTGCGTGTACTGGCATTTGCCTATAAGAGCGTACCGGAAGGTACCACCCTTACCGTAGATGATGAAAAGGATATGACCTTCCTTGGATTGATTGCCATGATGGACCCGCCGAGAGAGGAATCCAAGGCTGCAGTTGAAGAATGTATCAAAGCCGGCATTAAACCGATTATGATTACAGGTGACCATAAGGTAACAGCAGCAGCCATTGCAAAGCGTATCGGTATTTTGAAAGATGAATCCGAGGCCTGTGAAGGCGCTGTGATTGAAAACATGACAGACGAAGAACTGAAAGATTTCGTAGAAGGAATTTCTGTCTATGCCCGTGTTTCACCGGAACACAAAATTCGTATTGTCAAGGCATGGCAGGATAAGGGAAATATTGTATCCATGACCGGCGACGGTGTAAATGATGCTCCTGCTCTGAAACAGGCTGATATTGGTGTGGCAATGGGTATCACAGGAACAGAGGTTTCCAAAGATGCTGCATCTATGATATTGACAGATGATAATTTTGCGACTATTGTGAAAGCAGTAGAGAATGGACGTAATGTTTATAAAAACATTAAAAGCGCCATTCAGTTCCTGCTTTCCGGAAACTTTGCAGGTATTCTGGCAGTGCTTTACGCTTCTATAGCAGGTCTTCCGGTACCGTTTGCACCTGTGCATCTGTTGTTTATCAACCTTTTGACAGACAGTCTTCCGGCAATTGCCCTGGGACTGGAGCCTCACAGCAAAACGGTTATGAACGAAAAGCCAAGACCAATGAATGAGTCCATTCTGACAAAAAATTTCCTTTCCAAGATTGGAATCGAAGGTCTGGTAATTGGTATTATGACTATGATTGGTTTCTATATCGGATATCAGGAAAGTCCGCTTCTGGCGTCTACCCTGGCATTCGGAACTCTGTGTACTTCCCGTCTGGTACATGGATTTAACTGTAAAGCAGACGAACCTGTATTATTTACAAAGAGATTTTTCAATAACGTTTACCTGGCAGGAGCTTTTGGAATCGGTGTGCTGCTCATTACAGCTGTTATGACAGTTCCGTGGCTGCACAGCATTTTCCAGGTACAGACTCTGAACCTTACACAGCTTTTGATTATGTACGGTTTATCTCTTGCCAACCTTCCGATTATCCAGTTTATTAAATGGGTTCGTAAGAAAATCGGAAAATAAAAGATTCCGGGGAGGGTATTTATGGAATTTAATAAGAAAAACATGAAGAATATGATGTTTCTGATTGTTTTTGCAGTCTTGTTTTATGTAGGAGTGCAGAGAATTGAAAATCTGGCGGCAGGATTTGTGTTTGTGGGCAGAATTGTCTTTCCTTTTATTCTGGGCGGCGCTATGGCATTTATTTTAAATCTGCCTATGAGTTTTCTGGAAAAAAGGCTGTTTGGAAAAGTCAAGAAGAGAAAACTGGTAAGACTGGCAAGTCTGGTGCTTTCCATTCTGTTCGTGCTGGTGGTGGTTCAGATTGTGCTTCTGGTAGTGATTCCGGAGGTTGGAACAACGGTTGCCAGCATCAGCAACAACATCGAAGCGCTTCTTCCGGAATTGCAGAAATGGGCGGTAAGTACCTTCCCGGACAGTGAGGAAATCTCACTGTGGATTCAGAGCCTTGAATTTAACTGGGATAAAATTATTCAGACAGCCATTGATTTCCTGAAAAACGGAGCCGGAAATGTATTAAATTCTACCTTTACAGTGGCAAAAACCGTGATTAATTCTCTGATGAATTTCTGTGTGGCATTTGTTTTTGCCTGCTATATTCTGCTTCAGAAAGAAAAGCTGTCTGTGCAGGTGAAAAAGGTGCTGTATGCGTTTGTGCCTGTAAAATTTGTAAAGAAAACTTTAAAGGTGGCTTCTTTAAGCTATAAAACCTTTGCCAATTTTGTGACAGGACAGTGTCTGGAAGCCGTGATTCTGGGAACTATGTTTTTTATTGCCATGAGCCTTCTGAAATTCCCGTATGCGCTTTTGGTCGGCGTTGTCATTGCCTTTACTGCGCTGATACCGATTTTCGGAGCGTTTATCGGCTGTGTGCTGGGAACTTTTCTGATTTTTGTTTCCAACCCCATGCAGGCAATTGGTTTTGTGATTTTATTCCTGATGCTGCAACAGATAGAAGGAAATCTGATTTATCCTCATGTAGTGGGCGGTTCGGTAGGACTTCCTTCTATCTGGGTGCTGGTTGCCGTTACCGTGGGCGGAAGCCTTATGGGAGTCGTGGGCATGCTGATTTTTATCCCGCTGTCTTCCGTGGTCTACGCTTTATTCAGGGAAATGGTATACAAAAGACTGAAGGAGAGAGGAATCCATGATATTTGAAACACACGCACATTATGATGACGAAGCTTTTGAAAAAGACCGGGACTTACTTCTGAAATCCATGCATGCAGAAGGCGTGGGAACTATTTTAAATGTTGGCGCGTCTTTTCAGGGAGTTCTGGATACCGTAAAGCTGACAGAGCAGTATCCCTTTGTGTACGGAGCTGTGGGTATTCACCCGGACGAGGTAGGCGTGCTGGACGAAGAAAAAATGAAGGCGCTGCGTGGTTTCTGCGATTTGGAAAAAATCGTGGCAATCGGCGAAATCGGTCTGGATTATTACTGGGACAAGGAAGGACGGGACGTGCAAAAGAAGTGGTTTGTGCGTCAGATGGACCTTGCCAAGGAAACAGACTTGCCTGTTATTGTACACAGTCGGGACGCGGCAAAGGACACCCTGGACATTATGAAGGCAGAGCGGGCAGATTATTTAAGAGGCGTGATTCATTGTTATTCCTACTCGAAAGAACAGGCAAGAGAATACATGAACATGGGATATTTTCTTGGCATTGGCGGCGTGGTGACTTTCAAGAATGGAAAGAAGCTAAAGGAAGTAGTGGAGTATGCACCCCTTGATTATCTTCTGCTGGAAACAGACGCGCCTTATCTGGCGCCGGAACCACACAGAGGGGAGCGGAACTGTTCTGCTTATTTTGACCTATGTGGCAGAGATGATAGGAGAGATAAAAGGCGTTTCCGCGGAAAAGGTCATAGAAGTGACACGGAAGAATGCAGAGAACTTGTTTGGAATAAAATAGGAATGGGAAAAGCTGTTGCTAAAACTGTCAAAGAAGTAGTTTTGGCAGCAGCTTTTGACTTTCCGGAGCCTTAAGAAGCTCCCTCTTCTCCTTTCATTTTCTGGATATATTCTTTTGGTGTCATTTTTGTATATTTTTTAAACAGATGGCTGAAATACTGGGGATTATTTCCGCACCCAACCTGTTCTGCAATAGTATAAATTTTCTCAGCGTCGCAGTTAATCAGAAGCTGTTTTGCCTTTTTGATACGCAGTTCATTGAGATAGGCAGAAAATTTAATTCCTGTCTGCAGGACAAACTGACGGCTGACATAGTCCACATTCATAAAGAGCTGGTTTTCTACAATCCATTTCAGGGTCAGATTACAGTCGCCGATATGTTCGTTGGTATAGTCCAGAATCTCCTGGATAAAGGGTTTTAGATTCCCCCCGCTGATAACCGGAGCCGGATACAATACTTCCAGTTTTTCAAAAAGAAAGTCGCAGATTTCCTGATTAGAGGATA
This sequence comes from Blautia argi, assembly GCF_003287895.1. Taxonomy (NCBI): domain Bacteria; kingdom Bacillati; phylum Bacillota; class Clostridia; order Lachnospirales; family Lachnospiraceae; genus Blautia; species Blautia argi. The sequence goes on along the minus strand of NZ_CP030280.1, from coordinate 3,053,066 downwards.
CGGAAGCAGCGAATTTCATAAAGTTCGTTAATTCGGCAGCAGGCAGGGAAGTGAAAGTCTGCATGGCTCTCAGCAAAAGACTGTTTACCAGAGAGCGGAGAAAGTCTAAATCCTTTACAGAAAGCAAAAGTTGCTTCAATTCTTCAAGAAGATTTTTGTGTGCGGTTTCCTCGGTTTCTTTTGCCAGACAGTCAGAAATTTCCAGGGTTTTCTGAAATACATAATTATAATTACAGATAGTAATGGGGTGAGTCCCGGAATACAGATAAATGGTTTCATAACGTTTTACCTTCCGACGCAGAGTTTCCAGAAGAGGAAGAAGGGCGTCATAGGTTTCTTCCAGAAAGGAACAGGGCGTTTGGGGCATTTTTTCTTCCAGAAAGGAGCCAAGCTCTGGTAAGAAGGAAGCGCCTTCGGGAGGTTCTGCAAAGAAAAATACAAGAGTATTTTTCACATAAATATAGGCAAAGGAAGCCGTAATCCCGTAGGATTTGAAAAAGGATTGTATCAGGGAGATACAGGAGCTGACAAAGACCTCTTCCAGGAAAAACACATAGCATAAATGATAGGGCGTATGGTAAAAGTCCAGGTAAGATTCATAAAGAGGCGGCAGCTTTTCTGTTGGCAAATCTGAGGATAAAAGCTGAAGTAAAATATTATACATCAGATTTTTTTGCAGATATTCTCCGGAAAACAGAGGATTTTGTCCTATATTTTGAGAGGGAAGCTGTCTGTAATGCTCTTTTATAGCGTCCTGCACTGCCTCTATGATTTCCTGTTCATTACAGGGTTTTAAAATATAATGTTTGATACCATACCGCATAGCTTCTCTGGCATAAGAAAAATCGTGATATCCGGAAAGAATAATAAATTGGATATTGTCCCGATTTTGGGTGATTTTCTGTATCAGTTCCAGCCCGGATAATTTCGGCATATTAATATCTGTAAGCACAATGTCCGGATACTCGTCTAAAATGGCGTCATAGGCCTCCAGTCCGTTTTTGCATACGCCCACCACTTCTATATTCAGACTTTTCCAGTCTATAATACTGCACATGGTTTCCCGAATGATTTTTTCATCGTCAGCAATCAGTAATCGAAGCATGTCCGTTTCTCCTTTTTTCCTCCGTTCCTGTCAGGTACGGTTATTTTTACAGTTGCAAAATTTTCTTCGTTGATAAATTCCAGACTGCAGGCATCTCCAAATGCAAGTTCCAGTCGTTTGTGAACATTTAAAATACCAATGCCAAATCCGTTTGGAAGGATTTCCTTTGAAAGCAGTTTTTCTAAAAGATGCTCTTCAAAACGGGATTCCGTGTTGGAAACAGTGATGACAATACCGCAGAGTTCCTGATGAGCCTGAATGGAAATAAAGCATTCATCGCTGTCATCTTCCAGGGTATAGTGAATGGCGTTTTCAATCAGAGGCTGCAGGGTAAACTTGGGCAGATAAGTATCCAAAAGCTCAGGCGGTATGTTTACCTTGTATTGGAGGGTGTCCTCAAACCGGATTCCCTGAATGTTCATATAGTATCTTACCAGTTCCAGTTCCTGCGCCAGGGTGGAGTCCTTGTTTTTCCGGCTGAGAGTAATCCGCAGCAGTTTGCCCAGTGATTCGGTCATCAGGGAAATGGGTTCATCTTTTAACAGCTTGCCTCTCCAGTTTATGGTCTGCAGAGTGTTATACAGAAAATGAGGGTTAATCTGCATTTCCAGAGCTTTTAACTGAGATTCCTTCGCCAGCAGCTTGTTTTCATAATTTTCCCGGATAAGGGTTTGTATTTTCAGTGCCATGGAATCAAACTGCTGGTGAAGCAGACCGATTTCATCATAACGATTTTCATAAGAATAAGGACAGTGGATAATTTCAAATTTTTCATTGCCAAATGCCTTAATTTTTGTGATTAATAAATCAAAGTGTGCCACCAGAGGTTTTAGAAGCGCTTTGGTGAGCAAAATACAGAGCAGAAGGCTGCAAAACAAAAGAAAAATAAAAAGCTGTTGGAAAAACCGGAAATTTTTGTACATGCTTTCATAAGGAGAAAGACAAAAGTAATCCCAACCGGTAGCTGCAATACGTCCTCGTATGGTAAAGTAGCGTTTTTCGGCTATTTTTTGAATAGAGTATTCTCCGTCTGGAATCTGCTCCAGGGCAGATTTTTGATAATCCTTTAAGGCAGGCGGCGCATAGAGGGTTTGGCTGTCCTCACATAAAATATAAGAAACAGAATCCTGTGTCCGGTTTGGAGCAGAAATATCTTCTATCATATTTTTGATGTTGACATTAATAATCAGTACCCCCAGTTCGTCCAGTTTCAGATGCTCAATCCTTCTAAGACTTCTCACCAGAAAAATTCCATAAGTATCGCAGTAATCCGTAATCCAGCAAAGTCGTCCGTCTTGTACCCGGGCAGTTTCGATTAGTTCTTTCTGCAGTTCAGGAGGAAGAACGTGAGAGTCAATACCAGAGGACAGGACGGAAAATTTATTGTTGACTACCTGTACATAGTCCACATAGTGGGACTTATATTTCTGATAGTAGGTATTTAATGTTGCGTGAATCCGGTTATACGCATCAGAAGGAATCTTATTTTCTTTCTGGTCTTTGCTTTCTGAAAGAGCGGTCTGCATGGTAGAGTCTTCCAGAATAAAGTTTGCCATACCCTGTACGGACTGAAGATTCCGGGAAATATCTTTAGCAGAATAGGAGAGCAGTTCTCCGGAAGTCTGGTACAGCATATGGTTGCCGGAGCGGATAATCAGGAGAAAGCCTGCAAGGATAAAAAATGCAAACAAAAGAATACCCGGAAGCAGCATCATTAAAAATTTCTTTGATAAAGGTGCATTTGCAACTTTTTCTCTTATTTTACAAAACATAAAATTTGCCTCATCTTTCTTAACTAACGGTGTTGTTATTATAGCAATAAATACGAAAAAAACCAATCTGAGAGCAAAAAATGCACGGTTTCGTCTAAAAAGAACTAGGTTTTGTTTCTTTCTTCTAAAGAAAAGATTGTCTATAATAAAAATCACAAAACGACGTCGTGAGAAAATGTGAGGAAAAGAGGTTGAAGAGATTATGAAAAGAAGAATATTAGCAGTGGTTTTAGGTATGGCTATGGTGTGCAGCATGGCAGCCTGCGGCGGAAGCAGCGGTGAGAAGGAAAGCAATGATGCAAAAAAAGAGGATTCCGGGAAAATGACCTTTGCCTGGTGGGGAAATCAGGTGAGAAATGAGCGTACCAGCAAGATTCTGGAAATGTATTCCGAGGAAAATCCGGGCGTGACTTTTGACGGACAGTTTTCTGAATGGAATGATTACTGGAACAAGCTGGCAACTGCGTCAGCAGGACATACCATGCCGGATATTGTACAGATGGATTTGCAGTATTATGACCAGTATGTAAAGAACGGACTGCTTCTGGATCTGACACCGTATATTGAGGACGGAACTCTGAATCTGGAAGATGCGGACGAAAGCATTCTGGAATCAGCAAAAGTAGATGGAAAAACCTATGCAGTATGTAATGGCGTCAATGCGCCGGCGCTTCTTTATAACAAAACGGCTTTGGATAAAGCAGGAATTGAAGTAAAGGACGGAATGACCATGGATGAGTTTGTAGAACTGTCTAAAGAAATAAAGGAAAAAACAGGGCTTCGTACCAATATCGGATACAACCATGAAACTTTGCCCGAATACTGGCTGAGAGCAAAAGATCAGATTTTCTTTGAAGAAGGAAAGCTGGGAGCCAAAAGTCCGGAAGACATCAATACCATTTTTGCATTGGAAGAGCAGGCAGTAAAAGAGGGCTGGCATGTAGATCCAAGCGTGTTTACAGAGATTACCATAGGTTCTGCAGAACAGGATCCCATGGTTTACGGAAGCAGCGAAGACAGCATGTCCTGGTGTGCCTTTGCTTATTCTAATCAGTTGGCAGCCATTCAGCAGGCAGCGCCGGAAGGTGTGGAAATCGGGATTACAACCTGGCCGTCTGATGATTTGACAAAATCCAATTATCTGAAACCAAGCCAGTTCTTTGCCGTAACCACAGACTGCAAGAACCCGGAAGAAGCAGTGAAGGTACTGGATTATATTACAAACTCTGTAGAATGTAACAAGGTATTGCTGGGAGAACGAGGGGTGCCTATTTCTCAGAAGGTATCTGAGGCAATCACACCGGAATTAGATGAAACAAATCAGAAGATTGTCCGTTATATCAATGAAGTGGTAACTCCTTCCTGTACGACAATTAATCCAGCTGCACCAAACGGAGCAAATGAGGTTTACGATTTATTGAAGAACCTGGAAGAACAGGTGCTTTACGGTCAGATTAGCGCTGACGATGCTGCAAAACAATTATTTGAAGAAGGAAATGCCTTTATGGAGGCAGGCGCACAATAAAGAAAAGGAGTCGAGAAAAGTATGAAGAAGACAAAGCAGATGTCCATACGGAAAAAGCTGAATACCGAGAGTGCAGCAGGCGTTATCTGCACCATGCCCTTTATTATCGGCTTCCTGTTATTTATGATCGTTCCCATGGGAATTTCCCTTTATTATTCTTTTTGTAATTATGATATCCTTTCCGCACCTCAGTGGTGCGGTCTGGATAACTACATTAAGATGTTTACCGATGACCCGAAATTTTGGAAATCCATTGGCGTAACCTTTTATTTTGCCCTGGTTTCTGTGCCGCTGAGGCTGATTTTTGCCTTGATTGTTGCTATGATTCTGGTAAAAAGCAGTAAGGCTTCTGCTTTTTACAGGGCTGTGTATTATCTGCCTTCCATTATCGGTGGTTCTGTAGCAGTGGCAATTTTGTGGAAGAGAATGTTTGCGGCAGACGGGGTGGTAAACAAGATTTTGTCTGTGTTTGGTTTTCCCGCAGATTTTGCCTGGCTGGGAAATACCAAGACAGCCATCTGGACGCTGATTATTCTGGCGGTCTGGCAGTTTGGTTCTTCCATGCTGATTTTCCTTTCTGCATTAAAGCAGATTCCGTCAGAATTGTATGAAGCCGCAGATGTAGACGGGGCAAATAAATTTAACAAGTTTTTCAAGATTACCCTGCCTCTTTTGACACCAACCATTTTCTTTAACCTGGTTATGCAGATGATAAACGGATTCCTTGCCTTTACCCAGTGCTTTATTATTACACAGGGAAAACCTATGGATTCCACTTTGTTTTACACCGTATACACCTATTTCCAGTCCTTTAAATTCTACAACACAGGATACGGCGCAGCCCTTGCCTGGGTTATGCTGCTGCTTATTGGGCTGATTACACTGGTGCTGTTTGCAACAAAGAAATTTTGGGTTTACGATGAAGGGAATTAAGGGCTATGAAGAAGAAAAAAATGCACAGAAAAATTATTTATCATGTCATCGTTACCATATTCGGCCTGATTATGATCTATCCGCTGGTATGGATGATTATGAGTTCCTTTAAAGATACAAATACTATTTTTACTACAGCAGGACAGCTGATTCCTGAAGAATTTACGCTGGACAATTATATTAACGGCTGGAAAGGCTTTGCCGGAGTAGGCTTTGGAACCTTTTTCAAAAACTCCCTGTTTATTTCGGTAGTGGCAACTGTAGGAACTGTTTTTTCTTCCTCTATTGTGGCTTATGGACTTGCCAGATGCCGATTCAGAGGAAAGAAGATTTTAGTGGTTGCCATGTTGCTTTCCATGATGCTTCCTGCACAGGTATTGATGATTCCTCAGTATCTCTGGTATCAGAAGCTTGGCTGGGTAAATTCCTATATGCCTTTGATTATTCCTTATTGCTTTGCTGTCCAGGGATTCTTTACCTACCTGATGATGAACTTTATTCAGGGAATTCCCAGAGAGCTTGACGAAGCAGCAAAGATTGACGGCTGTTCTTATTACGGGATTTTCGGAAGAATTATTTTCCCGCTGATGCTGCCTGTGTTGATTACTTCCGGTATTTTTTCCTTTATGTGGAGATGGGACGACTTCCTGTCCGCCCTTCTTTACATTAATGATTCAGCAAAATATCCGGTGAGCCTTGCGCTGAAGCTGTTCAGTGACCCGGGTTCCTCTTCGGATTACGGAGCCATGTTTGCCATGGCAACTCTGTCGGTATTGCCGATTATGCTGATATTTATTTTCCTGCAGAAGTATATTGTAGAGGGTATCAGCACCTCGGGCTTAAAGGGATAAGTATAACAATGAAATGGAAAGAAAAGGAGAATGTCTTATGATTTACAGAAATGGAAAAGTGTCTGATGTACAGATTGCTTATATAGGAGGCGGTTCCCGCGGTTGGGCGTGGACCTTTATGACTGATTTGGCGTTGGAAAAAGATATGAGCGGAACCATTCGCCTGTATGATTTAAATGAGAAAGCGGCAAAGGCTAATGAGGAGATTGGAAATCGTGTTTCCGAAAGAGAAGAGGCTGTGGGCAAATGGAAGTACGAAACCTGCACGGATATGGAACAGGCTTTGACCGGGGCGGATTTTATTGTGATTTCTATTTTGCCTGGTAGCTTTGATGAAATGGCAGTTGACGTACATACGCCGGAACGCCTTGGTATTTATCAGTCTGTAGGGGATACGGCCGGACCGGGTGGTATCATACGTGCTTTGCGTACTATTCCCATGTTTGTAAAAATTGCAGAGGACATTAAGAAATATGCGCCTTCTGCCTGGGTTATCAATTATACCAACCCTATGAGCCTGTGTGTAAAGACACTGTATCACACCTTCCCTGAGATTAAGGCTTTTGGCTGCTGCCATGAGGTTTTTGGAACGCAGAAGGTTTTAAAAGCCATTGCAGAAGAAAAATTGCAGGTAGAAAACATAGACAGAAGAGATATTCATGTCAATGTACTGGGTATTAATCATTTTACCTGGTTTGACTATGCATCTTACAAAGGCGTTGATTTTGTTCCCGATTTACAGAGAATACATTGACGAACATTATGAGGAAGGCTACAATGAGCCAGATAAAAACTGGGCGAACAGCGCTTTTAACTGCGCGCACAGAGTAAAATTTGATTTATTTAAGCGATATGGACTGATTGCGGCAGCAGGCGACCGACACCTGGCTGAGTTTATGCCTGGAGATGAATACTTAAATGACCCGGAAACAGTGACAGGCTGGAAATTCGGTCTGACAACTGTGGATTGGAGAAAAAAGGACTTAAAGGAACGCCTGGAAAAGAGCAGCAGGTTGTTAAAAGGCGAAGAAGAAGTAGAACTGAAGCCTACAGGAGAAGAGGGAATCCTTTTAATAAAAGCTCTCTGCGGTCTGGAACGGGTTGTGAGCAATGTAAATATTCCCAATACAGCGCTGCAGATTCCAAACCTCCCTGCTTCTGCTGTGGTGGAAACCAATGCGGTCTTTGAAAGAGATGCAATCCGTCCGGTGGTGGCAGGAAAAATTCCGGAAAAGGTAAGAGCACTGATGATGCCTCATGTGGAGAATCATGAAACAACCTTAAAGGCAGCGCTGACCTGCGATAAAGAGCTGGTTGTACAGGCATTTTTGAATGACCCTTTGGTAAAAGGCAAGAAATGCACAGAAGCACAGGTAAGGGATCTGGTAGACGATATGATTCAGGGAACCCTAAAATATCTGCCTGAGGGCTGGAAAAATTAAATTGTTAAACCTTTCATTTCAGGGGGTGCTGCACGAATTTTCGTGAGGCAGCCCCGTTCCTTATTTCAGGAGGAAAGCTCCTCGAAAGATTATTGCTTCTATAAGAAAAATCTCACATATATTCCCGCGCAATATTAATAAAATCCTTTGCATATACCGGAAGATATGCGCCTTTGCGGTATGCAATGGACAATGTACTAAATACTCCCTGTTCTCCGATAGAGAAGCAGGCCGGACTCTTTTTCAATTCCAGGTTTTTCATATAATTTTCAGGTATGAAACACATTCCAAATCCACGTTGACACAATTTTACACAAGTTACAGTATTTCGGCTTCTGATTGAAACCGGCGGTTGGATATGGTATTTTGCAAACAGCTCCAATGCTATCTGTCCTGTATTCTGTTCCGGAAAATGCAGGACAAAGGGCTCATCTTTCAGTAGTTTTAAATCTATCCACGGATAGCCTTCTTTTTCATTTCCCATAGAAGCCAGTGGGTGGTCTTCCGGCATGACCAGCAAGATTTCTTCATGAAACAGGGTTTCGTATTCCAATTTAGAATGAGGCTTTACTTCATTGAAAATCGCAAAATCCAGCTGATCGTCCAGGAGCAGCCTTTCTTGTATTGCATAAGCTTCTTCAAGAAGATTTACTTTTACTCCCGGATATTTTTCATGAAAAATCTGCATAATCTGGGGAACCATACAGGAACTTCGCATAAGTGGAAAGGCAATATTCAGTTCTCCTTCGCTGTGAGAAGTTAAATCCTGTAATTCTTTTTCCCAGTCCTGATTCACTGCCAGCACCTTTTTTGCATATTCCATGTATCTTCTTCCGAGATAGGTAGGCGTATAACTGTTACCGCTTCGACTGAATAATTTTCCGTCCATTTCTCGCTCTAGTTTTTGTAAATATTTCGTAAGTGTTGGCTGGGAAACATATAGCTCCTGTGCGGCTTTCGTTAAATTTTGATGCTTTGCAATACATAGGATATAGTTTAATTCTGTAAAATTCATAACAACCTCCTATTCCATTTTGGCATAGTTTTTATGGAAAATATGAATTGGACTTCCCATTTTTTCTATCATACAATAGATACATTCGGATTATCAAGAGATTAATAAAAGAAAAGGAGAGTTTCTCAAATGAAAAATTGGTTTGAAAAACAATTTAAACTTTCAGAATTTCACACGAATGTGAAAACAGAATTGCTGGCAGGAATTACCACGTTTGTCACAATGGCCTATGTTTTAGCAACTGTTCCGAACATCTTAAGCGGTGCTGGTTTTGACAAACATGTGATGCTGACTGTTATGGTACTGCTTATTATTCTTACAAGCTGCGCCATGGCTCTTTATACAAATCGTCCGTTTGCTCTTGCACCGGGACTGGGAAGTGTTGGGATTGTAGCCTCTATGATTTCAAACGAAGGAATCAGTGCGCCTGTTGCGGCAGGAGTTATTTTCTGGAGTGGAGTTTTATTTATACTGATTTCTTTCCTGGGGCTTAGAGAAGCAGTTGTCCGTGTGATTCCGGTCAGCTTAAAACACGCAGTCAGTGCCGGAATCGGCCTTTTTATCGCATTATTAGGCGCTAAAAACTGTGGTCTTATTATTGCAAATGCAGACAAAAACAATCTTGCTTTTGGAGAGCTGACTTCTCCTTCTGTACTGGTTGCTGTCATTGGATTTTTCCTTCTTCTTGTCATCAAAGTCAGAAATGTACCTGGTGGTATGATTTTGGCGATTCTTATTACAACCGTAATCGGAATTCCTTTTGGTGTAACGAAATTACCGGAGAGTATTTTTTCCCTTCCGGCAAATATCGGAGAACAGTTTTTAAACATTGATTTTATAGGAGCTTTAGATTTTGCCTATATTCCATTCTTAATTGCCTTGTTTGTACCGGATTTTTTCTCAACATTTGGAACTGTATTAGGCGTTGGGGCAACAGCAGGATATTTGGACGAGAATGGAAACCTTCCCGGAATCGACAAATGTTTTAAAGTTGATGCGATAGCTACAAGCTTTGGCGCATTATTCGGTATGCCAAGTATGACAACTTATCTGGAATCCTCTGCCGGAGTAGAGGCAGGCGGTAAGACAGGTCTTACTGTGATTTTCACAAGCATCTGTTTTGGACTTGCTCTGTTTCTTGCGCCGCTGGCTCTTATTATTCCATCAGCAGCAACCAGTCCGGTTTTGATTTTTATCGGAATTAATATGTTAAGCGGAATGAGAAATATTGATTATTCAGATATTACAGAATATATTCCTGCATTTATCTGTGTGACCTTCACTATTTTTGCAAATAATATTGCAAATGGTATTTGTGTAGCGCTTCCAGCTTATTTACTCATGAAAATCGCAGCCGGAAAAATGAAAAAAATCGAACCAGTTATGTATGTATTAGTAGCGGTTTGTCTGCTCTATTTCTACACACTTGTTTAGAGGTGAAGTGTTATGGAACACGTTTCTTTATTTATAAAAAATGTAAACGTATTTAATTCTTATCTTAAAAAATTTGTGAAGGCAGATGTATCTGTTTTAAATGGAAAATTTTATTATATTGACCGAAAGCAGAACACGCCATTCCAGGCAGACAAAGTTGTGGACGCTGACGGTATGTATATGATACCGGGATTTGTAGACATTCATATGCACATTGAAAGTTCTATGACAACACCGGTTCCGTTTGGAAACTGTGTGGCGCAGTATGGTGTGACAACCCTTGTATCAGAACCACATGAAATAGCAAATGTAAAAGGGGTTCGCGGTATCCTGGAAATGATATCTGCAGCTAAAAACGCGCCTATTGATATTTTTTATGGTATTCCAAGCAGTGTACCTTCTACCAATGAAATGCTGGAAACAACCGGGGGCAGTATTAACTATCAGGATATGAAGCATTTGCTTTCAGAAAAAGACGTGGTTTGTGTAGGCGAAATCATGAATTATCGAAAAATTATTCAGGAAAATGAATTAGAAATAACAAAATTTCTTGAATACCTCCATGAGGAATATCCGGGATATGTGATAGAAGGCCACTGTCCATCTCTCGTTGACCTGGAACTTGCAAAATTTTTATACCTGGGGATTAACGGTGACCATACGGAACATGCCCTTGAGGAAGTACGGCAGCGTATGGAAAATGGAATGTTCTTTGAAATCCAGAATAAAATGGTGAAGCCGGAAATCCTGAAATATATTTGCGAGAATCATCTGTATGAGTATTGCTGTTTTGTGACAGACGATACAATGGCGGACGTGCTGCATGAAAAAGGGCAGCTCAACTATGTTGTGGAGCGTGCGCTTAGTGTTGGATTTCCTTTGGAATACGCAATTTATTGCGCCACCTATACACCCTGTCAGCGTATGCATTTATATGACCGTGGTGTCATTGCTCCAGGAAAGTTGGCAGATTTCCAGTTACTTCGTGATCCATCTGTGTTAAAACCGGCTTATGTGTATAAAAACGGGTTGGAAATATTTTCTGAGGACTTTGCGGAAAAAGAATTTGTTTCCTATGCTTTTCCGGAGGATTTTTATCGCAGTGTGCAGCTTCCTGCAATTACTTTAAAAGATTTTCAGGTACCCCTTCCTGCGGCTTTGAGCCCTGACTGTACAGAAGTGACAGTTCGCGTGATGGAAATTCATTCAGACAGAACGCAAACCACAGAAAAGCTGGTGACAATGCCTGTAAAACGGGGAAAGCTTCAGTGGCAGGAGAGCGGTTGCCTTCTTGCAATGGTAATCGAGCGGCACGGAAAAAATGGAAATATCGGTTATGGATTTATGACAGGAGCCGGACTGAAAACAGGAACCGCTGCGACAACTTATTTTCATGATCACCACAATCTGTTTGTTGTAGGAGATAATCCTTCGGATATGTTTTTTGCTGTAAACCGTCTTCGTGAGTTACAAGGCGGAATACTTACAGTAAAAGACGGGACAGTTCTTTCAGAACTGGAGTTGCCTGTTTGCGGGATTCTTTCAGAAAAAAGTGTAGAAGAAATTGCCTGTTCTTTAAAAAGAGTGCGGGAATCACTGGAAGAATTAGGATATGAGCACAACAATCCGATTATGTCTTTGGGAACGCTTGGGCTTCCGGTAAGTCCTGCCCTCAAAATAACGGATAAGGGATTGATTGATGTGAAAAATGGAAGGATTACAGACCTGATTATACAATAGAAAAGAAGCCCTGTATGTGGAAATTTTTGTTCCCGTACGGGGTTTTCTGTTTTGAGTTATAGGAAAGTGTGTTCCATGAACAAAGGAGGGTATATCAGGTTGGATATTGGCATGAAAGATTATTTCCCATTACCGGTTGAAAAATTCCCCTTTTTCGGATAGAATAGAGTGTACTAAAACGGATACAATATACAATATCGTTATTTTGCTTCGGCATATTGTATACGAAATACAAGATTGCGGGAGGAACACACATGAGATTAAGAGCACTTGCAAAGATTAATCTGGGTCTGGATGTCTTACGCAGAAGAGAAGACGGATATCACGAGCTGCGTATGATTATGCAGACCATTAATATGTATGACCAGTTAGATATGGAAATCAGCCGCAGACCGGGTATCAGAATTACCACGAATCTGCCCTTTGTGCCGGTGAATGAAAACAATCTGGTACATAAGGCGGCAAAGCTTTTGATGGACGAGTTTGAGATTCAGGAAGGACTGACTGTGGATTTGCAGAAATTTATTCCTGTGGCAGCAGGTATGGCAGGAGGAAGTTCAGATGCTGCCGCTGCCATGATTGGAGTCAACCGTTTGTTTCATCTGGGATTGTCTGTAAAGGATTTAATGGAAAGAGGTGTAAAAATCGGAGCCGACGTACCCTATTGTCTGCTTCGGGGAACCGCGCTTGCAGAGGGAATCGGAGATAAGCTGCGTCCTCTTCCTGCCTGTCCGGACTGCTATGTACTCATAGGAAAGCCGGGCATTAGTGTATCAACCAAATTTGTCTATGAAAACCTTCATGCAAATGAGCTGAAATATCACCCGCCCATTGATGAAATGCTGGAGGCAATCCAGTGGCATAATCTGAATAAAATTGCTGACCTTATGGGAAATGTTCTGGAAACCGTGACCATTCCCAATTATCCGATTATTGAGCAGATTAAAAATCATATGAAAGACCATGGCGCCTTAAATGCCATGATGAGCGGCAGCGGTCCTACGGTATTCGGATTATTTGACGATAAAAAGCTGGCGGAACATGCCTGTGAGGCATTGAGAGAAAGCCGTCTTGCACGAACCGTTTTCCTGACAACAGTATTTAACAACGGCGGAAGGAGGAAATAGCATGGAGTTAGAAATGCAGATGGACGAATATCTCCCTTTGCGAGATGTTGTCTTTAATACGCTGAGAAGAGCAATTTTAAAGGGAGAATTAAAGCCAGGTGAAAGATTAATGGAAATTACACTGGCAGACCAGTTGGGAGTCAGCAGAACCCCCATTCGGGAAGCAATCCGTAAGCTGGAGCTGGAAGGCCTGGTAGTCATGGCGCCCAGAAAAGGGGCAAAGGTGGCGTCTATTACAGAGAGAGATTTAAACGATGTGTTGGAAGTGCGTAAGGGCATGGAGGTGCTGGCAATTTCTCTTGCCTGTGAGCGGATTACCAGAGAGGATTTGGAGAAGCTGCAGGAAATTGAAGGGCGTTTTCAAAAGCTTATTGAAGACGGCAATCTCACAGAACTGGCAGAGGTAGACGTGGAGTTTCACGATACCATTTACAATGCCACTAATAACAAAAGACTGGTGCAGCTTTTGAATAATTTAAGAGAGCAGATGTATCGCTACCGCATGGAATATCTGAAAGATATTGCAGTGAGAAGAACTCTTGCAGAGGAACACCGTTCTATCTGTGAGGCATTAAGAGAGAGGGACGAAAAGAAAGCCCTGGAATATATCAAAGTGCATATTGATAATCAGCAGAAAGCCATTATCCGCAGCCTGAATCAGGAATAGCAGGCAGCAGAGGAATAGAATGGAAAAATCGCGGGATACTAAAGGAGAGGTGAAAGCCTCTCTTTTTTCTTGCATAAGAAAGCCTTCGGAATCCTATGCAAGAAAAAAGCACACTTCGTGTGAAGAGGCACAGCTCGCGGAAAGGAACTTAGCCGAGAACGGCACCGCTCGCGCGCGGAGAATCTCGCAAGCGAGATTCTTTTTAGATGCATAGGAAATCCTTTCATAATCAGGAGGAAATTTATGGACAGTAAGATTTCAATTCATATAGAAGAAAATGAAACATACATCAGAAACAGACTGAAAAATTGTGATGACTGCATTATACGCCCTATGCTTTTGGGAGAAGAGAAGAAGATTCGATGTCTGGTGGTCTATATAGAGGTGGCAGTCAGCAATATGATGCTGGAGGATTCAGTAATCGGCAAGCTGGTGAATCATATGTGGGAAATGCCTGCAGGGGAGATTCTCCAGTTTGTAAAGGATAATGGTATGGGAATTTCTGATGTACAGCCTCTGGATACCATGGACGCAGCATTCGCTTCCATGCTGGCAGGAAATGCGGTGTTTTTTCTGGACGGCTATGCAAAGGCAATTAAGGTGTCCAGCAAGGGGTATCCCAATCTCTCTGTGGCCGAGGCGTCCAGAGAAAAGGTTCTGCGGGGATCAAAGGAGGGCTTTACAGATGCGGTAAAGACCAATTCTGCCCTGGTGCGGAAGCGGATTCGGGATACCAGATTAAAGGTGAAGCAGAAAACTCTTGGGGAGAGAAGCCAGACCGTGGTGCAGCTTTTATATATGGAAGATTTAATACGCCCGGAACTTTTGCAGGACATAGAGGATAGGCTGGATTCCTTTGTCATTGACGGCGTGCTGGACTCGGGGATTCTGGAACAGTTGACAGAAGACAGCTGGCTGTCCCCCTTTCCCCAGTTTCAGACCACCGAACGTCCGGATAAGTGTGCGGCAGAGATTTTAAACGGCAGAATCCTGCTTTTGTGCGACCATTCCCCCATCGGCATGCTGCTTCCGGCAGCTTTCAGTGATTTTCTGCAGGTCAGTGAAGACCATTACAACCGGTTTGAGATTGTGTCCCTTCAGCGTCTGATTCGCTATGCGGCTGTTTTGTTCACCATGCTGTTTTCCGGTACTTATCTGGCAGTGACAAACTTTCACACTCAGGTGCTTCCTGCCAGCCTGATACTTTCCTTTTCAGAGGCGCGTCAGGGCGTTCCCTTTCCCGGTGTGCTGGAGATACTCTTTATGGAACTTGCCTTTGAAACCATTCGGGAGGCGGGCGTGCGTATGCCCGGTCCTCTGGGGGGAACCATTGGGATTGTAGGCGGACTGATTGTAGGGCAGGCAGCAGTGGAGGCAAATCTGGTAAGTCCCATTGTGGTGGTGGTGGTGGCAGTGACAGCCCTTTGCTCCCTTGCCATTCCAAACGAAGAATTTTCCGCGCCCTTTCGGCTTTTGAAGTTTGGATTTCTTCTTCTGGGAGGAACCCTTGGGGTGTTTGGAATCCTTCTGGGGTTGTACCTGACTGCCAGCCATCTGGCAGGGCTGAAAAGCTTTGGAATTCCTTATCTGACGCCTTTTGCTGCCCGGATAAAGGCAGGCTACAGGGGAGAAAGGGACAGTGTGATTCGGGCGCCTTTTCGCTTTCTCACACGAAGACCCCTGTATGCACAGAAAGACCAGAAAGTGCGTCTGCGTATGGAAGCATCTTCTGCGGAAGGGAGAATCAGGCAGCGGGAAAAGAAGGGAGGAAAATAAATGTTTGCAGACAATGCACAGATTTCTCACAGACAGCTTTTCAGGCAATTACTTTTAGGGCTTATGGGAATTTATTTTCTGGCTGTTCCGGTGTGCAGTCAGCTTCGGGGCAGACAAGGGATTTTATCCCTTTTAACCGGAATGGGAATCTATCTGTTTTTGTGTATTTACTTTATTCGTCTGAAAACGGTTTTTAAAAATCCCATACAGTATATGGGAAAAATCATGGGGAGAATTTTTATCCTGGTCTATCTGTCCTGGCTGTGGCTTATGGGAATCTATCTGCTTCTTTTGATTGTTGGTATTACGGATCGCTTCTTTATAGAAGGGAGCGTATCCTGGGCTGTGCTTCTGCTGGCAGCCGCAGCGGCGTATCTGGGAAGTCGTCAGGGTCTGGAAAGGCGGGGCAGAATGGCGGAGCTTTGCTTTCCCGCGATTTTCGTGATTCTGGTGGGAATGCTGCTTCTCGGAATCCTCCGCATGAAACCGGAATATCTGAATGAAACTGGGGAATTGAGTGTAAAAGGCTGGCTCATGGGAACGTATCAGGTGCTTTGCCTATTTCTTCCCTTTGTTTTTTTACCGGTTACTCTGGGAAATGTACGAAAACCTCAGGAAACAGGCAGAGTCATCGGGGGCGCTGCAGTGCTGCTGACCGGCATTCAGATACTGGTGCTTTTGCTTTTGCAGGGCAGCTTCGGGTTGGGAGGATACGAGCATAAGGCATATCCGGTGGTGGATTTTATGTCCGGTATCCGTATCCCCGGGGACTTTTTGGAGCGTGTGGATATCTTCTGGCTGGCGGCAGTGATGTTCAGTGTTCTTTTTTCCCTTGGTAGTGTATTCTTTTATAATCATGAGCTACTGGTGCGGATAAAAATGGAAAAAACTGCCCGGTTTGCAGCTGGAGGAATTGTGCTGGGGGGCATTGGTATGCCTGAATCAGGACATTTCTCCTCAGGTGTTTTTAAAAATTACTGCCAGCATCTATGGACCGCTGTTTTTCTTTTTGCTTTTTTACAGTATGTGTGCAGGGAGAAAAAAGAGAGTTCTTGCTGCTCTGATTTTATGTGCGTTTTTCCTGTCCGGCTGCGGCGTGTCTTTGGAAAACAGAATCTTTCCTCTTTCTATGAGTGTGGATTATCGAAACAGAGAATATGAAATCATTTATGGGATTCCGGGACTCTCCCGGATTACGGGCCAGGAAAAGGAGTCAGAATCAGAAAGTCAGGCGCAGGCAGTTTCCTACAGGGGAAGAACCATAGAGGAAGCAGAGGAACGTTTTAATCAGAATCAGGAAAAATATCTGGATATGGGGCATTTAAAGGCGCTGATTCTGGGAGAAGAGGTGTTAGAGGAGGAAGAGGCGCTTACAGGACTTTTGGCGTATCTGGAGGAAAAGCCGGCTGTGGCAGGAAATCTCTACGTTTTTTGTCTGTGGGGACAATAAAGCGTTGATGAGTCTGGACAGTGAAAATGAGGTTTCCGTAGGCGAATATCTGACGGGAATCCTGGAAAACAATCTGGAGGGAAAACCAAAGGACGCAGTCACCTTACAGGATTTATATAATGCATGGCACAGGGGGGAAGAAATGCCCAAACTTCCCATTGCAGAGGCTGTGAATAAAAGACCGCGAATCCGTCAATACTCCCGGTAAAGAAAAAACCGGGAGGTACATAGAAATGAAGGAAGAGGAAAAGAAAAGCTTTGCACTGCGGGCAGGGCTTACAGCATTGGCAGCACTCCTGTTTTGTACAGGAATTTATCTGATACACTTGAAACAGGAAAACAGAGAAATCAGGCAGAGGTTAGACAGAGAAATTCAGCAGGGGATTGCAGGAGAGGTCTTTCGTTTTCATGTAATTGCCAACAGTGACCGGCAGGAGGACCAGGAGATAAAACTGGAGGTAAAGTCAGAAATTACGGAATATCTGAAGGAGCTGCTTCCGGGGGACAGTGATTTGGAGAAAACAAAGGAAGCAGTGCTGACCCATTTGCCGGAAATAGAGGAAAGAGCAGAGCAGGTTATGAGAAAAAAGGGTTTTGCTTATCAGGCTCAGGCTGTGGTGGAAAAGACCTGGTTTCCGGAAAAGACGTATGGGGACTGTACCTTTCCGGAAGGCGAGTATGAGGCTCTGAAGCTGAAGCTTGGAAAGGCAGAGGGACAGAACTGGTGGTGTATGCTGTATCCTTCTCTTTGCTTTATAGATGAAACTTACGGCGTAGTTACAGAGGATAAAAAGGAAGAGCTGGAAGAAGTGCTGACAAAGGAGGAATTTCTGGAAATCCTGAAAAATCCGGAAGAAAAGGAGAAGGTACGCATAGGATTTCGTTGGTTTTAATCTTGCAATCTATCTCTGTAAAGGGTACAATGAGAGTCAAACGAGAAAATGACAGGTAAGAGGTTATCCTATGAATCAGAGAAAAACTGCGCCTATCGGTGTTTTTGACTCAGGAGTGGGCGGATTAACAGTGGCACGGGAGATTATGCGGAATCTTCCGGGTGAGAGAATTGTATATTTTGGAGATACGGCAAGAGTACCATACGGCAGTAAGTCAAAAGAAACGGTTATCCGGTATTCCAGACAGATTGTCCGTTTTTTAAAGACACAGGAAGTAAAGGCTATTGTAGTTGCCTGCAATACAGCAAGTGCACTGGCTCTGGAAACCATTCAGCAGGAAATAGATATTCCCATGTTGGGGGTGGTAGAACCGGGGGCAAAGGTGGCAGCCCAGACTACGGTAAACAAAAAAATCGGTCTGATTGGCACAAGAGCAACTGTGAAATCAGACCTGTATCGGATGTTGATTCAGAAATCAGACCCGGAAATACAGGTGATTGGTCAGGCCTGTCCCTTATTTGTTCCTCTGGTGGAGGAAGGTTGGCTAAAAGATCCGGTAACCATAGAAGTTGCAGAAAGGTATTTGCAACCTCTTTTAGAGCAGGACATTGATACCCTGATTTTAGGCTGTACCCATTATCCTCTCCTGCGTTCTATGTTAAGAGAGCTGGTGGGCGATAAGGTAACATTGGTAAACCCTGCCTATGAAACAGCCAGAGCACTGGGGCGTTTGTTAAAAGAACAGGGACTGGAAAATGAAGAGCAGACAGAAGAGGAATTTCCTTACCGTTTCTTTGTCAGTGATGAGGAGGAGTATTTTCAGGCATTTGCCAATTCGATTCTGCCATATGATGTGAAGATGACGAAGCAGATAAATATTGAGGAGTATTAATCATGACAAAAGATGTATTAGTAACAGTGAAAGGACTGCAGAGCATAGATGCAGGAGAACCGGAGGAAGTGGAGCTGGTGTCTAAGGGAGATTATTATTATAAGAACGGGCATCACTATATTTTCTTTGACGAGGCAGTGGAAGGCTTTACGGAAAGCACCAGAAACAGCATTAAGGTTTCTGAAAACAGCGTGGAAGTAAAGAGAAAGGGGCTTACTAATGTGCAGATGATTTTTGAAGAAAATAAGAAGAATCTCACCTATTATGCAACCCCTTTCGGCAATCTGCAGATGGGGATTGCTGCCACAAAGATTGATGTGAAGGAACAGCCGGAAGGCCTGGATATTTCCATTGATTATGCATTGGAGATTAATGCAGAGCATGCGGCAGACTGCCGGATTTCCGTGAATGTAAGGCAAAAGGACGCAGGAGAATTTTCCCTGTGAGAACAGGAAAGCAGCAAATTATGTTATACAGAGTTGTGTGAGATGTGAAATCTGGTTTACTGTTTCGCGCAAATAAAACCCCTTTCATCAGAAGCGTAAATTCTCTGAAAGGGGTTTCTGCATATCCTTATTATTTTTCTTTGCTCATATTTGTAGCCTTTTCTTTCATTCTCTTGAACCAGCCCTTTTTCTTTTCAGGCGGTGTAAGAGAACCACGCAGACCTCTGACGCCGATAATATAGATACCGCTCACATCAGCTTTTACTTCCTTTTTTACCGGAATTAAGTCATAAATAGATTCGTCTGCAACTAATGTCATAATTTTTGGTCCGATTTTTGCCTTTACGATAGGCAGTTTGGAACGCCTCATAAGTTTTGGTGTCTGGTCAATGACCATCTGGGGAAGACCGGACTCCTTAATGGGAAGCCGTTTTTTGTCAATAATCAGCATGGAAACCGTCTGTTTTGCTGCCTCCATTTGTTCCTGTTGTGCTTCCTGTTTTTTCTGCGCTTTTTTTCCCAGAAAATACAGGACAACAAGTCCGATAATTAAAATAATCAAAATTATCAGTAACACTTTTGTAAGCATTTGTGTTGACCCTCCTACTATTTCGCTAAATTCATACTTCAATTATTCTAGCATTGTTTCAGGGAAAAGGCAACTGAAAAGTTGACGGTTGCAGGGACTTTGTGGCATAATTGCTCTTAGAAATGTAAACAGAACAGAGAGGAATTTATAGATATGAAGAAAAGAATCGTAACGCTTTTGCTGACCCTGACGATTCTGGGACTGGCAGCAGGCTGCGGAGAAAAAAAGAGTGAAGAGGATAAAAAAGAAACCACAAAGACAGAACAGGCAGCAGAGGAAGAGTTTGTGCTGACCAATCAAGAGGGAAAAGTAGTTGCTGCAGACGTGGAAAACCTGGCGGATTACATTACTCTGGGAGAATATAAAAATCTGGAGGTAGAGGAGAAGTTTCCAAAGCAGAAAATCACAGACGAAGATGTTGAGAACAGTATTCACTATAACATGTTAAGAGCGGTTAAGCAGGTAGAAGTCACCCAGGACAGACCTGTAAAGAATGAAGATACGGTAAACATTGACTATACGGGATATATGGACGGCAAAGAATTTGAAGGCGGTTCTGCGAAAGGTGAAAATCTGCTCATTGGTTCCGGACAGTTTATCAGCGGCTTTGAAGACGGGCTCATCGGACATAAGAAGGGTGAGGAGGTTACGCTTGATTTGACTTTTCCTCAAGATTATAAGGCAACGGAAATGCAGGGAAAAGCGGTGCAGTTTAAGGTAAAAATCAACAGTATTTCAGAGGCGCCTGAGCTTACAGATGAATGGGTGGCTGAAAACACACAGTATAAGACCGTAGAAGAATATAAGAAAAAACAAAAAGAGCTTATGCAGAACAGCGCGGATCTAGATTATGAAAGTCAGATAAATTCAGATTTGTTTACTCTTGTAGTAAATGACACCAAATTTGAAAAATATCCGGAGGATATGCTGGAAACTGCTAAAAAAGAAGTCAGAGAACAGCTTGATGCCATGTATCAGGCACAACAGGGCATTACGCTGGACGATTACATCAAACAACAGAATATTTCTGAGAAAGAAGAGGACAAGGCGCTTACCGACCAGGCGCAGAAATTTTTGCAGCAGAATCTGGTGGTACAGGGGATTTTCAATGCAGAGGGAATTGAACTGACAGAAGAGGATTATAACAAGGAGCTGGAAAAATTTGCAAAGACCAGCGGTTTTCCGGATGTAAAAACTCTGGAAACCTATTACACAGATAAAAACGTGATTAAAGACAGTGTACTCTGGAATCGTGCATGTGAGATTATCCGTTCTACAGCCACGATTAAAGAGAAGGCTGTAGAAACAGGAGATGAATAATCCATGGAAAAAAAGAAAGGAACAAAATCCAAAAAGAGAAGGCGTCTGCTACTGTTGGAAATCGGAGGAGTTGCGGTTTTAGCAGCTCTTGCTGCAGGCATTGTTCTGTATAAAAATATTTTTTCTGATACAAGAGATACTGTTTTAGAGGAGTACATGGGATATATCGAGAAGCAGGAATATGATAAAATGTACGCGCTTTTAGATACAACATCAAAAGACAGTATAGAGAAAGAGGATTTTGTAACCAGAAATAAAAATATTTATGAGGGAATTGAGGCAGAAAAAATTTCCTTGGATATTCCTGAAAAGCAGGACGTAAGCCAGCCCTTATCTTATCGTGTCACCATGGAAACTCTGGCAGGGGAAATTGTTTATGATGCCAACACCTTTTTTGAGAAGGAAAAGGGAAAGTGGCGCATTGTATGGCAGGATTCCATGATTTTTCCGGATCTGGGAAAGGACGATAAAGTAAGTGTGACTTCTCTGGAAGCAAAAAGAGGAAGTATCTATGACCGAAATGGTACGCTTCTGGCAGGACAGGGAACTGTACAGTCTGTAGGACTTGTACCGGGAAAAATGAATGTGCAGGCAGAAGCAGACATCAAAGGAATTGCAGAGGTTCTGGGAACCTCACCGGAAAATATAGAAGCTCAGCTACAGGCATCTTGGGTAAAAGAGGACAGTTTTGTGCCTTTAAAGAAAATGACCCAGACCCAGCTTAACGAGCCTTATGTCAGCCCGGACGGAACGTCAGCAGGAGCCAGTATTCAGGACAAGCTTCTGGGCTATCCGGGAGTTTTGATTACAGAAGCAGAAAGCAGAGTTTATCCATATGGGGAAAGCACTGCACATTTGCTGGGCTATGTACAGCAGATTAACGCAGAAGAGCTGGAGAAAATGAAGGATAAGGGATACGATGAGCAGAGTGTAATAGGAAAAAGCGGTCTGGAAAAGCTCTACGAAGAGCGGTTAAGAGCTAAAGAAGGATACAAAATTGCCATCGTGGATGCAGAAGGCAAGGAAAAGACTGCGCTTGCCATGAAGCCGGCTGAGGACGGAGAGGAAATCCATTTGACCATTGATGCCAAGTGGCAGCAAAAGTTATATGAGGCATATAAAGAGGATAAAAGCTGTTCTGTAGTGATGAAGCCCAAGTCCGGAGAGGTTCTGGCTCTGGTGTCTACGCCTTCTTTTAACAGTATGGATTTTGTACTGGGAATCTCACAGGAGAAGTGGGACGTTCTGAACAACAATCCTGATAAGCCCATGTACAACAGGGTGAGAGAAACCTGGGCGCCAGGTTCTTCCTTTAAACCAGTGACTGCAGGAATCGGTCTTACCACAGGGGCATTTACCCCAGAGGAAGATTTTGGTGCAAGCGGATTGTCCTGGCAAAAGGACGAAAGCTGGGGCAGCTATAAGGTGACAACCCTTCATGAATACAATGGAGCAGTGCTGAAAAACGCGCTGATTTACTCTGACAATATTTATTTTGCGAAAGCGGCTTTAAAAATCGGTGCAGATACTTTTGGAGAGCAGCTTGAAAAGCTGGGCTTTGGACAGGATATTCCCTTTGACATTGGTATGACTCCTTCGCAGTATTCCAATGGAGAAACCTTTGCAACAGAAGTACAGCTTGCAGACAGCGGCTACGGACAGGGACAGATGCTGGTAAATCCCCTTCATTTATCCTGTATCTATTCTGCATTCTTTAATGAAGGAAATATGATTCTGCCTTATCTGGAGCTTGAGGAAGGAAAAGCGCCGTCCTATTGGGTAGAGCATGCATTTACCCCAGAGGCAGCGACAACAATCTATGAAGATTTAAAAGAAGTGGTAAGCAATCCGGAGGGAACCGGACACGCTGCTGCGCAGGTACCCGGTGTAGCTCTTGCAGGCAAAACCGGAACTGCAGAAATTAAGGAATCTCAGGAAGATACAACCGGAACCGAGCTTGGCTGGTTTGCAGTCTATAATACAGAAGGAATGAACAACGAAACCGTGCTGATGCTGAACATGGTAGAAGATGTGAAAGGCAGAGGCGGAAGCGGATATGTAGTGAACAAGGACTCAGAAGTCTGGAAGCAGGTTTTGGCAGAGTAAGCGAAAAAGCAACTCATACCCTCTAAATCCCCCGCATACATTGTAAAAACAATGTTTTCGGGGGATTTTTCCTTGAAAGATTATATTGAGGAACGGGCAGTTGACATAGCAAACTATATTATTGAAGAGAAGGCTACGGTAAGACAGACAGCGAAGAAATTTGGAGTTAGTAAGAGTACGGTACATATAGACGTAACAAAAGAGATGTTTTTGTGAAGGTTGTTTATGAGGTGAGATAAAGAGAGGGGATAGAGTAGGGAAAGATCGCAGAAATGCGGTCTTTTTCTTTTAGGTGAATTTATTGTGTTATGGATGAAAATCGGTTAAAATAGAATATAGAAAGCAGGTGGAAGAATCATGGCTAAAACTTTTTTATGGATAGAAGATCGGAAAGGAAAAGCAAGTTATATATTTTGGGAAAATTTCATGAAACAACTCTATCCGGATGTAATAGTTGAAAGTAAAAAGAATAATAGTGAATTGGTGAAATCGGTAAAGGCATTGCAGGATATAGAGAATAAATATATTATTGTTTTTGATAATTCTTTTGATAATCTTCAGGTTGTAATGGAACAGAAGCGTTTGAAGAGATATGTGAGTGAGAAGAAAAATGTTTTTCTGTTGGATATTATTTGCTTTGAGTATATTCTTTTAGAGTTTAAAGAATTGATAGAATGGATTTATGCTCCAAAAGATGAGTTTTTAGAAAAAAGAGCCGGAACAATCACAGCAAGACACAAACTTGTAAAATTCTTGCAGGATGATAATTTCGATTATAAAGGAATACGAGAAATTGTGGAATATGATAAAAATATTGAAGAACATAATATTGAGCAATTATCGGCAAAGTTACTATTCGATTTGACAAGAAATACTGGATTTGAAGTGTCAAAAGGTGTGATTGGCGAATGTTGGATAAAGTCATGTTGTGAATGGAAAGAACGGCAGGAAGACGACATCTGTGGGTTAGATAATAGCAGATTATCTGTATTTGATAAAATGAAACGAATTTATATGGGAAGTTCATTGAAACTACAGTTTTCGAAAGTTGGATTGGAGGTAGTGACATGATAACGATTTTTAAGCACAAGAAAGATATACCTCAAGATAAAGAATATATAGAATTGAATGATATCTTTTTTAATCAAAATACGGCAACGAGACTAGATGATAAAGCGGCAAAGTATATTCAACTGATAGATGTTTCGGAACTTATCAGCAAATATAAAATTCGATCACGTTTTGAAGATATTACGCTGAATATAGATCAACTTTCTACGGGATGTAAAACAGTATTGAATGTATTGTATTTTCCGGACAAGGTGTTTTGCTTAAAAGAATGTGGAAATAATGCTTTGGAAACATTGTATAGTTTCGAAGAGGGATATGTATATAGTGAATATGCAATGATTCCGTTTAACATGAAACGTGTGAAGGCTCAGACTAGTAGAGAATGTCAAGTGATCGAGGATTACGAAGAACTAAAGGAGTGGTGGGAAAATGAAGAGTAAACCGGTTGTAATGGAACACTTTTCAACAGTGCATACTTCGTTTATGGTGGATTTTACATTTACCAATAATATAACAATTTTAATGGGGGATTCTGGGACAGGGAAAACAGCAACATTTTCGTTTATCAGAGAATGTATGGCGATTAATCCTCAGATTTTGTGTTTGGATAATTATGACTATCAAAAAGATATAAAAGAAATACTCAGCCAGACAGAGGGAAAACTGATTGTCATTGATAATGCAGATATTTTGTTGAATGACGATACACGGAAGTATATTTCGTTAGATGATAAAAATCAGTATCTGATTATCGGAAGAAATCCTAAAAATCTGTTCGCAACGAAAGAAAATCTATTTGAATTGGCAAGTGAAAAGGTCGGAGAGCAGACGGTGTTTACGATAAAACCGTATATATAAAGTGGAACTTGTGTGTTGAGAATTGCAGGTGGCGGTATGAATATAGAAGCATATGATACGGAAACTTTGAGGAAGATTGTTCGGTTACTTGAATATGAAAATAGATTATTAAAAGATAAATTGAAAAAAGAAAATATTCCATATGATGAGACTAATCCTTTTGAAGAGACAATAGAAAATGCAGAAGAGTATGATCTCGATCAGGGAGCGCGTATTGTCCATCCTACGTTTATTACGGAGAAGATGGCGATACGCTTCTTTTCTATGTTTTGGGGAAGAGAGGATGTCTATGCCAGGCGCAGCAAAAATGGCGGTTATTTTCCACAATGTGATAATAGATGGGATGTTAAACTTTGTCCGAAACAGCGTGGAGAAAAGATATTTTGCGATGAGTGTGAAAATAAAAAATGGACAAAACTGGACGTGAAGAAAATCGTTTCGCATTTGCTGGGATATAAGGAAGATGGTTCGGACGTAATCGGTGTATATCCACTGCTGCCAGATGGAACATGCAGATTTCTCGTGTTTGATTTTGATAATCACGAAAAAGGTGCAGAAACAACAGATTTTGCCAACATGGATAATGAGTGGCATAAAGAAGTGGATGCTCTTAGAAAGATGTGTAAGATAAATGGAATTAAACCGTTAGTGGAACGATCACGCTCAGGGAGAGGCGCTCATGTATGGATATTTTTTCAAAAAGCAATAGCGGCTTCCGTTGCCAGAAACTTTGGATTTTTACTGTTAGATAAAGGGGCGGCTTCTGTCAATTTAAAGTCCTTTCATTACTATGACCGTATGTATCCGTCTCAGGATGTGGCAAGCAGTATTGGCAATCTGATTGCACTGCCATTGCAGGGACAGGCGCTTAAAAATGGAAACAGCGCATTTGTAGATGGAAATTGGAATGCTTATCCTGATCAATGGGACATTTTGCTTAATAGGACAGAAAAACTCAGTATAGAGGATATTGAAAAATATATGGCAAAGTGGCAGGCAGAATTAGCGGAAAGCAAAGGAAAGATTGCAAGTATTGATATAAATAGCAGACCAAAGCCATGGAAAAAGAAGTGCGAGTTTGTGAAAACGGATGTGGTTGGAAAACTTCATATGGTACTCAGTAATGGTGTTTATGTCGATACGCTGAATCTTATGCCAAGAATACAAAATCAAATTCGTAGTCTGGCGGCGTTTGATAATCCGGAGTATTATAAGAACAAGAGATTAGGATATTCGAACTACTATAATTTTAGTGCTGTTTATTTAGGGAAAGATATTGATGGCTATATCCGAGTGCCACGAGGATTAAGAGAACGAATTACTGAGGAATGTACGAAAGCAGAAATTCCAATCGAGATATCTGATCAAAGGGAAATCGGTCTCCCAATTAGAGTCTCATTTAAAGGTGATTTGCGGTTGCAACAGGAACTTGCGGCGGAGAAGTTGCTAAAGGATTCAGATGGTGTGCTAGAGGCCGCAACCGCATTTGGTAAAACAGTTGTGTGCAGTTACCTGATTGCGGAACGAAAGGTGAATACACTGATTTTATTACAGAGTAAAGATTTGCTTAGTCAATGGGTAGATGAACTGAATAAATTTCTTGATATCAGGGAAGAACCGCCGGAGTATGAAACGAAGACGGGACGAAAGAAAAAAAGAGACAGTGCAATTGGTGTTCTGCATGGAACTAAGAATACTTTGACGGGTATTGTAGATGTTGCAATGGTTGGTTCCATGTACAGCAAAGGAAAGTTTCAAAATTTAAAACATGCTTATGGAATGATTATTGTGGATGAATGTCATCATGCAGCATCACATACATATATGGAAGTGTTGCAGAAAATTAATGCCAAATATGTTTATGGGGTATCAGCAACACCGAAACGTGGTGATCATCTGGATAAAATTATATATATGATGCTGGGACCATTAAGGCATCGCTTCACAGCATTGGAAAGAGCCAAAGAGCAGGGAATAGGACATTATTTTGTTCCAAGATATACAAGAGTGATCGATACTGTGGATAGTAGGAATGATATCAATAAAGCCTATAGTTTAATCAGCACTAGCAAAGAGAGAAATGAAATGATTGCAAATGATGTAAAACAAAGTATTTCACAGAGTCAGACTCCGGTTATATTAACTCGATACAAAGAACATGCAAAAATCCTGTATGATATGTTAAAAGACGAAGCAGACCATGTATTTCTCTTGTATGGCGATAATTCGGATAAGGAAAATGCAGAAATACGGATACGATTAAAAAAGGTTCCACGTACAGAAAATCTTATATTGATTGCGACTGGTCAAAAGATAGGGGAAGGATTTGATTTCCCGAGATTGGATGTACTGATGCTTGCGGCACCGGTATCTTTTGAAGGGCGTTTGGAACAGTATATAGGAAGACTGAATCGTGATTACGAGGGAAAAGAAGCGGTTTATGTGTATGATTATATTGATACGCATATGAGAAAATTTAATAAAATGTATGGAAAGAGACTTCGAACTTATAAGAAAACAGGATTTTCTGTTTGGACAGGAGACTTGCAAGAGAAACAGGTTGTTCATGCGATATTTGATTCTGGCAATTATACGGAAAAATTTGAGCAGGATTTGGTGGAGGCAGAAAAATCAATCGTGATTTCCAGTCCCAATATCCGGCAGGAGAAGATTGATAGGTTGTTAGTATTGGTAAAAGAACGCCAGGAAAATGGTGTGAGTGTTACAGTCATTACAACGGCTCCAGAGAAAGTTATATATGGCAATGCAGATATGTGTTATGAGCTGATCCGGGAGATGCAGAATGTGGCTATCAATGTTGTAACAAAAGAAGAAGTAGAGGAACGATTTGCAGTCATAGATGAGGAGCTGGTGTGGCATGGAGGTATGAATCTGCTGGGAAAGGAAGATGCTTGGGATAATTTGATGCGTATTAAAAACCATCAGGTGGCGGCGGAACTGTTGGAGATTGCATTTTGTATTACAGAAGAGAAAAAGGAAGGAGAAAATTGATGATTGCACCGAGAAAAGTAAGATTTGAAGCAAAGAAAAAAGAAAATGAGAATTTGGAATTTCGTACATTTTTAAAATGCCATGCGGATGAAAAGGAATTGGACAAACAGTTTAAAAGACTTCACGATGAATTGTTTTCAACTTATGATTGTAGCAGATGTAGAAACTGTTGTAAAATGTATCATGGAAGTATTCCAAGTGAAGATTTGGAAAGAGATGCGGAAATTTTGGATTTGACAAAAGAGCAATTTGTTGAGAGGTATTTGATTAAAAATGAAGTAGAAGATACATATGAGACAAAGAATAAGCCGTGCGATTTTCTGCAAGAGGACGGTAATTGCAAATTAGGAGAATGCAGACCGGAGAGTTGTAAAAAATATCCTTATACGGATCAATCGGATAGATTGCAGAGTCTGTATAGTGTGCTGAATGCGGTGGAAGTCTGTCCGGTAGCGTTTGAGATATATGAGAGACTGAAAAAAGAATATGGATTTCGGTATAGATAAGATGATTTTCTAATGAGAAAAATTCAAGAAGAAAAAATATAGGAAGGAGCTAGAATGGTATGGGAATTTGGAGAAATGTGACTGATACTTTTTCGGAAGAAAGAAGACATTATTCAAATACATATTTAGAAATATGTGAAGTTTATGATGAAGCTGTTGAAGTGAGTATATTTTCGGCAGATAATAATCAGTATGAAATTTATGTTTCCTATGGAATCATGTATGGAATTATTTATTGCAGTCAGGAAGAAGCTTATGAAAAATTTGAGGAAATTAAGAGAGTTCTTGAAAAAGATTATGAAGAAAATAAAGAACCGTCAAATCAATTTATAAATGAATTTGCAAAAATATATGGTTTGTGTTTGCCCAATGATATATTTTTTGATGCACCATCCCTGTTTGAACTGTTCTAACATAATCTTTATTTCCCCTGCATACATTGTAAAAAGATGTATCCAGGGGAATTTTTGTGAAAGATTATATCGAAGAAAGAGCAGTGGAAATTGCGGAGTATATTATAGAGACAAAGGCGACGGTGCGACAGACGGCGAAGCGATTTGGGGTAAGTAAGAGTACAGTACATATAGATGTAACAAAAGAGGAGTTTTTGTGAAGGTTGTTTATGAGGTGAGGTAAGAGTGTTTAGTGGGGTTAAGACTTTTATATGTAACAACACGTGTTCAAAAGGTACGATTTAAGCGAAAAAAGCCTCGTGACCATGAGAAAAATAAAAGCAAAAAGTATTCTGTGATAAAGTATAAAGGATTAGAAGAGAAAATGTCTCTTCTAGTCTTTTTTAGTGAGAAAGTAGTTGGTGTGTTTGCTTTTGAAGCTATAAGAAGTATAGTAAAATTTGCACCGGAGGGAACGAGTTATGAGCAAAGAAAAGATTTATAATGCTGTATTCCTTTTAGTGCATATTGGGTTGTATAAAAATCTGTGTTGAATGAGATGAACTAATGATATCGTGAGAAAAAAAGTTGCCATAATACGCTCTTTATGATAGACTGATATGACACAATGATGCGAATGGAGGAAGAGTTGTGGGAATTTGTTATAATAAACTTTGGAAGCTTTTGATTGATAAAAACATGAACAAAACAGACTTAAAAGAAACAGCGGGCATAAGTTTTAATGTACTAGCAAGAATGGGAAAAAATGAACCAATTTCTTTTGAAAGTATGGAAAAAATTTGCACTACTTTAAATTGTGATATTGGTGATATTATAGAAATTGAAAAGCCGATGAATATGGATAATAATAGAACAGGATTTACAACTATAGAACTCTTTGCTGGTGCGGGTGGATTAGCGTTGGGGATTGAAAAAGCTGGTTTCGATACGATTGGATTGATTGAATTTGATAAAGACGCTGCTGAAACCCTTAAAGTAAACAGACCTAATTGGCGTGTTATTCATGATGATGTTGCAAATATATCGTGTCTTAATCTTGAAGAATATTTTGGAATCAAAGCCGGTGAATTAGATTTACTTTCTGGTGGAGCACCATGTCAAGCATTTTCATATGCTGGCAAAAGGTTAGGCTTGGAAGATGCAAGGGGAACACTTTTTTATCACTATGCTACATTTTTACAAAAATTACAGCCCAAAATGTTTTTGTTTGAAAATGTACGTGGTCTTTTGACACATGATAAAGGAAGAACTTATGCTACAATTACTAGTATTTTCGAACAAGCGGGTTATTCAATTCAGAAGCAAGTTTTGAATGCATGGGACTATGGAAATCCACAGAAAAGAGAACGTTTAATAACTATTGGAATCAGAAATGATTTGTTAGAAAAGGTTCATTATCAATTTCCGAAACCACGTGATTACAAACCAATATTAAGAGATGTTTTGTTGGATTGTCCAGATGGTCCAGGTGTTCAGTATGGAGAAAAGAAACGTAAAATATTTGAATTAGTACCACCTGGTGGCTATTGGCGAGATATTAATCCTGTAATTGCAAAAGAATATATGAAAAGTTGTTGGGATATGGAAGGCGGCAGGACAGGTATTTTGCGTAGGATGAGCTTGGATGAACCATCTCTTACTGTGTTAACATCACCATCACAAAAACAAACTGAACGATGTCATCCGTTAGAGGCTAGGCCATTTACTGTAAGAGAAAATGCAAGATGTCAATCGTTTCCAGATGATTGGGAGTTCTGCGGAAATGTTTCTTCTCAATATAAACAAGTAGGAAATGCTGTTCCGGTTAATTTGGCTTACGATATAGCAAAAGAAATACATAAAGCATTGGAGGCGATTAAATAATGACATGGAATTTATCTTTTATTTCAGAAAATAATTTTAAGAAGCATGTACAGGAAACTATTTTAAAATATGGCGAAAAATTAGAATCTTTCGACCTAAAAAGATTTAACAGTAATATTATTGACCCTATTAAATTGATTTTCGATAAATCTGTTTATAAAATAAGTTGGGAAGAAATTGTAAATAATGAAATATTCCGTCAGAGAGATAAGTCTAATAACAATGATATAGGATATTTTCATCAGAATATATTTTCTTATTTTGAAGGATGTGAAGTGCCACAGACAGGCTGGGATGTAATCTATAGAAATCCAGATGGTATTGTAATGCCAGACGGAGATATCGTCCACACACTATATGTGGAAATGAAGAATAAACATAATACTATGAATTCAGCATCTTCTGCTAAAACATACATAAAAATGCAGAGCCAACTTCTAGATGATGATGATTGCGCTTGTTTTTTGGTTGAAGCTATTGCAAAACATTCGCAGAATGTTAAGTGGACAACAAAAGTAGATGGTAAGAACGTACAACACAGACGAATTAGACGTGTGAGTATGGATCAATTTTATGCAGTTGTCACTGGCGATGAAAATGCATTTTATAAAATGTGTATGGCCTTGCCAGAAGTAATAAATGAAGTTGTTAATGAAGAAGGGACAGTATCTGTTCCAAAAGACACTGTAATTTCAGAATTAAAAAGGGTAGCTGAACTTTATACTGAAGAGACCGATGATTTAGCGATGGCAATAGCTGTTTATATGCTAGGATTCAATTCGTATCTTGGATTTTGTAGGCAAGAAAAAGAGCCATTTGCTGGCACATCAGAAGGAATGTTAAAGCGTATTTACGAGTATGCAAAATGTTTAACAGAATAAAAAATTTGCATCGCGGATAAGGAGATATAATAGTGGTAGTTGATAAAGAAATTAAAAGTTTAGCGTCCTATGTCACTTATAGACAATTGTTTGATGATGGAAAAAGAGATGTATATTTTGTGATTTCCCAGTTTGCTGAAAATGTAATTATGGAGAAAAAATTATATTCTTTTGGAATCACTGAACTTACCGAAGAGATAAAAAATCAATTTGGTTTCGAAAATTCCAGAGTATGTAGTTCAATCTTCGATAAGAAGGTTGAATTATGTTCAACGTAGTAATCATGTGTATATTGTGGATGTTACGTCTTTTCCAACAGATGAGAATGGCATAACAGAAAATATGAAAAATGCATCAAATAAGAGTAAAGAGTTAATAGATTCTCTTGTTGGATATGTTGAACAAAAGCGAGGTGCATTGCGTGAAGAGCAAATTAGAACATTAGTAAGAGATTTCACTTCTTTTTTGTTGGATAATTCGCTTTCAAATGGGTTTTCAGATCTAATAAGTGCTTTTATTTTAGAAAATGAACATAACGAAGACTTCCAAGCTCATTTACTACAGATAAAGGAAGGGGCAGTGCTTTTCGCAGGGTTAAATTATAATAGTAATATTTCTGATACATCTGCATGGAAAAATGAAATAATTATTTATGTGGAAAATGAAATACTATTTCATTTGGCCGGATATAATGGAAGTGTATTCAAGAAATTAGCAGAAGATTTATTTTCCCTTATTAATGAAATGAATTTAAAAAGTAAACACAATGTGATAAAAGTTAGGTATTTCGAAGAAGTATTTGATGAAATTAATGATTTTTTTGATAAAGCAATAGATATTGTGGATGGAAAAGAATATGTTTCCCTTGAGAATTATGCGATGTCTGAAATTGTTAAAGATTGCAAAAGCTCATCGGATGTTATTTCAAAAAAGACAGCATTTTATTCACTTTTAAGAAACAAATCTATCTTAAAAGAAGAAAAGAGAAATTATTATACGGCTTCAAACCATGAATATAATCTAGAAAGTCCGGAAACAATTGCAAAATATAATATATCAGATGATAAACTAAGATATATTAAACATTTAAACTATGTTAATATTTTGAGGAAAGGTAAATATACATGCGATTTAAGGAAAAGCAACTTTATTGTACTAACTGAAACGGGGAAGATGTTAAAAATGGCTATGGAGTTTGCTGACAATAAAGCATACGCACCATTAGCTATTAATATGAATGTTTTGACAAATAGGTTGTGGTATGATTTGAACAAAGGATTTGGTGCTAGTGCTTTTCCTTCAACATTTGATGTGATATTAAAATCGCGTATAGTATTATCAAAAATTTTAACGCAAAATGTAGCGGATAAATTTGATGAAGCGAAACAGAAATTTTATAGTAAAGAGATTGATGAAGAACAATTAGCTGATAATATTTTGATGTTAAGAGAAGAAGTCAAACGTCCAGAAGATATTAAGGTAGGCGATTTAGAAGATGTGCTATCATTCATTTCTGAAGATAAACTTGCAATATATAAGTCAGAAAAAGAAACGTTACAAAGTAGATTACGGCAATCAGAAAAAGAAAAAACTTTGTTAGTATCAACAATTCGGAAAGGTGAATCTGAAAGAGAAGAAATGCGAACTCAAGCGGAATTAAAGAATAAAGCATTGAAAGAGAAGAATAACGAACTAAATGAACAACGTAAAGAAGATCTTAAATTACAGATTTCAGATATTGAACAAAGGAAAGAAAAAGCCGATAGTAAAATTTCAAAGAAATTAAAGATTTCAAAATATTTTATTATATGCGTAGTTGTTTTGTATTATGCAAGTATTCTATTTATCTTCTTAAAATCAAATGAAACAATGCAGATTATTATTCCAATGTTGCTTACAATTATTCCGCCAGCAATAAGTATTGTTTTTGTCACTACAATCAGAAAAACGAATTGATTTTTTGGAATTATATGAAAGAACAATGAGAAAATTAGAAGAAAAATATACTCTTAAATTCTATGACGAATATTCGATAAATCCAGTTAAGCTATCTGATTTGAAACAGGATTTGAGTGCGCTAGAAATAATACATAAATAGTTTTTGGTTTGAAAAATTGAATAAAATCAGTTTACTTGCTTTTTATTTTGCCAGAAATTAGTTGTATAACTGTCCTTTCCCTTATAGATGAGAGGGTACCCCTATGATTTCGATTTTGAAGTCATAGGGGTATTTTTGTGCAGAAAAATAAAAAATTTCCTTTTCCACCCTGTATTTTCCCCTCTGAACCTTTCGTTATATGAGAGAAAAAAATAAAATTCATTTTTATTTGTAAAAACCCCTCTCTACGTTCTGATATATGAGGAACAAATTACATTTGCCTTAAAAGAATCGGGCCTGATTCAAGAACAAAGAAAAAACGAAAAGAGAAAGGAGAAATTACATGAACAAAACAATCTTAATGGGAAGATTGACAAAAGATCCGGAGGTGAAATATCTCCAGGATGAAAACAGTACTGCAATGGCACGATACACGCTGGCAGTAGACAGACGATATCGAAAGGATGGAAAGGCAGAAACAGATTTTATTTCTTGTGTTACCTTTGGGAAAAATGCTGAGTTTGTAGAAAAATATCTGCAAAAAGGTTTGAAGATTTTAGTAAGCGGACGGATCCAGACAGGAAGTTATGTGAATCAGGAGGGGAATAAAGTTTATACCATCAATGTGATCGTAGAAGAACATTATTTCGCAGAAGGGAAGAAACTGTCAGGATCAGAAAAGAAAGAAGATACCGATCCGGATGGATTTATGCATCTTCCAGACGGAGAAGAACTTCCGTTTGAGTAAGAAAAACTCGGATGCTGAAAGCAGAAGAGCGCACTTATATACCTTACAAGGTATGTGCGTCCTACGGAAGTAGCATCTTTCTGAAGGGGAATTCCGAAAGTGTTTGCGGATGATCCATCCGAAGAAGGGTTCCCCTTCCGGCAGAAATGCCTATCCCGTAACAGAGAAAATGGAAGAGTTGAAAAAGGAGAAAAAGAACTATATGGCGAAGAAGAAAACATTTCAGGAATATACCCAAGAAGCACTTCTTGAGATTGAAAAAACAGAAGCTGCATTGAAACAGGCAAAGCTTGAGAAGGAACAGGCAGAGCACAGGATCCAGAGATCCTTGAATTATATAGACACACAGAAAAAGAAAAAGCGAAAGGCACGAACCCATCTGTTGATCCAGAAGGGAGCAGCCATAGGAGCAATCTGTAAAGATACCAAATATCTGACCGAGGCAGAATTTTATCAGTTGATGGATGAACTTCTTCATAATCCCGCTTGTAAGTTTTGTGATGTCGTTCATGAAATGGTTCGTGGACGGGCGGAAACTGCAGAAGCAAAAGAACGAGAATTAGCAGAAGAGGAAGCATTATTAAAGGCGATGCAACAAGGTGAACTGCCACAGGGAGATGAGTAAGATGGGATGTTATCACTTTCATCTGAATCAATTATCCAGAGGAAAAGGGCAGTCTGCCATTGCTAGTGCTGCTTACCGAGCCGGTACAAAACTGGAATGTACGTATTATGGAGAAGTGAGTGATTATACGAGAAAAGGCGGTGTGGTATTAGCGGAGATCCATCTTCCAAAACAGGCTCCGGAGAGATTCAAAGACAGGGAGACCCTTTGGAATGAGGTAGAATGGATCGAAGGGAATAAGAAAGCACAGCTGGCACACAGCTTTGATATTGCCTTGATGAATGAGTTTTCTATGGAAGAAAATATTGAGCTTGCAAGAAGATTCGTAGAAGAACAGTTAGTCGCAAGAGGGATGATCGCAGATCTAGCGATCCATGATCCGAAGAAAGCAAAGGATAAAATACCCAATCCCCATATGCACATCATGGTTCCCATCCGCCCTTTACAGGAAGATGGTACCTGGGGACAAAAACAAAAAAAGGTTCCAGTATTAACACCGGATGGACAGACGGTTTTGAATCAGAAAGGACAACCGGTATTTCGGGCGGTACATACAACGGATTGGAGCAGGAAAGAAACCTTGGAAGAATTGAGAAGTGTCTGGGCGAAGATGTGTAACGAACTGTATGAAGAAAAAGGACTTACAGAAAGAGTCGATGCCAGGTCTTATGAGGAACGGGGGATTGATAAGATCCCGATGGTGCATGAAGGACCGAATGTACAGGCAATGGAAGCAAGAGGGATTTCAACCGCACTGGGAAGTTTAAACCGACTCATCCGAGCCTTAAATGATATGAAAGAACGGGCAAAGAATCTTCTTCAATGGTCCTTGTTTCGAGAAAGCCAACTGATGGAACGGATGGTGTTCTTACATCAGCCAACCTTAGCGGATTATCTGAGAAACTATTGTGATAAGAGAAATGCAGTTGCAGAATCCTACGCTTATGGAACACAAAAGGCGAAGAATACAAATCTGAAACAATTTGCAGAGACGATCCGCTTTCTGGAAGAGCAGGATGTGAGAACCCCAGAACAGCTGACAGAGAAAATCCAGGAATTAGATACTCAGCTAAAAGAGGTAAGTCAGCGGTTGAATCAACAACTGTCTGCTTTGCGAAGTGTCAACAGCAATCTTTATGCAATGAAAGAGTATTTTGAAACAAGACCTGTTTATCTGGAATTAAAGAACAAATATTTTGGCAGGGAAAAATTCAAAGAGGAACATAAGAAGGAACTTAGCGGATATTATCGTTCGGAAAGAATCTTAAAAGAAAATCTAGACCCAAGTGGGAAGATTCCGGAAGGACAATGGAAACGAGAAGCCGCTCGTTTATCAGAAGAGATAGCTGCTTTACGAAAAGAAGATAAACGGATCCATGCCATGTTACGAAAGTATGAGGGAATCAAAAATCATGTGGAAGCTTTGATGGCAGAGGAAGGAGAAGGTGTCTCTCTTCCAGAAACAAACAAACGGGAGCAATCCACAGAAACAAAAGAAGCAGTGAGAACCATGAAACGAAAGAAGAAACATCATGGAATGGAGTTATAGGAGGAATTTTAGAAGATGGAAGAATATACAAGAGAACAGATTCAAAGAGCAGATGATACTGATTTATATGTTTTTCTTTCTGGGAGAGGAGAACAGTTCAAACGATGTGGGAAGGAATACCGATGGTTGCGACATGACAGTGTGATAATCAACAAGAACGAATGGTATCGTTTTAGTCAGAATAAAGGTGGTCATGCCATCGATTTTATGAAAGAATTTTACGGTCTTTCTTTTGCAGAGGCAGTCAAAGAATTATTAGGAGAAGAGGGAGTTGGAGAAACCAACAGAAGAACGGCCAAGGAAGATGCAGGCAGACAGAAGGTCTGCCCCATCCCCTTGCCTGGATTGGAATTGCCAGAAAGAAATGAAAGCTGTGAGATTGCAAGGAAGTATCTCATTGAGCAGAGGAAACTATCGGAATGGCTGATAGATCAGATGATTGCAAAGGGGGATATTTATGAAAGTAAAAACTATCACAATGTGGTATTCGTCGGAAGAGACAAAGAACAGAATCCTAGATATGCAGCTATGCGGGGAACCGATGAGAACCGATATCGTGGGGAGGCAAGAGGTTCGGAAAAAGCCTATGGATTTGGCCATATAGGAACGGATGAAAAACTGTTTGTGTTTGAATCCCCCATTGATCTTTTGTCTTATATCACTGCAGTTCCGGAAGACTGGGGAAAGCATAGTTATATTTCTCTGGGCGGATTGAGTGAAAAAGCAATGAAACGGATGTATACAGAATATTCTCATATCCATTCCATCTACTTGTGTCTGGATAATGATGAGCCTGGAAATGAGAGATGCAGGCAGTTTGTTTCTCTTATTCCGAAGGAACTGAGTGTGTACCGATTAGAACCGGTGAAGAAAGACTGGAATGAATGTCTGGTAGCAGAAGTTCCAGTAGAAAGTATGGCAAAGCAGATGTGTTGGAGAGATGCCAGGGAAAAACCAGTTCCGGTCATGAAAATGTCGGAGGTTGAGGAAACGGTGGTCCAGTGGTTATGGTATCCCTTCATTCCCTTTGGAAAGGTTACTTTGATCCAAGGGAATCCGGGAAAAGGAAAAACATGGCTTGCAATGGCAATCGCCGCATACTGTACCAACGGAAAGGAACTTCCCAATGCACTTCCCATAGAACCCTTTAATGTGTTGTATCAAACAGCAGAGGATGGGATTGCAGATACCATTAAACCTAGATTAGCAAAATGTAGTGCAGATATGACAAGGGTACGATTCATCAATGAAGAAGAAAAACAGCTTTCTATGACGGACGATCGGATTGAAAAAGCCATCCGACAGAATAATGTACGACTCATGATCATGGATCCCATACAGGCTTATCTGGGAGCCAATGTGGATATGAACCGGGCAAATGAGATCCGTCCCTTATTTCGACATCTCAGTACGATTGCAGAGAGAACTGGATGTGCCATTGTTCTCATTGGACATTTGAATAAGTCGTCGGGAAGTCAGAGTGATTACCGTTCCCTGGGATCCATTGATATCGCAGCGGCAGTACGAAGCATCTTATTTGTAGAAAAGGTGGAAAAAGAGAAGGAACAGGATATCCGAGTGGTATATCAGCAAAAGGATTCTCTTGCTAAGAAGGAAAATCCGGTAGCGTTTTCTTTAGGAGAAGAAGGCTTAAAATGGTTAGGAGAATACGATATATCCATTGAAGATCTGCTGATGGGGAAAGCAGGAACGAAAAAGGAAACGAAACTGGAAAAGGCACAGAAGTTGATCCTAGAATTATTGAGCAAAC
The DNA here is from genome assembly GCF_003287895.1 of Blautia argi. Lineage (NCBI taxonomy): Bacteria > Bacillati > Bacillota > Clostridia > Lachnospirales > Lachnospiraceae > Blautia > Blautia argi. The sequence goes on along the minus strand of NZ_CP030280.1, from coordinate 3,014,588 downwards.
GGAAAATGATGTGTTTAGAAGAATTAGAGGCAGAACTGCTAGCCTATGGGATTTCTTCCAGAACAGGAAGAGATGCAAGAAAGCAATTGGAAAGTAGATTAAGCTATGACTGGTGTCAGGGAAGAAAAACAGTTGCGTTAATCACAGAATAAAAGATGGCATTGGCAAAAAAATACTTTGGCATTGGCAGTCTTTATAGATACCTTTGCCAGCCGCCAATGTCAGAGTAATTACGAATAGATGATAGTTAAGGTCTATTTTAATAGGTATTTTCATAGTAATGGACAAAGAGAAAAGGGAGGTGGGAGCACCGCTATGAAGAAACAAAAACTGAATTATCGTTTTCATAATCCGAATACTGCGGAAGTGACCGCCGATTACATATTAAAAGTATTTATTGAGGTGAATGCGAAGAAAGTTGAACGAGTTATGCAGGAGGTAGCTGGAAGAAGTTTGGAAGAGGACAAGCAGGAGGAAAAATAAAAGATTTTTTGATTGAAGAGTTTCAAAGGGAATAGTAAAAATGGTTGAAATATGATTACAATTAAGCGTATAATGACGATAAAATACATTGAAAAAGTAAAGAATGTGGGGGGAATATGCAAAAAATGTATAGTGCAAAAGAACTCAGCAAATACATAATAAATAAGTGTACAATAGATGAAGAATATATTTCAAATTTACAGTTACAAAAAATATTATTTTATATTCAAGAATATTATTTGAAAAAGGAGAAAAGAGCAATTTTTGCTGATGAGATTTATGCGTGGCAATTTGGTCCGGTTGTCCCAGAAGTGTATTATGAATTTTGTGGATATGGTGCAATGCCTATATACAATGAATATAATGTAGAAATAGATAATGAAGATAGAAGAATTATAGATAATATAATTGAAGCTAAAAGAGCGATGAAGCCATGGCAATTAGTTGAAGAAACACATAAAAAAAATGGTGCATGGGATAGAGTGTATAACCAAGGAAGAGGTAATAAACAACTTATACCGATTGAATATATTGAGGAATATTAAAAATGATAGAGAAAGAAGAACAACAGAGGAGAAAACTGTTTCAAGAAGTGATTCGAGAAATGGCCCAATCACAAGAAGTTTTTAAGAATCCAACAAAACTTGAAAAAGTATATAAACAATTATGCAAAGTTTATAAGGGTACTTCTAATACAGTTGATTTTAGACATTATTATTCAGATATTTTTTCTACATTATGTTTATTGAAAAGAGAGGGCATTCAGTTAGAAATTGTAAGTCAAAATCTAAATGAGGTATATAAATACTGTAAGAAAAAAGATGATGAAGAATTTTGTGATAAAATTAAAAAATTAGTAGATCATACTAATTTAGAAGTCGCTAGAATAAACTATGTGGATGACTTTGAAAAAAAGTTAAATATTAATGGTGAAAGTTTTAGCTTGAGAATTACTGAAATAAATGAGCAAATAAATGATGTAACTACAAAATTGGAAGATGCAAAGAAAAAAATGAATAATTCGTATTCAGATTTTATCGCAATCTTGGGTGTGTTTGCGGGTATTGTGTTAGTGTTTTTTGGCGGAACCTCAATTTTGGGAAATATCATTGGAAATATGCAGAAAATGGAAACAGTAAAGGCTGTTATGATGTGTTCGATAACTGGAATAGTAGTTTTTGATATTATTTTTATGTTTATATATTATATTGCAAAACTGTTAGATAGAAATATTGCAGCAACTAATGCTCCAGTTTGGTGGGAATCAATATTTGTCAGATTCAAAGAGAGATATCCTTTAATTTTTTGGGTAAATATTATTCTAGGCACTATTATTTTTTTATGTGTGATATATTATCTGCTAAAAATACCGTTTGGAACAATCACATTAAAAGAAGTAGTTATTTATGGGATTAATAATCTGTATGTGAAGCATAGAAATTTATTTTATGTAAGTTTAATCGGCGTATTAGGAAATATAATATTCCTTATAGCTTATATAATTTCCAAAATTTGTAAAGTTGATATTGGGTCAAGCGTTTTTAGAAGCCATGCACAGTGGATAGATTGGGAATACAACGAGGAAGAAGATAAATATTTTGTAAGAGATGGAGAAAAAAATGTAAAGAAGTTTAATAGTGCAAAAAAGGCTATATGGTATACAGACACTGTTAGAAATATTCGAGAGTTTATGGCAACAATGAAGACGGTTATTACAATTAGCCTTTTAAGATATCCGTATTTAACAATTTTTAATATTGTAATTATTGGTTTGGTTGTCTATTTACTTAAATAATAAAGAGTAACTACGAGAAGTAATGGATAGTAAGAAAACAATAGCTCTTTCATAATTTTGCTGTATGTGCGAACAGGTAAAAAGCAAATGCGTTTGGGCGGAGAATCTGATCCCCGAAATAAATCGCTTATGAAAATGTTTAATTTGATTAATATAGGTGAACGAGCTGGCAGTGGTGTTCCCAATATTTTCAATGTATGGAATGATGAGGGATTTGTTGAACCAGAGATAGAAGAAAGATTTGATCCTGACAGAACAATTTTGACGCTTTCTTTTGCGAAAAAAGCGACGAAAAAAAGTGATGAAAAAAAGCGACGAAAAAAAGTGACGGAAAAAAAGTGACGAAAAAAACGCAAGAACAGTACGATGCTATTTTAGCCTTTATGGAAAACGGAAGATGGTATAAGGCTAATGAATTGGCAGAGTTGCTGGGAGTGAAAGAAACAAGAACGAAAATGTTACTTCGAGCATTGGTTGCAGATAAAAAACTTGAAGATAATGGAGTAACGAAAGGGAAAACATATAGAAAAGCCAATAAAAATTGAACAATGTAATTGGTTTTCGTCAAGACTTAGATGTGTGTTATTACAAATCGACGAAAATAGATAAGAAGGAGTAGATTATGACGGTTTGGCGTGTTAAGAAATTATATCATGGCGATGATGCAAAATATACCGTATTGCCATATAATTTGTTTTCTGCAATAAGAATAACATTAAGGATGAAGAATGGTTTTAAAGCAACAATGGAGTTTTTGAAAAATAGTCGTTTTACAGAAAGTGCAGCAGAAAAGTTGAGTAGAAAACTTGAGAGGAAGCTTCTGAAAAATAATATGGTCATAAAATGATTGGATTATAGGAAAATCATCAAGCTTTAGACAAGATATTATTGAATTTATCAGTAATATCTTGTTTTTCTGTTTACGAATCTTTATTTTGATATATAATATAGATGTAACAGAAAATAAATTTAATACAGAGAGGTAACACTATGAAGATAGCAGCATATTGTCGTGTTTCCACAGATAAAGCCGACCAGATTAACAGCTTAGAGGCACAAAAGGAATTTTTCTCCGAATACACCCAGCGTACCGGAGATGTTTTAGTAAAATTATATGCAGATGAAGGTATTTCCGGAACGAAAATCAAAAATCGCAAGGAATTTCTTCGCATGATGTCCGATGCGGAAAAAGGAATGTTTGATATGGTTGTTGTAAAGGATATTTCTCGCTTTGCCAGAAATACCGTAGATCTTTTACAGAATGTTCGCAAGTTGAAAGCGTTAGGTATTGAAACACAGTTCCTTACAGCGAATATGACAAGTATGGGAAATAGTGAGTTTGTTCTCACCATCTTTGGAGCATTAGCTCAGGAAGAAAGTGCGAATACATCTAAGCGAGTGAAATTTGGAAAGAAACTAAACGCGGAAAAAGGACGAGTTCCTAACATTGTGTACGGATACGATAAAACAATCGGAGACTATTTCAATCTTGAGATCAACAAAGAAGAATCAAAGGTTGTAAAGCAAATTTATAAGTGGTACACAGAAGAAGGTTACGGTGCTGCCAAGATTTCTAATATGCTGAATGAAAAGGGATATCGGACAAAGAGAAACTGCAAATGGAGTCAGAATGCCATCTGCCGGATTTTGACCAATGAGATTTATACGGGAAAGATTATCAATGGAAAGCAGGAAATCAGTGATTTTCTGACTGGTCAGAGAAGAGAGAAGGATGAAACGGAATGGCTTGTTGTGGAACGTCCGGAGCTTCGTATGATTGAAGATGAGGTATTTGAAAAAGCACAGGAAATTCTTCGTGGAAGAAACGATGCATTCAATCTGAATCATGAGAGGCAAAGCAACAAGTATCTGTTTTCTACATTGATTAAATGTAAAGAATGTGGCTGGTCTTTCCGAAGAACAGTTCGTACTTACAAAAATACGTATGTGCGTTGGGTTTGCTCTGGAAGAAATGGGAAAGGAGCAGATAGTTGTCCAAATAAAACAGCTGTAGATGAAGAAGAATTAATTTCAGGTTTTACAGGAATATTTTAATCGGGTTCTTCAGCAAAAAAATAAAGTAATTGACTATGTTGTGAAAGAATTCCAAAGAGTGTACAAAGCGAAAGATGAAAATGCAGAGTATGAGAAGGAACTGAATTTGCAGATTGCCAGATTACAGAGAATGCGACAGAAATATATGGATATGTATACCGATGATTTGATTTCAAGAGAAGAATTGAATGATAAGTTGGGTGGTACTCGTCAAGAACTGGCTCGTCTGGAAAATGAATTGAAAATGGTATCTAGCAATTTGACAAAAGGAGATCAGATGGAAAAAATCTTAAATGATACCTTTAAGCAGATTGAGGATATTACAGATGTTCATGAGATGACCAATGTACAGTTAAAGAGACTGATTAAGAAAATAGAAGTAGACAAAGATGGAAATGTGGATATATACCTTCGTTTACTAGGTGATTTGGGATTAAATGAGAGCATTTTAGTGGAAGACGAATGTGAAAATAAAACAGCTCTAAATAGTAACGACCAAACATAAGGACTGTACAGAACGCCTCCTTCAGATAAATCCGGCGCTGGCGGCAGAGGCAAGAAAAATTCTGGATTTAAACAAGTCAGAACGTCATATTCGCGGTGGACTGGCTACCAGAGAAAAATATCTGCATATGGGACAGTCCTGAAAGTCTGAATATACATGTTTAAGAGATATTGCAAACACCGCATGGAGCGTACTCTTCATGCGGTGTCCTTATACTTGGAATCAAAATATGTTCACCTCTACTGTGCCAAAAAACTGAGCATACTTCTTCGGTGACACGCTAGTGGCCTTTGTAAAAGCCTTGAAAAAATTGCTGTAGTCGTTAAACCCGCATTTTGCGCTGGTTTCTGTCACTGTATATCCTTCTGCCAGCAATTCTTTGGCATGGGAAATCCGTTTTGCAGTGATGTATTTATTAATGGTCGTACCCGTAGCAGATTTAAAAAGCCTGCACAGATAGGAAGAGCTGATGAAGAAGTGGGAAGAAAGCTGTTCCAGACTTAAAGGCTCTTCAATGTGCTGGTTAATGTAGGATAAAATGCTGTCCACCTGCGCGTTAGAATTAATCTGTGTTTCCGTATCTGCAATGTGATTTTTCTGAAAACGCTTATTCAGAAATACCATAAGTTCCAGAAAAGCAGCCTGTTCCAGAATATCTGTGCCATACCCTGAGGTGTGAGTAAGCTTATGGATATAGTAAAGGAAATTCTTCTGCTCTTCCAAAGTCAGGGACACCTTGTGATTGGAACGCAGGGAGCGATTCTGAAAACAGGCGTTCAGATTGGTGTTTGCAGTGCTTAGGGATTTCACATATTCCGGGTAAATAGACAGAATAATCCGTTCATGAATCTGGCTGTCAATCTGAGTCAGGTGGTGGCTTTCATACTGGTTTATGAAGAAAATATCTCCGGGAAAAATGTTGTAAAAACAGTTGTCAATAAGAAACTGCTTTCCTCCGGAAATGGAATAATAAATTTCATAACAGTCATGAATGTGCATATCCATTGGTTTTTCATCGCTGTACAAATGAGCGATGGCAAAGGTTTTCTGCTGCAGGCAGTCCGCAATGGACTGTTTACAGGAATTGAGAAGCTTCATATCCGAATCTCCTTTCTATCGATTTCTTGTTACATAAGAAATTCTTTGGGAATCTTATATAATCCGTATGCATAATCAACGCTTTGTTTATTCTCATATCTTTATATCCAGTATATAAAAGAATGTCTTCAAAAGCAAGGAAGAAAGTTCAATATTTGCAAGGTTTTAAACAGGAAAAGAAACCTTCCCAAAAGCACAGTCTGTTATAATAAAAACATATAAAAGATATCGTACAGGAAACAGAAAGGGGAAACAAAATGGAAGTAAGAACAGCAGCATCACCAAGAGATGTAAAACACTATACCACAGACCGTTTAAGAGAGGAATTTTTGATTCAGAACCTGTTTGTACCGGGGGAAATCAAAATGGTTTACAGCCATATTGACCGCATTATCACAGGTGCAGCAGTGCCGGCAGAGGAGGCTCTGGTGCTTACTGCAGGGGCAGAATTAAGAGCAGAATATTTTCTGCAAAGACGTGAAATGGGAATTATTAACATCGGCGGTGCAGGTGTGATTGTAGCAGACGGAAAAGAATATGAAGTGGGACATAAGGAAGGCATGTACATTGGAATGGGTGTAAAAGATATCACTTTTTCCAGCAAAGAAAGTGCAGAACCGGCGAAATTCTACTTTAACAGTACACCGGCACACCATACATATCCCACCGTGCTGATTAAGCCGGAAGGAACACCAGAGGAAGGCGTTGTAATTGTAAAAGACGAAAATAAAGTAGAGCTGGGAACCCTGGAACAGTCCAACCACAGAACCATTTGTAAATACATTCTTCCGGGACAGGTAGAAAGCTGCCAGTTGGAAATGGGTATGACAAAATTAGAGCCGGGAAGCGTATGGAACACCATGCCTTGCCACACCCATGACAGAAGAATGGAAGTTTATCTGTACTTTGATATTCCGGAAGATGCTTTTGTTATGCATTACATGGGAGAGCCTGCAGAAACACGCCACATTGTTATGAGAAATGAAGAGGCAGTTATCTCTCCAAGCTGGTCTATCCACTCCGGTTCCGGTTCACAGGCTTATACCTTTATCTGGGGCATGGCAGGGGAAAATCAGGACTTTGATGATATGGATCACATTGAAAATCAGGAATTAAAATAAAAGAAGACAAGTAGAAAAGGAGAAGAAAAATGGACGTTATGAAGAGTTTTTCACTGGAAGGAAAGGTAGCTTTAGTAACAGGTGCTGCCTATGGAATCGGTTTTGCCATTGCAGAGGCTTATGCAAAGGCAGGGGCAAAAATTGTGTTTAACTGCAGAGGCCAGGAGCACATGGATGTTGCAATGAAAGCATACGAAGAAAAGGGAATTAAGGCAAAGGGATATATCTGTGACGTAACAGACGAGGCACAGGTAGCAGACATGGTTCAGGATATTGAAAAGACTGTAGGAACCATTGACATTCTGGTAAACAATGCAGGAATCATCAAACGTATTCCAATGACAGACATGAGCGCAGAAGAGTTCCGTCAGGTCATTGACGTAGACTTAAACGCACCGTTTATTGTGTCAAAGGCAGTCATTCCAGGCATGCTGAAAAAAGGTCACGGAAAGATTATTAACATCTGTTCCATGATGAGCGAGCTGGGAAGAGAAACCGTATCTGCTTATGCGGCTGCAAAAGGCGGACTAAAAATGCTGACAAAAAATATTGCTTCTGAATATGGAGAATTTAATATTCAGTGCAATGGTATCGGACCTGGCTATATTGCAACTCCTCAGACTGCACCTTTAAGAGAGATTCAGCCGGACGGATCCAGACACCCCTTTGATCAGTTTATTATCAGCAAGACACCGGCTGCACGTTGGGGAAACCCGGAAGACCTTATGGGACCTGCAGTATTTCTTGCTTCCGAGGCATCTGATTTTGTAAACGGACAGATTTTATATGTAGACGGCGGTATTCTGGCTTACATCGGAAAACAGCCAAAATAAGCGGGAACAAAGGATAGAGAATAAACGAAATTAAGAGGAGAAAAAAGACCATGAGAATTGCATTAATGAATGAAAACAGCCAGGGCGCAAAAAACGCTATGATTGAAAAATCCCTCAGAAAAGTAGTAGAACCAATGGGATTTACGGTAGATAATTACGGTATGTATACAGCAGAAGATGAAGCACAGCTGACTTATGTACAGGTGGGAATCCTGGCAGCTGTATTGTTAAATTCCGGCGCAGCAGACTATGTGATTACAGGCTGCGGGACAGGAGAAGGAGCGATGCTTGCCTGCAATTCCTTCCCGGGAGTCATCTGCGGACATGTAGAAGATGCTCTGGACGCCTATACTTTTGCACAGATTAATGACGGAAATGCTATTTCCTTACCATTCGCAAAAGGCTTTGGCTGGGGCGGAGATCTGAATCTGGAATACATTTTCGAGAAGCTGTTCTGTGAAGAAAGCGGACAGGGTTATCCAAGAGAAAGAGCCATACCGGAACAGAGAAATAAGAAGATTCTGGACGAAGTAAAGAAAGTAACTTACAGAGATTTCACAGATATTTTAATGGAAATGGACAGAGAACTGGTAAAAGGCGCACTGGCAGGAGAACATTTTCAGGAACTGTTTTTCGCAAATTGCAAATGTGAGAAAATTGCTGCCTGCGTAAAGGAAATCCTGGGTTGCTAAAGGAGAAAAACATGTTTAGTTTGAAGGTAATTGATAAAAATGAGCGGACCGTAGCATGGGCAAGAGGGGAAGAAGAAGTCAACCTTATGGTTGCAAGAACTTACGAAGAAGGGGACAGAATCCTTCTGGAAATCTCCAAAGAAGGAGAATATGCATGGGTACAGTTTGATGATGCTCTGGGGAAAAATCTGGTTTATCTTACCGGAATCGCACATTATAAAATTCCTTTTGGAGAGAAGAGAATCAATCTCTCTCCAAAGGCATTTTCCGGAAATAAGCACTTAATCAGTGTACGCAAGGCAAAAGATTTTGAAGTAAAGAGCTATCGAAATCTGGCGTTGAACGTCAATGATACACATGAAAATACGACCTGCTTTCCTCATGCATTTGCTAATGTAGAAACAAGAGGAGAAGCTGTTTTTGCAGCAAAAAATGCCATTGACGGCGTAACGGCAAACGAATGTCATGGAGAATGGCCCTATGATTCCTGGGGTATTAATCGAAATCCGGACGCGGAAATGACGTTGGATTTTGGAAGGGAAGTAGAAGTTGACCGCATTATTCTCTATATTCGTGCGGATTTCCCTCATGATAACTGGTGGAAAAAGGTGACAGTTACATTTTCTGACGGGGAGGAGAAAGAATTTTCTCTGAAAAAGACAGGCTGCGGACAGGAATTTACTTTTGAGAAGAAGAAAATTACCTGGCTGAAGCTGTCAAAACTGATTCCCTCCCCAGAACCTTCTCCATTCCCGGCGCTGGCTCAAATAGAAGTATATGGTACAGATTTATAAAAGACAGAACAGGGCTGCTGTGCAGAGAGGAAACTCCGTACAGCGGCTCTGTTTTTTCATGGGATTTTCCTTTTAAAAATCCGGCCCCTGTGATAAGATGGACGTATCATAGATTGAAAGACAGGACGGACTTATATGACACAGGACTATTATGAAGAATTAAGGCAGTTCCTTCCCGGTCTTTCCGCGGACATGCCGGAAACTATTTTGAAGCTGGCAGAACTGTTTCGGGCAGAGGCGTTTGAACTGCATATGCGGAAAGAGGCCGGGGAAACAAAATATTATATTCCGTATATGATGAACGATGCGCTGGAATGTTTTCTGATTCTGGAGAGCTGCCGTATGACAGGCATCTGCCTGCCGGATTTTAAAGGCGCTGTACAGGCACATCTGGCAAGAGAGAATGGAGAGTATCTTCTTGTAGTAAGGCAGGGGGAGGACAATGTGTTTACCCTCTGGTTTTCTTCTGTTCAGGAAAAAACCACCTGTTATCAATACCACTGTATCGGGCATTTTTGGGTAAAAGGACAGGAACAGTGGAGACGTCTGGTATATATTGCAGGAACCCTTTACGATAAATATTCCTATATGGGGGATACGGTGTGTACGCAGGAGGAAAAAGAGCTGCTTCCGCTTATGGAATTTGCCCCGTTTCGTGCTTTTTCTCCCATAAAAGAATCTTTGGAAGAGATGTATACAGATACCCTGGAAGGGGTAGCCTGCATGAAAAGATTTGCTTTAGAAGCGGGAGATATCCGGCTTAAAAATCTGTTGGGATTTTATGAAAAGCACCCTTTTCCATGGGTAGAAAAATGGATTCAAAGGCATATGGAAAGCAGAGCAGGTATTTCCCTTTATGAAACATTGTACAGGAAAATTGAGGCTGCATCAAAGGTATATACTGTTCGTGATTATGGTAAAGAGGGAAACGAAAAAGCAGAGAAGGAAAGACAGAAGGTAACAAAAAAATTGGAGGAAAAGGGTTTTACAGGAACGTATCCTTTTTTTAGAAAGGGCCATATGCAAATACTGGCTATGGAGGAACACCCCTTTACCGTATTGGAGGCAGAAGACTTTTCTTTTCGGATTCAATTTATGGTATCCGTGAGCAAAAAAGACAGTGAAAGATACAATGGGGGCTTTTTTAAAGGCAGAAAGAATCGTGGGTGGATAGAGGAAAATCTGGAATTTCTGGAGTAAGGGCTTTGTGCCAATAGAAAGGGCACTTACTCGGATTATAACTTCGTTTCTTTAGAAAATGGGGATTTTAAGAAAAAAGAGGAATAAAAGGAACTTCTAAATACCAATACTAGTATAGCAGAAATTTAGTTTTTGCTACATCGGTAGAAAAGAAAGAGGGTATTTCAGATGGATTCACAGACCAGAAATCTGCTGCGAGAATGCAGTCTGGGGTGTAAAATGGCAATCAACAGTTTTAATCAGATACGGGATTATGTAGAGGACGAGAAGCTGAAAGAGCTTATGGATACTTATGATAAAAAACATAAGGAATACGAAGAGCAGGCAGGAAAAATGCTGAAGGAAGCAGGCATTGAAGAAAAGGAACCGGGGGTTGTAACCTCTGTTTTTTCCAGAATTTCCACAGATATAAAGCTGTTGAAAAATGCAGACAGCAGTCAGATAGCAAAGCTTCTCATGGACGGTTGCAATATGGGACTGCAGTCCCTGGGCGGTTTTCTCCATCAGTATAAAAATGCTTCCGGACAAAGCATTTCTCTGGCAGAAAATATCAGAAAAACAGAAGAAAAGCTTATGAAAGAAGTCCAGGAATTTTTATAATTTTGTGGGAGATTTATAGAAAAGGAAGGGGAAAAGGATATGGACAAGTACAGGGTTTTAAAGGAAGTTTTCGGATACGATACCTTTCGGGAAGGGCAGGAAGGCTTGATTGACCATACGTTAGCCGGACGCGACGTTCTGGGAATTATGCCTACAGGGGCGGGAAAATCTGTCTGTTTTCAGATACCTGCCCTGCTTTTTTCCGGGATTACCATTGTGGTATCCCCTCTGATTTCTCTGATGAAGGACCAGGTGGCAGCATTGAATGCCGCAGGGGTGCATGCGGCTTTTATAAACAGTTCTCTCACAGAGGGCCAGTACAGAAAGGCAATGGAATTTGCCGCGCAGGGGAGATATAAAATCATTTATGCAGCGCCGGAACGATTGATGACAGAGTCTTTTCTTGCGCTTACCAGGCAGGCGGAAATTTCCATGGTTGCAGTAGACGAAGCGCACTGCATCTCCCAGTGGGGGCAGGATTTCCGCCCCAGCTATCTGAAAATTGCGGAATTTCTCAGGATACTTCCCAGGCGTCCCGTACTTGCCGCCTATACGGCGACTGCCACAAAAGCGGTAAAGGAAGATATCCTCTGTATACTGGGGATGCAAAATCCCTTTGTGACAGTCACAGGATATGACAGAAAAAACCTTTATTTTGCAGTGGAAAAGCCAAAGGACAAAGTGCAGGCGCTGCTTGATTATCTGGACAAAAACCGGGAAAAAAGCGGCATTATTTACTGCAATACCAGGAAAAACGTAGAAGAAATTCATCAGCGTCTGGTACAGGAGGGATACGGGGCAGTGCCATATCATGCCGGACTTTCCGAGGAGGAAAAGAAGAAAAATCAGGAGGATTTTATCTATGACCGCACACCGGTTATGGTGGCTACCAATGCCTTTGGCATGGGGATTGACAAGTCCAATGTGCGCTTTGTCCTGCATTTTAATATGCCCAAAGATATAGAGAGCTATTATCAGGAGGCAGGACGTGCAGGAAGGGACGGAGAACAGGGAGAGTGCATTTTGTACTATGGGGGACAGGACGTAAAGATGAATGAATTTCTCATTCAGCAGCAAATGGAAAATGAGGAATTTGACTGGGAGGAAAGAATCCTGATTCAGGAGAGAAATCTGGAACGGCTGCGGAGAATGACCTTTTACTGCTTTACCAATGAGTGTCTGCGAGAATACATTCTCCGTTATTTTGGAGAGTATGGGGGAAATTACTGCGGAAACTGCAAAAACTGTTTGACTGAATTTCAGGAAACTGACGTAACAGAAGAGGCAAAAGCCATTCTGAATCTGGTAAAAACCAGTGGACAGCGGTACGGAATACAGGCAATTACAGATGCAGTACACGGTTCAGATAATGCAAAGGTACGGCAGTTTCATCTGAATGAAAATACATATTACGGTACATTAAAAAACAGAACCATTGTGCGGATTCGTCAGATATTAAACGACCTTTTGGTAAAGGAATACCTGGTGCTTACCGCAGGAGAATATCCGGTTCTCCACCTTGGAAAAAAGGGAAAAGAGTTGATTGAAGGGACAGAAGAACAAGTGCTTCTCAAATTTCCAAAAGAGCAGCCAAAGACTTTAAGTACAGAAAAGAAAACAAAGCAAAAGGTAACAGAAGAGGTGAAATATCCGGAGCTTTTTCAGCGACTGCGGCAGAAACGGTATCAGATGGCACAGGAAAAAAAGGTGCCGCCGTATATTATCTTTTCGGATAAAACCCTTCGCCAGATGAGCACATACTTGCCGGTTACAAAAGAGGAAATGCTGTCTATAAACGGTGTGGGAAGCAGTAAGTATGAGAAGTATGGAGAGGCATTTTCTGAGGAAATACAGAAGTTTATAGAAGAAAACAGAATTGAAAAAGAATGAGAGGAGAAGAGGCTTCCGTATTCAGCGCTATGAGAACTATTTCCGGCGCTGTTTCCCGGAGTACCTCTTCTTTTTTTGCGTTTTCCTGCGTAAAACTGAAGAAAAGACCAATAAGGAGTCAGGAAGGCCAAGATATGAAGCTTCTGATTTTTCTGTCTGAGGTCAGCATTCCTCTGATTTTATTTTACATAGTAGGATTTGGTGTTTTGATGAAGTGTCATGTATACGAGGAATTTGTAAAAGGTGCAAAGGACGGTCTGAAAACCGTAGTGAAAATTTTGCCTACGCTGATTGGACTTATGGTAGCAGTGGGAGTTTTGCGGGCATCGGGATTTCTGGATATGCTGGGAGGGGTTCTGGGCAGTCTGACAGCCCGGATGGGATTTCCGGCGGAGCTGGTACCCCTGACTATTGTAAGAATGTTTTCTTCCAGCGCGGCTACCGGTCTGGTACTGGATATTTTCCGGGAGTTTGGAACCGACTCCCATGTAGGATTGATAGCTTCTATTATGATGTCCTGTACAGAAACTATTTTTTATACTATTTCCGTGTATTTTATTGCTGCAAAGGTAAATAAGACCAGATATACGGTGTGGGGAGCGCTTCTGGCTTCTTTTGCCGGAATTGCCGCCAGCGTGATTCTGGCGGGAATGATGTAAAAGAAAAGTTGTTGACAAAAATACATCGTAATGCTAATATGGTAGCACGCTAAAGCGAAGGGAGATAAATATGAGATATTACGACAAAATAACACCGGACGGAACCAGAGATTTGCTTTTTGCAGAGTGTGAGCAGCGTTCTCAGGTGACAAAAGCTTTAAAAGATTTATTTGTTTCCCAGGGATACCGCAGGGTTATGACACCGGCATTGGAGTTCTATGATGTCTTTGGAAAAGCAGCAAAATATCTGCCAAAAGAAACCATGTATAAACTGACAGATTCCAAAGGAAGACTCCTGGTGCTGTGTCCGGACTGTACAGTTCCTGTGGCGAGGCTGACGGCAACCAGACTGAAAGGAATGCCGCTGCCTCTCAGACTGTATTATAACCATAATATTTACCGTGGATTTCCTGAGAGAAAGAGTAAAAGTGTAGAAATTAATCAGGTAGGAATTGAATTAATCGGCGGTTCTTCCTGGAGAAGTGACCTGGAGGTTGTGGAGCTTGCAGCAAGAAGTCTGGACAAAATCAGCGGTGGAAAATACCGTCTGGAGCTTTGCCATATCGGTTATTTTAAGGCGATTATGGGCAGTCTGGATACAGATGAAGAAACAAAAGAAGAAATTCGGCTTCTGATTGAACAGAAGAATTATGCAAGTCTTACGGACATTTTAGGTAAGGCGCAGGAGAATAAGGCTGCCAGAGCCCTCAGAAAGCTTCCGGGGCTTTTTGGAGGAGAAGAGGTCTTTGAAAAAGCTTATGAACTGTTTGATGAAAACGGCGCAAAAGAAAGTCTGGATTACTTAAAAGAGATATATGAATATCTCTGCAGACTGGGACTTTCTGATAAAGTAATCATTGATTTGGGGCTTGTAAATCTGGCGGAATATTATACAGGAATTATATTCAGAGGGTATTTTGACGGTGTGGGAGAGCAGGTACTTTCCGGGGGACGGTATGATACACTTCTGGGGCAATTTGGAGAAAATCAAGGCTCTATTGGATTTGGAATTAATGTGGATTTGGCAAGCCAGATGGTGAAAACAGAGCCGGAAAAAGTACCGGAAATCCTGGTTTTTGCCAAAGATATACAGGCAATACCAAATAGTGTACATTATAGAAAAGCTTTGGAGAAACAGGGAAAAACAGTTGAAAACAGCGTGTTTGATACGCTGGAGGAAACACTTTCCTATGCCCGAAAAAAAGGGATTTTGAAGGTTCATCTGGTAGGGGAAGAAATCATGGAATATGAACTGGGGAAAGGAACAGACGCAGATGAAGACAATTAGAATGGCCCTTACAAAAGGTCGCCTGGAGGAGAAAACAGTAGAGATGCTGGAAAGGCTGGGATATGACTGTACCAGCGTAAGAGAAAAAGGAAGAAAGCTGATTATGCCCATTGGTGACGGTAGTATTGAGATTGTCCTTGCAAAAGCAGCAGACGTAGTTACTTATGTGGAAACAGGTGTCTGCGATATGGGGGTTGTGGGGAAAGATACCATTATGGAAAAGGGTGGTACTTTTTATGAAGTTGCAGATTTGGGATTTGGAAAATGCAGGTTTGCCCTGGCTGCTTTGAAGGGAAAAGATGTGTATCACGGCTACAAAACAAGAACTATTGCAAGCAAGTATATGAATGTGGCAAAAGCCTTTTTTGAAAGTAAAAACATGGATATTAATCTGGTGAAAATTGAAGGCTCTGTAGAACTTGCTCCTGTACTGGGACTGGCTGATGCCATTGTAGATATTGTAGAAACAGGCACAACACTCAGAGAAAATGGACTGGAAGTTAAAGAAGATATCTGTAATATCAGTGCCCGCCTGATTGTTAATATTGCCAGCATGAAGTTACGGAAAAAAGAGATAGAAGACCTTATGAATAAGATAGAAAAAGATGTAAAAAGCAGGGGGGTAGTGTCAACTGAGTTATGAAAAACTGAGCGATAAGAAAAAGGCTCAGATGAACCTTGAAAATTGCAGATATGTTAGTTTGAGGTAAGTTTACGCCACCCTTGACAGCACGCCAAGAACTGCTGTAGATAAATCACCGACGGCGAAGAACTCAAGAACAGTTAGAACTTCTTCCGTCGAATACCAGCAGTGTAGCAGTTCTTTTGCGTGCCATCAAGGGCAAGCCGAAAGCGTTGCTTTCGATGGCTGGATATATTACCTCAGGCTCGGAATCTAAGACAATTAGAACTTTCCAGTTTGAAGGTTTAAGATGGTCTGTTGTCCTAAGAAAATGAGCAGTTGCCATTTACCTGGCATATTATCAGCGCCATTTAGCATATCAGCTTTGTTGAGTACCTGATAATGATTGTGCTTGTGTGGGCGCAGAAAATTATAGTAAGCAACCCATAAGGCTAAATCGTAATTGGCACCTTCATAATTATCAAAACCATTGGTAGTTCGGTAGGAACTTTGTAGGTGCGATTGAGACGTTCGATCATCTGTTTATAAGGACGAAATTCTTTTGAAACTTCGTCATCATTGGTTAAACCGATAACCTGTGTGATGGTAAATTTAAAATCATCTTTAATTTTTTAGCAAACTCCATGGCAGCTAGTGGATATGCACTATATCCATCTGCAATGAATTTAAATTTTTTCGGTAGTTCTGTGAGATGTCGAAAAGCCATTCTCATTGCAAGGATACAGGGACCGACACTTCGGTTGTCTGAGACCTGGTATCCGATGATAGAACGACTTGCAGCATCCATGATAAACCAGATATAAGCTTTGATTCCTCTTACTTTGATATAGGTTTCATCAGCGGTAAAAACATCTCCTGTTTTATAGTCATAATGATCAACAAAGGGCTTAATGCAAACAGCCGCAGTTTTGCCAATAGTTAGCAATCTGCTGATGGGAGATGCTGAATGTTGTAAAGGTCTTTTAGTGCTTGGGATGTTTTTCTTAGAGATAATCCAAGGTTGATATGTAGGGTCAGGCAAAGAGACATGACGTGTGCGTTGTGTTTGGAAAATTTTAAGGATGAAGCATTCTTAGGTAGTGAATTTAAATCCATGGTAAAGAAATCTACCAGTGAATTCACGGTAGATGTAATGGAGTTTATATTTATTTTTGCCATAGTCCTCTTTTAGATCCTTCTTCTCAACTTTTTTGAGATTGTGCAGATAATAAGGACATTTCGGATTTACACATTTATGTATACGAAAGAACTTGCGATCTTTTTTAGCTACAAGGGTCTTACCACAGTGAGGGCAGATGAAACGAACAGGTGCAGAAGCTACTTCACCTGAGATGAAAGTCTGACCACAAACTTTACACTGGTATTGTCCGTTTCCACCATTGTTGTCATAGATGAAATGGTGTGGAGCACCGCATAAGGGGCAGATGGTATCTTCAGGAATGGATTTTCCATTGCGTCGTTGCACTGGTTTGAGTGATTTGTGATACTTCCATGTATAGTATTCTAGAAGGAATTGCCAGTCCTGTTTGACAAAGGTTTTAATGACCGGAAGTTCATCAACTTTGAATTTTTGATATTTGGGAGAATGAGAATCATCGAAAGCCCACTGTTTAAGAGGGATATATCTGCAGATAAAATTTAAAAGCCAGCAGATTTGTTGGTGTTGGTATTGAATAAAAGAAAGTAAGTATTGTATAATGTCCATGAGCATTGGCTCCTTTCGGGGATGTTGGTTTGGCGATTGACATTATACCAAAAAAGGGAGGTCAATGCTCTTTTTATTGCAGATTTCCCTAAAAATCAAGGTTTTTAATAGATTTAAACAATAAAAAATGGGTAGTTTTTGACACTACCAGCAGGGGATAGGAGGAAAAATTATGGCATATGAGATACCGGAAAGACTGAAAAAGCTTCAGTCCTATCAGCCGGTTACAGAAGTTTATCAGGTTCGTCTGGACGCAAATGAAAGCTTTCTGGATTTGCCGGAAAATATCAGAAAAGACGTTTTAGAGGCAATCAGACAGGTGGAATTTCATCGTTATCCCGACCCTGAAGCAAGAGAACTTTGTCAGTGCTTTGGGGAATTTTTTCACATTCCTTCAACACTTATTACGGCCGGAAACGGTTCGGACGAGTTGATTTCTCTGATTATTCAAAGTTTTTTAATCCCCGGAGAAAGTATGGTAACCGTAAGTCCTGATTTTTCCATGTATGAGTTCTACGCACAGGCTGCAGGCGTAAAGGTTCAGGTATTGGAAAAACAGGATATGCAGCTTTGTGCAGAGGATTTGATACAAAAGGTTCGGGAATGCAGCGCAGGGCTGCTTATTTTTTCAAATCCCTGTAATCCCACAGCATTGAAGTTAGAAAGGGAAGACGTTTTAAAGGTAGTAAGAGAGATAGATGCACTGGTAGTCGTAGATGAAGCCTATATGGACTTTTCAGAAGGCTCTGTACTTAATGAAGTGGAAAATTATACAAATTTAATTGTATTGAAAACCTGTTCAAAGGCCTTTGGAATGGCAGCTATCCGTTTGGGCTTTGCGGCAGCAAACAGGGATATTACAGGAGTTTTAAAAGCAGTAAAATCTCCATACAATGTCAATTCGCTGACACAGGCAGCCGGGTGTGCTGTGTTGAAACATCAGGATTATCTTCGGGAATGTACAGAAAAGATTCGGGAAGCAACAGCAGAATTGTATACAGGATTAAAGAAGATTGAAGAGAAAAAAGAAAGAATCCGAAAAATTTATCCAACCAGTACAAATTTTATTTATATAGAAATTGAGGGAGCAAAGAGTCTGTTTGAGGCTTTGAAAAAAGAAGGGATTTCGGTGCGTTTTATGAATGGATATTTAAGGATTTGTGCAGGAAATCATAAGGAAAATAAAGCAGTTTTACAGGCGGTAGAAAAGATTTTATAGAGGAATTACTGCCGGAATGGAAAGGAGAAAAGAGCGTTGAGAAAGGCAAAAATAGAAAGAAATACAAAGGAAACACAGATAGCTTTATCGTGGGATATGGACGGACAGGGCATCTGCAAAGGTACCTGTGGAATTGGATTTCTGGACCATATGCTCCAGGCTCTGTGTGTACATGGAGGGTTTGATATACAGCTTTCCATGCGAGGGGATTTGGAAGTGGACTGTCATCACAGCGCAGAGGATTTGGGGATTGTTCTGGGACAGGCTTTTGCTAAAGCTTTAGGAGAAAAAGGCGGAATCCGCAGGTATGGAACTGCATGTATTCCCATGGACGAAGCTCTCAGTTTTTGTTCTCTGGACATCAGTGGCAGGGCTTTTCTGGTCTACGAAGCATCGTATGAAAATGAAAGAATCGGTACTTTGGACTGTTGTATGATAAAAGAATTCTTTCGCGCCTTTGCTTTTCAGGCAGGAATTACACTGCACATGAAGGTTTTATATGGAGAGAATGATCATCATAAGGCAGAAGCTCTTTTTAAAGCCTTTGCTCATGCACTAAGGGAGGCAGTAACAGAAACAGGCAGGGGTGTTCTTTCATCAAAGGGAGTGTTGGAATGATAGCGATTATTGATTATGGAGCAGGAAATCTTTTCAGTGTAAAAAATGCTTTAAGCTACCTGCAGATAGAGCATTGCATAACAGAAGACGCAGAAATAATAAGGCAGGCAGACGCCTTGATTCTGCCGGGTGTGGGAGCTTTTCCGGACGCCATGGAAAGGCTGGAAAGGAAAGCCCTGGTATCCGTGATTCAGGAGGAAGCAGGAAAAAAACCTCTTCTTGGGATTTGTCTTGGCATGCAGCTTTTGTTTGAAGAAGGTTATGAATTTAAACAGACAAAAGGGCTTGGTCTGATACCGGGGCAGATTGTTAAAATAGATGGAAAGGAAGAAAAAATTCCCCATATGGGCTGGAATGAACTGCATCTTGTAAATCCATGCGTAATGACAGAGGGAATGGAGGAAAGTGCCAGAGTGTATTTTGTCCATTCCTATCGGGCAGAAACAGAGCAGGAATATCTTTCCTGTACAACCTTTCATGGAGAGGAGATTCCGGCTCTGGTACGAAAGGATAATATATATGGAGCTCAGTTTCACCCTGAAAAAAGCGGAACTGTGGGACTGAATATGCTGAAAAAATTTGCAGAGGTGGTGAATGCATGATTATCTTACCGGCGATTGATATTAAGGACAAAACCTGTGTGCGATTGATACAGGGGGATTACAGTACCGCTCATCAGGTAGCGGAAGACCCGTTAGAAACAGCAAAGAATTTTGCCAAACAGGGAGCAAAATGGATACATATGGTAGATTTGGACGGTGCAAAAGCAGCCTGTCCGGTGAATGGAGAAATCTTTTTAAAGGTGGCAAAGGAATCCCCGCTTTTGGTAGAAGTAGGAGGTGGGATACGGGATAATGAAGACCATAGAATGGTATTTGGAAAATGGGATTTCCCGTGTGATTCTGGGGTCTACAGCAATTAAAAATCCTGCTCTGACGAAAGAAGCCGTGAAAACCTTCGGAGATAAAATTGCAGTGGGAATTGATGCGAAAGAAGGCATTCCGGCAGTAGAAGGCTGGCTGGAAAAGAGTACATTTTTTTATCTGGAGCTGGCAAAAACAATGGAACAGATGGGTGTGAAAACCATTATTTATACAGATATTGCAAAAGACGGAACCCTGCAGGGTGTAAATCTGGAACAGCTGGAAAGGTTGAAAGAAACCGTATCCTGCAGGATTATTGCCAGCGGTGGCGTCCGTTCTATAGAGGATATTGAGGCGTGCAAAAGGCTTGGGTTATATGGTTGTATCTGCGGAAAAGCTGTTTATACCGGCAATCTCAGCCTGAAGAAAGCCATAGAGAAGGCAGGTGAGCAATAATGCTGGCAAAGAGGATTATTCCCTGTCTGGACGTCAGGGACGGAAAGGTGGTAAAAGGCATACATTTTACGGGAATCCGGGAGGTGGGCGACCCGGTGGAATGTGCCATTGCATACGACAGGCAGGGGGCAGATGAAATCTGCTTTCTGGATATTACGGCAACCCATGAAGGCAGAAAGACGATGGCAGAGGTAGTGCGAAAAACCGCGGAAAAGGTTTTTGTTCCTCTCACCGTGGGAGGCGGGATTTCCAGTGTGGAGGACTTCCGGGAAATTTTGAGGGCAGGGGCTGATAAGGTAGCGGTAAACTCTGCGGCAGTGAAAAAATCCGGAGCTTATTAAAGAGGCGGCGGAGGTGTTTGGAAGTCAGTGTGTGGTGGCAGCCATTGATGCAAAAAGAGATGAAAGGGGAGCTTTTCGCGTGGTTATTCATGGAGGGCGGAAGGATACAGGACTGGACGCTGTCCGGTGGGCAAAAGAATGTGAAAGACTGGGAGCAGGAGAAATTTTGCTGACTTCTATGGATACAGATGGGGACAGAGAAGGTTTTGATTTGGAACTTTTAAATGCCGTATGCGGCCAGGTTTCCATTCCGGTAATTGCCAGCGGCGGCTGTGGAAAATTACAGCATTTTTCTCAGGTGTTTGAGGAAACCGGTGCAGATGCAGCCCTGGCAGCTTCGTTATTCCACTATAAGGAATTGACAATAGACGAAGTAAAAGAATATCTGCAGAAGGAGAATATACCGGTAAGGAGATTTTGAAAAATGAAGGATATAGAGGAATATTTCAGAAAGTCAGAGCTGCTTCCCGCGATTATACAGGAAGCAGAAACAGGAGAAGTGTTGATGCTGGCTTATATGAATCAGGAAAGTTTTGAGAAGACCTTAGAAACAGGATATACCTGGTTTTATAGCCGTTCCAGACAGGAGTTGTGGAACAAAGGAGCTACATCAGGACATGTGCAGAGGGTTGTAGATATAAAGGGAGATTGCGATAAAGATACGGTTCTGATTACCGTAATTCAGAGTGGAGCAGCCTGTCATACAGGCTCGCACAGTTGCTTTTTCAGACAAATAACAGGAAAGGAAGAAACGCTATGACAGATGTATTCAAAGGATTATATGAGGTTATCGAAAAGAGAAAAGAAGAAAAACAGGAGGGTTCTTATACCTGCTATCTCTTTGAACAGGGCATGGATAAAATTCTGAAAAAGTGCGGGGAAGAGTGCAGTGAAGTAATTATAGCAGCAAAAAACGGAAACAATATAGATACTGCAAATGAAATCTGTGATTTGCTGTATCATCTTCTGGTTATGATGTCTGAAGCGGGTATTTCCGTAGAGGAAGTAGAAGAAATTCTGGAAGCAAGACGGCAAAAAATAGGAAATCTGAAAACTTTTCATGTCAGTGACCACAATACCTGATATACATGAAAAAATTCCGTGGTTTTCCTGTGAAAATCCTGCCAGATGTGGTAGACTGTGAAGCATAGAGAAGAAAACAGTTTAGAGAAAAGCAGGTAAAATAATGAAGAAAAAGAAGATGTGGCGGATACTGTTTATCTTGTTGAAAATCTTACTGGCAGTGCCTTTAATCGGAGTGTTTATTCTGATTCGGGGAATTCAGTTTTTCCTAAAATTATGCGGGCCGGTGGTTTCCTTTGTGTGTATTGTGTCGGCAGTTATGGTTTCTATTGGCGCAGCAGCAGAAATTATTCTGCAGGTACAGGGAAAGGGTCCCGGAATTGCAGTGATTTTTCTGACTATGGCTCTGGCAGGCGGACTGGCTTATATTCCGGCAGCAGGCGTGGGCATGGCTATGGTGATTCTGGAGGCAGTCTGCAGTTGGATATGGAAATTTTATATGGGAAATTCAGACAGCTTAAAGGCTTTTTATCGGCGTCCGGATTATAAATGGTCTACTTTTTCCGAGGAAGACAGGAATGGAGAAGGCAGGGATAGCGAAGTACGCCTTCACTATTTTAAAGGAGTGAAAAATCTGGAGGAACTGAAAAAGAGATACAGAGCCTTGCTTCGGATTTATCGTCCGGTAAAAGGCTTTGGCGAAGATGAGATTACCAGAGGGATTGTAAAAGAATATCATTATTTAAAAGAGAAGTTTCTGGAGGAAAACAAGAATATAAGTTGACAAGCACCGGGAAAAAGTTATAATAAAAGATAGTGAATATTTCAAAAAAACTGGAGGATTGAAACATGAAAGTATTAGTAGAAACATCTGCAAGACATGTGCATTTATCACAGGAACATCTGGAAGTGCTGTTCGGAAAAGGACACGAATTAACCGTGAAAAAAATGTTGAGCCAGCCGGGTCAGTTCGCATGTGAAGAAAAAGTAGAAGTTATCGGAACAAAAGGCAGCCTGAAAATGTCTGTTTTAGGACCGGTAAGAAAGGATACACAGGTAGAAGTTTCTTTAACAGATGCAAGAAGCATCGGTGTTGTTGCTCCAATTCGTGAATCCGGAGATATTAATGAATCAGGTGCATGTAAAATTGTTGGACCTGCAGGCGAAGTAGAGCTGACAGAAGGCGTTATCTCTGCAAAACGTCATGTACATATGACACCGGAAGACGCTGAAAAAGCAGGCGTAGCTGACAAACAGATCGTAGAACTTGCTATTGAATCTCCAAACGGCAGAAGCCTTACATTTGGTGACGTTGTTGTTCGTGTAAGCGCATCTTACGCAACAGCAGCACACATTGACACAGATGAAGCAAATGCTCTGGCTCCTGGAAAAGAATGCTATGGAGAAATGATTGTAAAATAATCTGAGGTCTTGTGACAGAGGAGAAAAAGAAAGCAGATACTGTATTCCGTTTGGGCTTTACAGTATCTGCTTTTTTCCGCAAAATCTCATTGTGTTTAAGGGCTGAATCGGCTATAATGAAAGAAATAGGAACATAAACTACAATAAAATCAGAAAAGGCGTGATAGAGTGAAACATTATGAGGTTTTTCATGATATCCTGGTAAATCTTTTTCAGGAAATCATGGATATTGAAGGAAAAGCGCTGATTACTCCTGAGTTTAAAGATATTTCTGTGAATGATATGCATATTATAGAAGCTATTGGAGAGGAAAGTCCGAGAAACATGTCTTCGGTTGCAAAATCCCTGTCTGTGACGGTGGGAACTCTGACTATAGCAATCAACGGTCTGGTAAAAAAAGGCTATGTTCATCGGGAACGAAGTGAAGAAGACCGAAGGGTGGTGCTGATTTCCCTTACTGAAAAGGGGCGAAGAGCCAATGCACATCATACGAAATTTCACGAGGGAATGATACAGGCAGTGCTGAAGGATTTGGACGAAAGCCAGCAGGAGGTGTTGGTAAAATCGCTGCTGAATCTTCGAGAGTTTTTTGATTCGTATCAGAAGGAAAAAGTATAAAAAGCTGCCGCACAAACAGCAAAGGGGAATACAGAGGGATTCCGGTGCTGAACTTGTGCGGCGGCTTTTTATTTTATAAGCCCGGGGTTGCCGGCCGGCTTGGTAGTTCAACTCAGTATTTCATAAGAAGATATTTTTTCACAACAGGGAAGGGCGCAGGGCCGATTTCCAAAAGATTCTGGTGAAAGGCTTTCAGATGAAAAGCATTGCTCTGGATTTCCTGTACGCTGTTTTTTAAAGCCTGAAAATTCAGAAAGCCCAGATAATATTTTAAATAGTTGGCAGGGTTTTCTACAATATACTGGAAGATTTCTTGACAGACAGAGGCGTCTGTGATGCCAAAGCCTTCCAGGAGTTTTTGCACCGTGGCAAAATTCCAGCCTGTGTAGTGAATCCCGGTATCCAGAATGGAATACAGACACAGGGTAATAGAACGGTTCAGTCGGAGAAATTCCATTACTTCTGGATCTGTTTTCAAAAAATCGCAGGCATAGCGGTAGGACATGTCTTCCACATAAGTTGCCCAGCCTTCTGTATAGCCGCTGCAGCCCAACAGGTGACGGGCAGGAGGGCAGTCCTGTTTTCCAAAGGAAACAGTTTGATACAGATGTCCCGGAAATCCTTCGTGTGCAAGGGTGGTGAAAAGCTCCGTGGAGGAAACCGTGCTGCTTTGGTTAATGTAAATGGTATTTGGGGTCAGAGTATCCACCGGAGGCGTAAGATAAAAGGCAGGACTGGAGAAACTTTCCATGGATTCAGGCACATATTTTACTTCATAATCCTCGACCGTAAGAGAAGGAAAGTCATCTGTCATAACGCGGTTTAAGTAATCCAGCATCTGTTCCGGAGAATAGGAGGAAGTTTGAGGAAGCTGGGAAGCCTTTATGAAAATATCAGGGTCTTTTTGAACCAGTTTCTGAATTTCCTCAAAGTCAGAAAAAAGCTGACGGTACAGGGTTTGCTGGATTTCTTTGATGGAGCGGTAATCTCCCGTACTGCTTTTTACCAGATAAAGATAATAGTTTTTTCCATTTGGAAGAAACGCAAGTCCATTTTCATTTTTTCCGGTTCCCTTTAATTTCTCCAGTTCTTCTGCCAGAGTCTGGTAAGCAGGAAAAATACACTTTTTTAAAATTTTTTTCTGGGTCTTTATGTAGGAATCAGCCTGCTTTTGGGTGATGAGTTTCTTATTTTGAAGTTCTGTTATCCGTTCCTGAAAAGTTTTGGAAAGGTAATGGGAATTTTGATTTTTGCAAAATTCTCTGCATTGCTGAATGACTCGGTCAGCGCTTGTATTGCTCATAAAAAGTCCCTGATTGGATTTTTCCTTTTCAAAACTGAGAATTTCAGAGAAGTAATCAGGAAGGGAGGAAAGCAGGGAAAGATAATCTTTGACATCGGTTGGAGTGCGGAAGGTATATTCTGCCAGCAGGACAGGAAGCTGTGCCTGAACCCCCAGATTGGGACCAAGAGGCTCCTGCAGCATATAGCAGTCTTTGCAGGAAAGCTCTGTGGAAAGATGCAGACGCAGTATGTCATAGAGGATTTGATTTTCCGGTGACAACTTGGATATGGGATATTCCTCTAATTCCTTTTTTAACGTTTTTATAGAAGTAAAATTTTCCTGCAGTTTGCTGGGGTTCATGTTTCCAAAGCTGATGTCGTAATCTTTTATATGGTACTTTTCCGGATACGCCAGCGTATAATGCAAATTCAGGGTATTTGCAGAAAGTTCCTCGCGGAAAAGCGCATTGGTAAAGCGCTCAAAGCGGGTATCCCAGGAGGGGAAAAGCCGGTCTTTCAGAAAGAAAAGGGAGAAAAAGCCCAGGAAGAGAAGGGAAATCAGCAGCAGAATTTTTCGGGAGAGCCGTGGGAAAAATTTTTTCAAGGAGATGCCTCTTTATACACAGATATTCTTTACAGTCTATGAAAGATCAGAATGGAGATATGCATTTTCCGTAGAAAAGACAATTCCTTTGTGTTAAGATTTCTGATATAGGGAAAACTTATTTATTACATGGGAGATTCTTTTATAGAGCAGGAAATTTGTCAGGGAAGGAGAGATTTTTTTGAGAAAGAAATTTGTGTTTCTGGCAGCAGTTTTGCTGTGTCTGGGGGGCTGTCAAAGTGAGGAAAAGCAGCCGCCACAGGCGGAGGAAGCAGTGCCGCTTACGCAGGAAACAGAGGAGGATTTGCTGGAGTATGATACAGAACTTCCGGAGCAGCTTTCCGACTTTCAGTTTGCCATAGATGAAGAGGTATATACTCTGCCGGACAGTATAGAAGCCTGGAAGAAACAGGGTTGGGAACTGGAAGGAGAGAATAAGGAAGAACTTTTGGAGGCAGATTCCTTTGTGGAGGGGAAACGTCTGATAAGGGGAGAGGATTCTCTGGATGCTGTCCTTGTGAATCTGGAGGGAGAAAGCAAAAGCATGGACACCTGCTCTGTAGGCGGCATTGTTCTGGATTATCAGGAAGAGGGCAGGTTATACGAACTTCCGGGAGAGATTTACCTGGGCAGGACAAAGCTTTCTCAGGTGGAGGAGCAGTACGGAACACCAACAGACGAGTACGAGGAAAAAGAGGATATCTATCTTACCTATGAATACGGCATTTACAAAAAGGCAGAGTTGGTTTTTCATATGGAGGACGAAACTTTGTATAGGGTATCTCTGCACAATTACAGGGAACTGCCTGAGGAAGAGGCGGAAGTAAGCCGGGAAGAGCCTCAGGAAGTCAGGGATTATCAGGCACCAGAGGATTTTTCGGAAAATCCCAGAGATTATGTGGTATCTTATGACAACCAGTGGTATCAGATTCCGGCACCGGTTTCCGAATTTGAGAAAAACGGCTGGAAAATCCAAAAGGACGGTTCTGATGTTTATGTAAAACCGGGACGCCATGGATATGTGACACTGGAAAAGGACGGACATATCCTTTACGCAGTGGTGAAGAATTATTCAGAACAGACGCTTGATGTGAAGTATGCTTTTCTTACAGGTTTATCCGGAGATTTTGATGTGACAAAGGTTCCTATTGCAGTGGGGAACAACATTACCCTGGGTATGTCAGAAGAAGAGATGAAAATTCGTCTGGGAGGAAATGCTTTTGAAGAGGAGGAAGAAGAGCAGGGAACTTCCTATTATTTGTATTCTGATGAAACAAAGAAAAATTTTATCCGTATTTTTGTGGATAAAGATTTGAAGCTGATACGGGAAATTCAAGTGTCTAACAGTCCGAAAACGCTGATTTCAGAGGAAAAGAAAGTGTCTGCAGATTCATAAATCCAGTGGCAAAAATCTACAGGGTATGGTATGCTTTTATACAGATACAAATTTTTAAAATTTACAAAGCCAAGGAGGAAGCGAACATGAAGAATTCCGCAGTTTTAAAAGGAGAATTACTTCAGGGAAAACACAGCGCATTATTTAAAGATATTTATCTGGACGAAAGTCTTCTGGATTATCAGAACAAAAGATACGCAGATGCAGTAGCAAAATTTGAAGAATTATTTGGAGAAAAAGAGGTAGAAATCTACAGTGCGCCGGGACGAAGCGAGGTAGGTGGAAACCATACAGACCATCAGTTGGGTATGGTGCTTGCAACCTCTATTAACTTAGATGCCATTGCAGTTGTAAGCAAAACAGGAGAAAACATCATTCGCGTGGTATCCGAAGGCTACGATATGGTAGAAGTAGATATTGAAGACCTGGAAGAAAAGGCTTTTGAAGAGGGTACAACCATTGCCCTGATTCGAGGAGTAGCAGCAAACCTGAAAGAAAGAGGTTATGTAATAGGCGGATTTGAAGCTTATATTACCAGCGATGTTCTGATTGGAGCAGGTCTTTCCTCTTCCGCTGCGTTTGAAGTTATTATCGGAACCATTCTTTCCGGTCTGTTTAATGATATGAGTATCAGCCCTGTTTTGATTGCACAGGCAGGACAGTTTGCAGAAAATGTCTACTTTGGAAAGCCAAGCGGACTTATGGACCAGATGGCTTGTTCTGTAGGCGGTTTGATTCACATTGATTTCAAGAATCCGGAAGAGCCGGTAGTGGAAAAGGTTCCGTCTGACTTTGAAGCATATAAATACAGCCTTTGTATTGTAGATACCAAGGAATTCCACGATGATTTAACAGAGGATTATGCAGAGATTCCGGCAGAAATGAAAAAGGTGGCAGCTTTCTTTAAGAAAAAAGTGCTTCGCGAAGTTGATGAAGAAGAATTTTTCCAGCAGATTCCGGGACTCAGAAGCGTGTTAGGCGACCGTCCGGTACTGCGCGCCCTTCATTTCTTTGAAGAGGAAAAACGTGTGGAATCACAGGTACACGCTTTGAGAAATGGTGAATTTGAAGAATTTTTAAGTCTGGTGAAGGCTTCCGGAGATTCTTCCTTTAAATATCTGCAGAATATTTATACCAACAGAGCCGTGCAGAAGCAGGCAATGTCTGTAGCCTTAGGCGTCAGCGAAAGCGTTTTGAAAAAACATGGCGTCAGCCGTGTGCATGGCGGCGGATTCGCAGGAACCATTCAGGTCTTTGTGGAAAACAGCTTTGTAGAAGAATACAGAAACGCTATGGATAAGGTATTCGGAGCAGGTTCCTGTCATGTGCTGAAAGTACGTCAGCATGGAGGAATCCAGGTATTGTAAAAAAAAGATTCGGGATTTTAGGTTACATAAAAATCCCGAATCTTTTTTTATCTTGTCGAATGTAGAAAAGAGCCGAAACACTTCTTATTTTCTCTAATATTGTCAGAATATTCGCGTTTGTAAAAAATACACAAAGAATGTCGAATTGTGGAAAGTTGCCCACATCTTATCCTCAAAGTTATACACATGAAAAAAATCAGAAAATAGTGGAAAAGTCTAGTTATACACCAAGTTATCCACATTATCCACAAAAATCCGTGTGGACGAATGCGATTTACATAATTTAATAAAGAACAAAGGTTTTGTGTACTTGTTATAAATAGGGGTTTTTTGGGGAAAAAAGCAGAAAAAGATTTGCTTTTTTTATAGTCAAATTTTTAACAAGACTAAAAAGAATTTGGTGAAATAAGAAAAAAATTAAATAAATTATCAGAAAACAAAGGTTTACCATAATTTTTATAAAATTGGCAAATTGTAAAGAACAGATGAAATGTAAAAAACAGTGTCCGGTTTTGTAAAATTTGGATTTTACAAATATTTAACTGTTTTACGATTGGTAATTTTACAAAACTTTTTTATAGTAGGTGGTGTCAACAGGAAAGCAAAACAAATTTAGAAATAAAAATCAATCAAAAGCGAAAAGGAGATTTTGGTAATGAAGAAGAAAGTATTAGCAGCAGTATTAACAGGCGTTATGGTATTTGGTATGACAGCATGCGGTGGAAGTGAGTCCGGAGCTGCAAACAGTGATTCCTCTTCAGAAAAAGGAAGTGAAGAAGCAGGTGCAGAGGCGCCTACAGGAGAAATTTCCGTAATTTCCAGAGAAGACGGTTCCGGCACAAGAGGTGCATTTATTGAACTTTTCGGTATTGAAGAAAAAGATGAATCCGGAGAAAAAATTGATAATACAACAGAAGATGCGCAGGTTACAAACAATACCTCTGTTATGATGACAAACGTTGCAGGTGACCCGCAGGCTATCGGCTACATTTCTCTTGGCTCCTTAGATGATTCTGTAAAAGCATTAAAGGTAGACGGTGCAGAAGCGACAGCAGAAAATGTAAAGAGCGATACCTACAAGATTTCCCGTCCATTTAATATTGCAACCACAGATAAAGCAAGTGATGTAGCAAAAGATTTCATTTCTTATATTTTAAGTGCAGAAGGACAGAAGATTGTAGAAGACAGCGGTTATATTGCAGCTTCCGCTGATGCAGAGGCTTATGCGGGAAGCAAGCCAAAGGGAAAAATTGTAGTAGCAGGTTCTTCTTCTGTAACACCGGTAATGGAAAAATTAAAAGAAGGATATGAAACTGTAAATCCTGATGCAGAAATCGAAATTCAGCAGAGTGATTCTACAACAGGTATGGAATCTGCAGTGAGCGGTGTATGTGATATCGGAATGGCTTCCAGAGAATTAAAGGATTCTGAAACAGAAGCAGGTCTTGTGGGACAGGAAATTGCCATTGACGGTATTGCCGTGATTGTCAATAATGAAAACCCTATGACAGATATTACTTCTGACCAGGTAAAGGATATTTACACAGGGGAAGTAACAGACTGGGAAGATTTACAGTAATCACAGAGGAATAGGAGTAAATGCGATGAAAGACATCAAAGAAACCGTTATGAAATATGTGTTTCTCCTGTGTGCATGCGCTTCCATTCTGGCAGTTGTTTTGATTTGTCTGTTCCTGTTTGCCAATGGTATTCCTGCCATTGGCAAAATAGGAATTTTTGACTTTCTGCTGGGGGAAAAATGGAAGCCGGGAAATGATATTTACGGGATTCTCCCTTTTATTTTAGGAAGTATTTATGTAACGGCAGGAGCTATTTTGATTGGTGTGCCGGTGGGGATTCTCACGGCTGTGTATATGGCAAAGTTCTGTCCGCCTAAGCTGTACCGCTTTATGAAGCCGGCGGTGGATTTATTGGCAGGAATTCCATCTGTTGTATATGGATTTTTCGGTCTGGTGGTGCTGGTTCCCTTTGTACGTGAATTTTTCGGACGCACTTTGGGCTTTGGTGGAAACGGAGCCAGTATGTTTACAGCCTCTGTAATGTTGGGAATTATGATTCTTCCTACCATTATCAGCGTAGGGGAATCTTCTATCCGGGCAGTCCCGGACAGCTATTATGAGGGTGCGCTGGCGCTGGGGGCAACCCATGAGAGAAGTGTGTTTTTTACTGTGCTGCCGGCAGCCAAATCCGGTATTATGGCAGGGATTATTCTGGGCGTGGGAAGAGCCATTGGTGAAACCATGGCAGTGATTATGATTGCAGGAAATCAGCCCCGTATGCCAAAAGGAATTTTTAAAGGTGTCCGCACACTGACCTCCAATATTGTCATTGAGATGGGATATGCTACAGATTTACACAGAGATGCCCTGATTGCAACGGCAGTTGTTTTATTCGTATTTATTCTGCTGATCAATCTGTTATTTTCGTTAGTAAAGAGGAGAGGAAGCCATGTATGAGGCAGTTGGGCCAATAAAGCCAATTAATGTACAAAGTACAAAACAGAAAATGAAATCCTATTCCCACAGTCCGGGTTCTCTGATTCTGGCAGGGCTTGTGGGACTTTCCGCGCTGCTTACAGTGCTGACCTTAGTGTTTATTGTGGGATATATTCTGATAAAGGGAATCCCGAATCTCACACCGGAATTATTTCAATTAGAGTATAATTCAGAGAATGTTTCCATGTTTCCGGCAATCATTAACACCATTTGCATGACTGCGCTGTCCCTGCTCATTGCAGGCCCTCTGGGAATCCTGGCAGCGGTTTATCTGGTGGAGTATGCCAAAAAGGGAAACAAGCTGGTTTCTCTGGTGCGTGTCACAGCTGGAAACTCTTACCGGTATTCCTTCGATTGTTTATGGGCTTTTCGGTATGTTGTTTTTTGTAACTACACTGAAATGGGGATATTCCATGCTGGCAGGCGCCTTTACTCTGGCGATTATGGTGCTTCCGGTTATTATGCGAACCACAGAAGAGGCGCTTTTGTCTGTACCGGATACTTTCCGCGAGGCAAGCTTCGGACTGGGTGCCGGACGGCTTCGGACAATTTTTGTAGTCATTTTACCTTCTGCAGTGCCGGGAATTTTCTCTGGTGTAATCTTGTCTATTGGGCGTATTGTAGGAGAAACAGCGGCTTTGATGTACACAGCTGGAACGGTTGCAGAGCTTCCGAAGAGTGTGATGTCTTCCACAAGAACACTGTCTGTACATATGTATTCCCTGGCAAGCGAGGGTCTGTATGTGAATCAGGCATATGCCACAGCTGTGGTTTTGTTGCTGATTGTGTTGCTGATTAACTGGGTATCCGGACGGATTGCACGAAAGATTAAGAAAGGATAAGCAAAAAACATGAGTAAGTTTTCGATTTCCAATTTGGATTTGTATTATGATAACGGAGCGTTTCACGCGCTGAAAAACATTAATCTGGAACTGCAGGAAAAGGAGATTACGGCCTTTATCGGGCCTTCCGGTTGTGGGAAATCTACACTCTTAAAGTCCTTAAACCGTATGAATGACCTGGTAGAGGGGTGTAAGATTACGGGAAAGGTGCTGCTGGACGGAGAGGATATTTATGGGAACATGAACATCAATCTTCTGAGAAAAAGAGTGGGTATGGTGTTTCAGAAACCAAATCCCTTCCCCATGAGTATTTATGACAACATTGCCTACGGACCCAGAACCCACGGAATCCGTTCAAAGGTAAAACTTGACGATATTGTGGAGCGTTCTTTAAGAAATGCGGCTATCTGGGACGAGGTAAAAGACCGTCTGAAATTAAGTGCGCTTGGTATGTCCGGGGGACAGCAGCAGCGACTTTGTATTGCAAGAGCTTTGGCAGTGGAACCGGAGGTGCTGCTTATGGACGAGCCAACTTCCGCCCTTGACCCGATTTCCACCTCTAAAATCGAAGAACTGGCTGTGGAACTGAAGAAGAATTACACCATTATTATGGTTACCCACAATATGCAGCAGGCTGCTCGTATTTCTGATAAAACGGCATTTTTCCTTTTGGGAGAGGTTGTAGAGTATGGGGAAACAGAGCAGATTTTCTCCATGCCGAAGAATAAAAAGACAGAGGATTACATTACAGGGAGGTTTGGATAATGAGAAAAAGATTCGACCAGCAGCTTGAAGAACTGAACGTAGAATTGATTAAAATGGGTTCTTTGTGCGAAAGGGCAATCCGAAGGGCAGTAGAGCTTTTGCAGAACACGGAGGATACCAGGGTTGCTGATGTGGACAGGATTGAAGAAGAGGTCAATCATAAGGAGAGGGAGATTGAAACGCTCTGTATGAAGCTGCTTTTGCAGCAGCAGCCTGTGGCAAGGGATTTAAGGGAAATCTCTTCAGCGCTCAAAATGATTTCTGATATGGAGCGAATCGGGGACCAGGCGCAGGACATTGCAGACATGGCAAGATTCATGCAGGTAAAGGAAATTGCACATAAGATTCACATTGGGGAAATGGCAGAGGCCACCATTAAAATGGTAACAGAAAGTATTGACTCCTTTGTAAAAAAAGATTTAAAAGCAGCGGCAGCTGTAGTAAAATATGATGATGTAGTAGATGAGTTGTTTATGAAAATAAAGACAGAGCTGCCTGCCATGATTGAGAAGGATTCCAAAAATGCGGAATATTATATTGACCTTATTATGATTGCAAAGTATTTTGAGCGCATCGGAGATCATGCGGAGAATATTGCCCAGTGGGTAGAATATTCCATTACAGGCTCGCACGAAGAACTCAGACAGGAGTAGTGAGAATGGTTTATTTAGTTGAAGATGATGAAAGTATCCGGGAACTGGTAGTCTATACCCTGAACAGTCAGGGGATTGAAGCAGAGGGCTTTTGTGTACCCTCTGATTTCTGGGAAACCCTGGAAAAAAGAGTGCCGGATTTGATCCTTCTGGATATTATGCTGCCGGAAGAAGACGGACTCAGTATGCTGGAAAAACTGAGAAAACGCAGCGACACGAAGCAGCTTCCCATTGCCATGCTGACAGCAAAGGGCAGTGAATACGATACCGTAAAGGGTCTGGACAGCGGAGCAGACGATTACATTCCAAAGCCCTTCCGTATGATGGAGCTGGTGTCCAGAGTGAAGGCTCTGCTGAGAAGAAGCGGAAAAAGCGAAGGCACAGACACGGAGTATACCATGGGGAATCTGTATGTTTCAAAGAAAAAGCATCAGGTCAAGGTAGACGGAAAGGAGATTACCTTAACCATGAAGGAGTTTGAAATGCTGCTTTTGCTGCTTTCCAATCCGGGCATTGTGTTTACCAGAGCCCAGCTTCTGGATAAAATCTGGGGCTATCAGTTTGACGGAGAGAGCCGAACCGTGGACGTACATATCAGGACTTTGCGTCAGAAGTTGGGAGAGGCAGGGCATTATATTGAAACTGTTCGCGGTATGGGGTATAAAATAGGAGGGACGTCATGACAAAACGAATTTTTAAATCCATTTTTGTGGTGTCCTTGCTGGTATTGGCAGGAAGTACAGGTCTGACCCTTAGTATTCTGTACCACTATTTCGGAAACCAGTTGGAAAAGGAGCTGAGAACCGAGGCTGCTTATCTTGCCATAGCAGTGGAAAAGGAAGGACTTGAGGCTTTTGAATCCCTTCCGGCGCAGGCAGAGCGAGTGACTTATGTTGATAAGGACGGAACCGTGCTTTTTGACAATCTGGCAGATTCCAGGGATATGGAGAATCACGGACAGCGTGAAGAAATACAGGAAGCACGGGAAAAGGGTTTTGGCACAGCTGTGCGGAATTCCCATACGCTTTCCAGGAAGACCATGTATTATGCTATGAAACTGGAGGACGGAACTATTCTCAGAGTTTCCAGTGTGCAGTACAATGTTCCGGCGCTTTTAGGGGGCATGGTCCAGCCAGTTCTGATTATGCTGGTGGCTATGACCGCTCTGGCAGCATGGATTGCCTCCAGAGTATCCCGACATATTGTAGAACCGGTGAATGCTCTGGATTTGGAACACCCGGAGGAAAATCAGGTTTATGATGAAATTGCGCCGCTTCTGACAAAAATTAACCGTCAGCAGAAATCCTTAAAGCATGAAATCGCAGAAGCAAAGCGGCAGCAGGAAGAATTTTCCATTATTACGGAAAATATGGAAGAGGGATTTCTGGTGATTGATGCACATACAGAAGTGCTTTCTTATAATTCCAGCGCTTTGAGATTGTTGGGAGCAGGGACTCAGAACGGACGGCAGAGTGTGCTGACTCTGAACCGAAGTGAAGGCTTCCAGAATCTCATCGAGCGTGTGCTGGAAGGAAAACATATGGTAACAAATCTGGATTTTCAGGGAAGAAGCTGCCAGGTAGCGGCAAATCCGGTCTGGCAGGAGGACAAGGTGACAGGCGCAGTCATAGTGATTTTGGACGTGACGGAACGCATGAGGGGAGAGCAGATGCGCCGGGAATTTACTGCCAATGTTTCTCATGAACTGAAAACACCGCTAACCTCTATTTCCGGTTTTGCGGAGATTATTAATGACGGATTTGTAAAGCCGGAGGATACGAAAAAATTTGCCGGCAGAATCTTCAAGGAAGCCCAGAGATTGATTACCCTGGTGAATGATGTCATTAAAATTTCCCAGTTAGACGAGGGAAAATTCTTTTGTGAAAAGGAAGCAGTTGATTTGTATGAGGCAGCCAGGGAAATTTTGAAACGGCTGGAGGAGCGGGCAAAAGAGAACAATATTCATCTGTATCTTTACGGACCGCATGTGAAAGTAAATACGGTGCGGGTGATTCTGGAAGAAGTGCTTTATAATCTCTGTGACAATGGATTAAAGTACAATAAACAGAACGGCAGCCTGACCGTAACTATTTCAGAAGAAGCAGGAAGAACACAGATTGTTGTGGAGGATACGGGAATTGGTATCTCAGAGGAAGACAAGATGCGTATTTTCGAGCGGTTCTACCGTGTGGATAAGAGCCATTCCAAGGCTATAGGAGGAACCGGTCTGGGACTGTCCATTGTAAAGCATGGAAGTATGTTTTTAGGTGCAGACGTGAAAGTGGAGAGCACCCTTGGCGAAGGCAGCAGATTTGTGCTGACCATGCCGGAAGAAGAGAAGTAAAGACATTAAAAAAAGGCAGCAGCCTGAAACGATTTGCAATACATGTTTCAGGCGCTGTCCTTTTTTATTCACTCTGCATCTTTTAATCACCTTCAGTCTGGTGAATTCTTCCCTTTCTTTTTCCTCCAAAGCGTTTGAAATGCTTTTTGTTAACGCCTCAAACTTGGGAATGGTAATGTTTTTCAGCGCATTGGCGCGCTTCTGGGTTTTTTTAATATTCACAGCCAGACGGTAGGCAGAATTTTCCACCATGGACAGGCGAATCGTCAGCTCTTTCACTTTTCAAAGGCAGCCCGCGCCTCGTCAGATGCCTTGTCCCTAGTAGGCATAGTAGGCTCGTCTGAGAAGGCTCTGAGCGCACCAGAGGGATTTCCGTTCCCATAACACTGCGGGTTTTTATGGAAATAGAGTTTTCCACAGGCACAGTTCTGGAGATTTCCTGTACATGGCTGATGCCGATTTCCATATTGGCTTTCTGCAGCATAGGCAGTACGGAAGGTTACGTCAATCTGGGACTGAATATCCTTTGCCTGGTCAATTAAATCCATCAATTCCCGGATAAGGATATTTCTTTTTTTGTCCATAAGGTCAAAGCCCTGTCTGGAAAGCGCCAGAGAGTTTTTTGCCAGTATGAGGTTTCCCTTGGTAGGAAAGGTATTCGGATCCATGAAATCACCTCTCTTCTTCTATTGGGTGATAGTATTTATCCAGAATTTTTGTATCAATACGATCCAGTTCTTCTCTTGGAATCATGCCCAGAAGCTCCCAGCCCTTATCCAGGGTTTCCTGAATCGGACGGTTTTCATCTGCTCTCTGTCCCACAAATTCCTCTTCAAAGGCAGTACCGAATTTCAGATATTTTTTATCCAGAGGAGAAAGCTCGTCTTCACCAATAACAGAAGCCAGAGCCCTGGCGTCCCCTACCTTGGCATAGCAGGAGAAAAGCTGATTTGCTACGTCCTGATGGTCTTCCCTTGTAAAGCCTTCTCCGATACCATCTTTCATAAGACGGGAGAGGGAGGGGAGTACATTAATGGGCGGGTAAACAGCCTGTCCGTGAAGCTGTCTGTCCAGAACAATCTGTCCCTCTGTAATGTATCCCGTAAGGTCGGGAATAGGGTGGGTAATGTCATCGTTTGGCATGGTGAGGATTGGTATCTGTGTTACAGAACCAGTGCCGCCACGGACAATGCCTGCCCGCTCATAAAGGGTAGCCAGCTCACTGTACAGATATCCGGGATAGCCTTTTCTGGAAGGGATTTCTCCTTTGGAGGAGGAAACCTCACGCATGGCCTCGCAGAAGGAGGTAATGTCTGTGAGAATTACCAGAATGTGCATACCCTTTTCAAAGGCCAGATATTCTGCAGCAGTCAGGGCAACCTTTGGGGTAATCAGACGTTCCACCACCGGGTCATTTGCCAGATTCAGATACATAACCACATGGTCAGATACACCGCTTTCTTCAAAGGTACGGCGGAAAAATTCAGCCACATCATATTTTACGCCCATGGCAGCAAAGACAATGGCGAATTTTTCATCGCTGTTGCTTCCCAGAGATGCCTGCTGTACAATCTGTGCGGCAAGCTGGTCATGGGGAAGGCCGTTTCCTGAGAAGATTGGCAGCTTCTGCCCGCGAATCAGGGTTGTCAGCCCGTCAATGGCAGAGATACCGGTCTGAATAAAGTTTCGAGGATATTCTCTTTTTACCGGATTTAAGGGCAGACCGTTGATGTTCAGCTTCATTTCCGGGATTACGGGACCTAAGCGGTCAATGGGTTTTCCGATACCGTTAAAGGTACGTCCCAGAATGTCCGGGGAAAGCTCTACTTCCATGGGGTGTCCGCTGAGCCTTGTATGGGTGTTTAAGAGGGACATGTTTTCTGTTCCCTCAAATACCTGAATCACAGCCTTATCCTCGTAGATTTCCACAATACGTCCCAGCTTGCGGCTGCCGTCCTCTATGCGAAATTCCACGATTTCATCAAAAGCTGCGTCTTTTACGCCTTCCAGAACTACCAGAGGGCCGTTGATTTCACTTAAACCAAGATATTCTATTGCCATAATCGTCCCTCCTTAAGCATTCTTTTCCATTACAGTGTTGTAAAAATCATCTACAGCCTGTTTATAATCGTCCATCATATCCAGGCGGTCGTTTGGAACATCATATTTAATGGAAATGATTTTTTCAAAAATGTTTTCCTGCTTTAACACAGAAACCGGCATCCCCATATTGATTAAGGCGCGGCATTTTTTGTACAGATACAGAATAATCTCCATCATTTTAAACTGCTTTTCCAGAGATACGCAGGTATCGTCCGGGTGGAAGGCATTCTGTTGTAAAAAGCCCAGACGCACCACACGGGCAATTTCCAGGGTCAGCTTCTGGTCATCAGGCAGCACATCGCTTCCGATAAGTTTTACAATTTCCATAAGACTGCTTTCGGAGTTTAAGATTGCCATAATGCGGTTTCGGTATTCCACAAACTTTGGAGATACATGCTCGCTGTACCAGTAGGATAAATCCCCCAGATATTCGCTGTAGCTGGTGAGCCAGTGAATGGCAGGGAAATGTCTGGCATAGGCCAGGGATTTGTCAAGTCCCCAGAAACAACGGACAAAACGTTTGGTGTTCTGAGTAACCGGTTCGGAGAAGTCACCGCCCTGTGGGGAAACTGCACCGATAATGGACACAGAGCCTTCGGTTCCGTTCAGATTTTGCATCATGCCGGCTCTTTCATAAAAGGCAGAAAGCCGGGAAGCCAGATAAGCCGGGAAGCCTTCCTCAGCAGGCATTTCCTCCAAACGGCCGGAAAGCTCTCGAAGGGCTTCTGCCCAGCGGGAGGTAGAGTCTGCCATAATTGCCACATCATACCCCATGTCCCGGTAATATTCTGCCATGGTAATCCCTGTGTAAATAGATGCCTCACGGGCAGCCACAGGCATGTTGGAGGTATTGGCAATGAGGGAGGTACGGGCCATTAAGGCATTTCCTGTCTTGGGGTCATGGAGTTTAGAGAAATCCTCCAGAACCTGGGTCATTTCGTTTCCCCGCTCTCCGCAGCCAATATAAATGATAATGTCTGCATCAGACCATTTTGCAATCTGGTGCTGTGTCATGGTTTTACCTGTACCAAAGCCTCCGGGAACGGCTGCAGTGCCGCCCTTTGCAATAGGAAACAGGGTATCCAGGATACGCTGCCCGGTTACCAGAGGTTTGGAAGCCGGGTAACGTCTGCTGGTAGGCCGGGGAATGCGGATTGGCCATTTCTGCGCCAGCTTTAAAGGATATTCTGTGCCGTCTTCTAAACTCAGGACTGCAAGAGTCTGTGTGATATTATATTTTCCGTCAGGTACCACGGATTTTACAACGCCGTGGAGATTGGGCGGAACCATGGATTTGTGTACAATCGAAGCTGTTTCCGGCACTTCTGCGATAATGGTACCGCCGTAGACTTCCATGCCTTCTTTAATGGTCATATGCACGTCCCAGAGTTTTTCTGTATCCAGAGAAGAAACCTGCATACCTCTGGAAATGTATTTTCCGGACTGCTCTGCAATGACGGAAAGCGGTCTTTGGATACCATCGAAAATATTGTCCAGAATACCGGGGCCAAGGGTAACAGAAATCGCATCTCCGCTGGCAGTGACCGTTTCTCCCGGCTTTAATCCGCTGGTTTCTTCGAAAACCTGTACAGTGGTAGCGTCTTTTTTCAGCGAAATGACCTCGCCTACCAGATTTTCTTTTCCTACATAAACCATTTCAGACATCTTAAAGCCTGTATTTCCCTTCAGATAAATAACAGGGCCGTTGATGCCGTAGATAATACCGGTTTTATTCATGTCTTATCCCTCCGTCAAAGTTAAAGCTTTCTTTTTCATTCTCAAAGCAGGTGAGGAATGTATTGTCAATCAGGATATTTTTGTCAGGAATGACAGCGCGGATACCGCCTAGAAAGTCGGCATCAGATACAAGCGGTGCAATGCCTGTACGCGCTTTCAGTTCCTGTAAAAGAGAGGCGTCAGAGGCATTGATGTAAATCTGCACGGCGTCTTTTCCTGCAATGGCAAGGGAATCCCGAATCTTTGCTTCCAGCCAGTCTGTGTATTCCGGTTTGCGGCAAAACTCTTTTAACAATTCCTCTACTTCGGCGAAAAGCTTTTCTTTCAGTGCCTGCTGTTTTTTGGACAGTTTTCTTTTGATATGCAGATTCTCTGCGGACAGAGCCTTATTGATTTCTCTGGCAGCATTTTCGGATTCTATTTTAAACTGATGTTCAGAGGCAGTTTGCTTTTCCTGTTTGTGCTGTTCCATTTCCCGTTCCAGGGCAGCGCGGTATTCGGTGAGGGCTTTCTGCGCCTCTTCCTGCGCGCTGTTTATGGAAACATCATAGAAATGCTGCAGTTTTTCTTCTGTTGTCATATCTATCACCTTCTTGTTATAATTTTAATCCAATGGCTTCATTTACATAAGAAGTAATGAAGTCCGGGGCGCGTCCTGTACCGTGGCGGTCGGGAATTTCAATCAGCAGGGGAAGACGGTGGTTTAAACGCACATCGTCAATAATATCGGGAAATTCCTTACCAAATTTTTCTGTGAGGAGAATAATGCCGTTTTCTTTATCTGCAATGGCGTTTTCCAGAGCCTGCCGCAGTTCTTCCCGTTCATGCACCACAATACCCTCCACACCGGCCAGACGCATGCCGGTGTAGGTATCAATATTGTCACTGATCAAGAACATTTTCATAAAACATCACCTGTTATCCCAGTCTACCAAGAATCATGAAAGAAATAATCAGACCATAGAGGGCAATACCTTCTGCCATGGCTACGAAAATCATGGATTTACCAAACAGAGAGCCGTCCTCGCTGATAGCGCCCAGAGCAGCGCTTGCAGAGCTTGCAACCGCAATACCGGAACCAATACCGGAAAGACCGGTAACCAGAGCTGCGCCGATGTAGCCCATACCGGTAGCCAGGTCTGCGCCGCTTGCTGCTGCGTGTGCAGTCATGGTGCCGCTGAACATCACAATGGTTCCCACAAGAAGACTTCCAAAGAAGAAGAAGCAGTTGCAGGCAAGGGATTTTTTATAGCGTTTTTTTGTTTTTTCTCCTAAGAAGAATGCACCGAAAGGTACGATAATGCTTAAAATCAAAGCTGCTGCAGTAAGAATCTGAATCATGGTTGTCATAATAATATCCTCCTAAAATAAAAATGAATTTTTGTGAATTATGCCTGTTCGGAAGTCCGTTTACTGTTGACGCGTTTTAAGAAAGGACGGAATTCCTTGCCGCTGCCCTTGTAGAAACGGCTGAACATCTCGTAATATTCCAGACGAAGTACCTGGATTCCTACAATCAGACCTTCCATGGCGCACACAAAGGCATTTCCCAGTACAATAATCAGCCAGTTAATATTTCCGCCGCTCTCTGCACCTGCCAGCATCAGCACAACCCCCATCATGGCAGCATGGCTCACTGCAAAGGCGCCAATACGCACAAAGGAAAGCGTATTGGACAGAAAACTTAACATAATTTCAAATAATTCAAAGAAGCTCTGTACAAAGAACATGGGCTTGCTTCCCTCAATGGCAGGCGCTTTCTTTTCTGCCAGCCGGGTAATAGGTTCCTTTAACATAATGATAACCAGAGGTACAAGGAACATCACGGCCAGAAGTATGGTGGCAGGAAGAGCCTTTCCTGTGAGATACAAAAGCGCACACACGGTAAGAGTTCCGTAAAAGACCAGACCACATACCGAGTTCTGGTCAAACCAGATGCCTTCCACATTTTTCATTTTTACTGCATTGACAATGTGGAAAATCATGGTAAGAAGAATCAGGAACATACCGAATACAATGGCTGCCACAAATACGGTATTCATATTGCCAAGTCCCGGTACCAGGGTCATAGCTTCTGTCGGGTGCAGCCATAGGGGCTCAATAATATCTTCAAAGCCGAAAATACTTCCGAACATAAAGCCGAAAAAGGTGGAAAAGATACCCGCAGTTCCGATAATCGCCGCCAAATCCATTTTTTTGAATTTATACAGTAAAAAGCCGCCAATGGCAAGCAAAAGTCCCTGTCCCACATCTCCGAACATAATGCCGAAAATAAAGGAATAAGTTAAAGCTACAAAGATGGTGGGGTCTATTTCATGATAATCTGGCAGACCGTACATCTTAATATACATCTCAAAGGGCTTGAAAATCTTCGGATTTTTCAGTTTGGTAGGGGGCTTGCAGCTAATCTGCTTCTGGTCGTCCTCCACCACACAGAAAAGATTGGGGTCATGTTCAATTTCTGCCATAAAAGAGGTACAATCTCTTTCGCTTATCCAGCCACACAGGATATAGAAGGTTTCCTGATGTTCTTTTACACAGGCGGCAACCTTACGCACATCAAAGTTGGTGGAAAGGGCGTTTAAGGCAGCCTGAGCAGAGAGAACAGACTTTGCGTCCCCCTCTAAAAGGGCCTGCATTTCCTTCTGATGAGCGGCATATTCCCTGTCAATGTTTTCCAGACGGGCCTCCAGTTCTGCGTGGATTTTTTCCGGTGTGCCATAGAAGTGGTCCTTCTTTAGATAAATGCGTTCAAAATGCATGGAAGAGAACACGGCGTCCACCTGCTCCATTTTTGTCCAGGGAACAAAGTACAGCCCCCATACATAATCGTCCTGATGGCAGGGATAAAACAGGGTGTCCAGGTTGTCGTACACATATTCCTTGAACTTTCCGTAATATTCCACCGGGATTCGTCCAAAGCGCACCTGAACAAAGCGGTAATGAATCAGTTTGTCAATGTCTTCCGGCAATGTGAGAAATGGAGTTATCCATTTCAAATCTTCGGAAAGAACAGCCCGTTCCTCTGTGAGCTTTTCGCATCTGGCATTGATTTTGGAAATCTTGTTTCCCAGAGAATCCACAAGTGTCTGGATTTCTTCAAGGGAAGTTTCCTCAATGGGAATTCCTTCCGTATTATGCAGAAGTCCGGCAAATTCATTGACCCTTGAGAGCAGCTCTCTGTAGGGATTTATCTGAATATAAGGGGAAAGATGCCGTATCTGGCTTAACTGCGCCATGGCATTCTC
Source organism: Blautia argi (assembly GCF_003287895.1). Taxonomy (NCBI): domain Bacteria; kingdom Bacillati; phylum Bacillota; class Clostridia; order Lachnospirales; family Lachnospiraceae; genus Blautia; species Blautia argi. Next base: position 2,971,808 of record NZ_CP030280.1, on the reverse strand, counting down.
CAGATGAATCTCGTATTTGGAGAGGTATTTGTTCACCACCCGGTCAATGTCTGCCTTCGGTCCGGTAATACTTAAGAATTTCATTTTCTCAATCATGTAATCACCTCCGAGGTATTAAGTCTTTTCTATATAATCCATAATCTCAGCAGGTGACAGTCCGTAGCGGACACATTCAATGGCTGTGGTCAGTCTGTCAACCTCATGTTCCTTGTGATAAAGGTATGAGTAAATCATAATTACTGAGTGTGGATATTTTCTTGCCTCTGTTTCCAGAATCATTTTCAGATTCAGGTTGTAGAAATCCTCCAGCTTCTCCGGGGCAAGGGCAGGGAAGCGTTTCTTATAATAGGTAGTATCCAGAATCCTTCCAAACTCCGTTTCGTCCGCTGCTTCCACAAGAGCGGAGATCTCCTTTCTTGTAAGGCGGTAGTGAACCGGAATGAGAAGGGCATAGATATCTGCCGGCGTCATATGGTAATATTTTTGGGAACGGTAAATCCACTGGAGATTCAGCATGTCAAATTTATTGCCATAGGCTTTGGTGATTTCTTCTAAATCCCGTTTTTTAAACAGTTTTTCTTTTACAGACCAGATATTTGCAAAATAATACTGATCTAGCGCCATACCATAGTCAAAAATGCCAGGCATGTAGTCCCCGCCCAGTTTTTTTAAGGGGGCGTAGTATTCAGAACCCTGCAGATTGTTGATAAACTCCTCTACCGTTGATGAACCTGCCAGCTTTTCGATGTCCAACTTGGAGTGTCGGTTGAAAAAGTCTTTAAACAGGGATAAATCCAAATCTGCATGTCCCTTGTCAAAAACTTTTCTGAGGCAGTCCTTCATGACAGAAAGCTCATAGCGTTTGAAATACAACGCCATAAAGGTTCTCTGCTGGGGGTTGGCAAAGCGGTACAGCTTGGCAAAATTCTGATGTATGGTATGAACCAGAAGCTTTTCAATATCGCCTCTGTGCAGGCTGTTTTCGTCAAGGTCAGCCCAGAAATCCGCAAACCCCGGCTGCTTTTTCAGATAGGCAACCACCTGGGTTACAGACTCAAGCTGGGAAATTTCCTGATACTGTCTTTCCTGTATCAGCTTGCTCTGCATGGCCCGGATTTTCGTGGACAGACCGCTGTATGAAAGCAGACTTCCCATTTTATCACTTCCTTAATATTTTGTCATAGATTTGCTGTGCCAGTTGGGTATGGTGTTCTTCATAATAGGTTTCCATCTGATTTAAGACAGCCTCTGTTTCAGAGCGCTGCTTTGCCAGTTCGTCTTTCATCTGAATTTCCAGCTTTTGGCGGATATTCTCAGATTTTTTCTGAACCTCCTTGTCTATGGTATCATCAAATTTCTGAATGGATTCCTCATATTCCAGGGCGAGCTGTTTCTTTTGTTCTGTAACATCGTCCATAATATGCGAGGCGGCAGCTTCTATTTCTGCAAGCTTGCTGATAATGTCTTCCATAGGCTCTCCTCCTTCATGATATATTCTGCACTGTTTATCATACACCATTTTGGGAAAAAAGTCATATGAAATTGTATTTTGATTTTGGGAAAATTAGGTAGAGTGAATAGAAATACAGAGAAAAAAAGGGAAATATTTATAATTTTGGGCGAATAGCCTTGAGAAGAAAGGGGAATTTTTTTGGAGTATATAACAGGAACGGATTAAGGCAGGCAGGAAATCGGCAGGCTCACTGCAGGGAAGAGATGCGGAAAATTTCCAGAACTGCAGAAAACATCAGAACTTTCTCTTGAAAACCTTCCTATATATCAGCTATACTTTTAAGATAAAAATCATCACGAAAGGCAGGAAGACCCAATGAGGCTTAGAAATATACCGGGCGCAAAGGACGCCATTGAAGAGAGCAAATATGTTATTCACAACGTACAGGAGAAAAAAGGAAAATGGCAGGAGATCTTTGGAAACAGTCATTCCATTTCCATTGAGGTGGGTATGGGAAAGGGCAGATTTATCATGGATATGGCAGAGAAAAATCCGGATACAAATTTCATCGGAATTGAGATGTATGACAGTGTGCTGCTGCGGGCGTTGCAGAAAATGGAGGAGAGAGAAGCGCAGGGTACGCTTCCCGGGAATCTGTTTTTTATCCGTATGGACGCCAGAGAGCTTCCTCTTATTTTTGAAAAAGGAGAGGTGGGGAAAATTTACCTGAATTTTTCAGACCCATGGCCAAAGGAACGCCATGCAAAGCGCAGATTGACTTCCAGACAGTTTCTGGAGCGGTATGACCAGATTCTGGCAGAGGATGGCGTGATAGAATTTAAGACAGACAATCGTCCTCTCTTTGAGTTTTCTTTAGAGGAGATTCAGGAAACCAAGTGGCATCTGGTTGCACACACCTTTGATTTACACCATGACCCTTTGTTAAATGAGGGAAATGTGATGACAGAATACGAAGAGAAATTCTCTTCCATGGGAAATCCCATACATAAGCTGATTGCAGCCAGATAAAGGCGAAATCAAGGCTGCACCGGGAAATATATGGGGCATAGGATATAGAAAAGAGATTTTGTGCAGGTGCGTATGGCAAGGAAAAAAGGCAGTATACAGAGCGCGCTTTTTCAGTGGGCATATGAGAGCCGCAGAACCGGGAAAAAGTCGGCAGAGGTGTTAAAATCCATAGAAGAGGTGGAAAAGACCCTGGGGACGGTGCGGGTGAAAAAGAAGTAAAAATAGAACACTAAACTTCCCGCACACTCCCCATATTCCTACGAAACCGTGAAGGCGGACACCCCTTTTGCTCCCGAAAGACCTTAGTAAAATAATTCGAGTCATGAAATCCCACCAGATGGGCAATTTCCGTTATACAGTAGTTACTGTTTCCAAGATATTCAATGCTTTTTTCAATTCGATACTGTAAGATAAATTCAAAAAGGGACATTTTCATATACTTTTTAAACATACGGGAACATTCACTTTTGCACAGATGTATACTTTGGGCAATATGGTCCAGCGTCAGTTCAGAGGCATAATTGTTTTCAATATAGGACAGAATCTGCCGGATTCTTTCATAATTGCGCTTATCCAAAGGCGTTTCCTCCGGTGCAGAGCTTCCATGCAGAAACAGTAGCCTCCAGAATTGCTCCAGCAGAATTATCATATCCATCTCAAAAGTCCGGGATTCCTCACGGGTGGTCTGCAGCATGTTTGTAATGAGCTGCAGAGCAGGTGTGTGCCAGTCCTGGGAGCCGTTTAAATGTATGGCAGGCAGGGCAAAGTTCTGCAGCAGAGGCTTAACATATTTCTGGTACATCAGGCTTCCCTCATAGCCATAAATCAATCTGGGATCAAAGGTGACAGAAGTGTATTCACAGTCCTGGCGTCCATACTGGCAGCCCATGTGGAGAGTTCCCGTATTGCCAAACAGACCGTCGCCCTTTTGTAAATGGTAGGTATTGTGATTGACCTTGTAAATCATTTCGCCTTTCGTAATATAAGTAAGTTCGATTTCCGGGTGCCAGTGCCAGAGAAAGGAGCCGGATTCATATTTGGAAAGCTTTTCCTGACTTATCAGAAGAGGAAAGGCATAATCCCCATGTTCTTTTAATTCTTTTTGAAATTGATTTGTGACAATCTGCATCAGCTTCTCCAATTCATAAAATATCTCAATATAATTCTAAATATTCTTTATATAATACTATAATTTAAAAAAAAGCGCAATATATTCCTGGTTTTGAGCAGCATTTTCATGGAAAGTATAAAAAAAACAGGTATAATAAAAGGCAAAGAACAGCAGAACATAAAAAGGAGAGTTCGATATGCAGATACCAAATCAGATGTTTTTAAAAGAAGTGTACGGAGAAACAGAAAAAAGCAGCGCCCGCTTTGAAAGTCTGGCGCAGAATTATAAAAAATACTACCACAGTAGTGAGATGGAATTTTTCTCTGCACCGGGAAGAACCGAAATCGTGGGAAATCATACAGACCACAATGGCGGAAAAGTCATTGCTGCCAGCATTAGTATGGATACCATAGGCGCAGCCTTTCCAAATCACAGCAATCTTGTGGAAATCATCAGCGAGGGTTATGACAAGAAGGTGGTCATTGATATTACAGAAGTAGATAAAGTGCCAAAAAACCATGGAACCGTATCCCTGGTTGCAGGAATGATAAAAGCAGTACAGGAATTTGGATTTCAGATTTCCGGTTTCAGAGCGTATATTTCCACAGAGGTTATCAGCTCTGCGGGTGTCAGCTCTTCTGCTTCCTTTGAGATGCTGATTTGTTCCATGATTAATTATTTCTTTAATGAGGGAAAAATGGACTACGCTTCTTATGCAAAAATCGGTCAGTATGCAGAAAATCATTTCTGGGATAAGGCATCAGGTCTTATGGACCAGATGGCATGTGCAGTTGGCGGCGCTGTTTTATTGGACTTTTCCGAAGATGTGGCATATGAAAAAGTGGATTTTGGATTTGAAGATTTTGGCTACCGTCTGGTGATTGTAAACACAGGAAAAGGACACGCAGATTTAAGCCAGGAATACAGCGACGTACCAGCAGAAATGAAAGAAATCGCAGCGCGTCTTGGGGTTTCCAGACTTTGCGAAACCAACATGGAAAGCCTGATGGAAAAACTTCCGGAAATTTTAGAAGAATGTGAAAATGACAGGGGAATTTTAAGAGCCTTCCACTTCTTCACAGAAAACGACAGAGTAAACCAGGCGGCAGAGGCAATCGGCAGAGGAGAAGGGGAAAAACTTCTGAAAATCCTGGACGAATCCGGACGTTCCTCCTGGGAACTTTTACAGAACTGCTGCTCTCTGGCAAATTATAAGGAGCAGAAAATTACTTTGTATCTGGCGCTTACCGAATTTTTCCTGAAAAAAGCAGGAAGAGGCTGCTGCCGAGTGCATGGCGGCGGATTTGCCGGGGTGATTATGAGTATTATTGCCCAGGAAGATGTGGAAGAATATGTAAACTATCTCTCTGAATATGTGAGCAGAGAAAATATTTATCCGCTGAATATCAGAAAGTACGGCGCAATTCATTTGGAAAAATAAAAAAAGGCAGAAGTAAGTAAAAGCAGGCGCTGCGGCATGCCTCAAGCATATTGAAATATACTTTGTCGCAGCCCTTTTTTAAAAATATGTAAAGAAATTCTAAAATGTATCTATAAAAAAACATAAAAAATATAAAAACAAGCTTGCATTTTGTAAATCAATCAGTTATAATACTTTTTGCATTGAGCGATACAAATTAAATACCAAGCGCCTTTAGCTCAGTTGGTAGAGCAGTAGACTCTTAATCTATTTGTCCAGGGTTCGAGTCCCTGAAGGCGCATTGAAAAGCACTGTTTTTGCAGAGATAAAACTGCGGGGACGGTGTTTTTTGTTCGTGAAAAAATATGTTTTACAGATTAAGAAATTCTGTTAAAAGAAAAAAGTCCAAAAACACAAAAAAAATCCAAAATCTTTCTGTGAAAAATAAAAATATTAAAAAATCAGACAGATATAATCCTAAAGGTTTTCCAAACTTTCATGCTAAAATAAATTCAGAAATTAAGAAAGGCGCAGGAAGCGCGAAGCGAAAAGGGAGGAAAAAGTCATGAAATTAAAGAAAGTGTTTGCCCTGGTATTGGCATCATCCATGGTACTTGGAATGACCGCATGCGGAGGTACAGAGGAAAAGAAGACAGCCGATGCAGGAAAGGAAGCTACAGAAGAGAGCGGAAAGAAAGATGAACTTACAATCTGGGCATGGGACGAAGCTTTTAATATTAAAGCAGCTCAGGACGCAAAAGAAATGTATCAGAAGGAAAACCCGGACGTGGAAGTAAACGTGGTTACCATGGCACAGGACGATATTGTAGCCAAACTGAACACAAGTCTTTCCTCAGGTTCTTATGACGGACTTCCAGATATTGTATTGATTGAGGACTATAAGGCACAGGGCTATTTGACCTCTTATCCTGATGAATTTGCAGATTTATCCGATATTGTAAATCAGGACGACTTTGCAAGCTACAAAACAGCGGTAAACCAGGTAGACGGAACAGTCTATGGCGTTCCATTTGACAGTGGTGTGGCAGCAACCTTTTACCGTACAGATTTAATCGAACAGGCAGGATATACACAGGAAGATATGCAGGATCTGACCTGGGATAAATATATTGAAATCGGTAAAGCAGTACAGGAAAAATGTGGTGTTTATATGCTGACTCTGGATCCGAGTGATATCGGTCAGATTCGTATGATGATGCAGAGTGCAGGTACCTGGTACACAGATGAAGACGGAAAAGTTTCTATTGATAACAATCAGGGATTGAAAGATGCCATTGAAGTATATAAGGAACTGGTTGATTCCGGAATTTCCAAACAGGTGTTTGACTGGGATCAGTTTGTAGGCGCATTTAACAGCGGAGAGGTTGCAACCGTACCGACAGGCTGCTGGATTGCTCCTTCTATTCAGAAGGCAGAAGACCAGAGCGGGAAATGGGGAGTTGCTCCATTCCCAAGAATGGATAACAACAAAGACTCTGTAAATGCTTCCTCCATCGGGCGGCGGTGGCTGGTATGTACTGAAAAATGTAGGAAATGAAGATCTTGCCAAAGACTTCTTAAAGGATACCTTTGCAGGAAATGTAGATCTGATGAACACATTGGCAGAAGATATTACACTGGTAAGTACCTTAAATGCAGCTTCTGAAGCAGAAAACTACTCTAAACCAAGTGAATTCTTTGGCGGACAGGAAATCTTCGGTGATTTCGCTGACTGGACAAGCAAGGTTCCGTCTGTAAACTATGGTTTGAACACATATGCGATTGAAGATTTAATGACAGAAGCCGTACAGGCAATTGTAAATGGTGCAGACGTTGACAGCACATTAAAGGATTATCAGGCACAGGCAGAAGCCGCTGTAGCACAGTAAAACAGAGGCAGAAAAGGGAAAAGGGAGCGCTGTACAACAACACAGGCAGCGCTCCTTTTGCATAGAATCCCCAAAGGAGGAACTGGAAAAATGAAGGAAAAAAAGTATACAGAAAAGACTAAATGGCAGAGCCTGGCTGTTTGTGATTCCCAGCCTGATATTGATCGTTGCTTTTGTGTTTTATCCCATGGTGCAGGCATTTCTTACATCATTTCAGACAGGTGTTGCCAATAATCTTAAATTTGGAGGAGTGGCAAACTATCAAAGACTGCTGACGGATTCCACTTTTCAAAAGGCGTTGTTTAATACCGTATTGTTTTTGCTTGTACAGGTTCCGGTTATGATTTTACTGGCTCTGGCCATTTCTTCTATGCTGAATAATAAAAAGCTGAAATGCAGAGGTCTGTTTCGTACAGCAATTTTTCTTCCATGTGTAACGTCACTGGTTGCATACTCCATTATCTTTAAAAGTTTGTTTGCAAACGATGGTTTTGTCAATGGTATTTTGATGAACCTGCATCTGATTTCTCAGCCTATTAACTGGCTTACCAGTACAGGTTTTGCAAGGCTTCTGATTATCATAGCCATTACCTGGAGATGGACCGGATACAATATGATTTTCTATTTGTCAGGCTTGCAGAGTATCGATGATTCTATCTATGAAGCGGCGTCCATTGACGGGGCAACCGGTTTTCAAAAATTCCGTTATATGACACTGCCGCTGTTAAAGCCGATTATTCTTTTTACGACCATTAACTCCACCATTGGTACGTTGCAGCTTTTCGACGAACCCATGAATATTACACAGGGAGGACCTGCCAATACTACGATTACCATTTCACAGTATATTTATAACCTGCTGTTTAAGTATCAGCCGAACTTTGGATATGCAGCGGCTGTATCCTTTGTAATTGTAGTTCTGATTGTAGTATTATCCTTTATTCAGTTGAAAGTAGGTGACAAGGAATGAGTAAGAAGTCAAAAGCCATGAATGGGCTTCAATATATTATTTTGACAATTTTATCTGTGATTTCTGTATTTCCGTTTTTCTGGATGGTAATTGCAGCAACAAATAAATCCGTAGATGTAACAAAAGGAACATTGCTTCCGGGAACCTATTTTCTGGAAAATTTCAATCACTTAATGGAATCTGATTTACAGTATTTTCAGGCGTTTAAAAATTCTCTTGTAATTGCGATAGTGACAACAACGCTGGCAATGGTTGTTTCCTCAGCAGCAGGATATGCCTTCGAGGTGTATAAAAGCAAAGCAAGAGATCGGGTATTTAATATTGTGCTGCTGTCCATGATGGTTCCTTTTGCAGCGCTTATGGTGCCTCTGTTCCGTTTATTCGGAAAGTTTAATGACATTCCTGTGCTGAAGCTTATCGGACTGAACACCTCCGGTTCTGTCGTTATTATTGCAGTGGCAACTGCATTTTTGATTTTCTTTTTCCGTCAGAATACAAAGACCTTTCCAAAGGAATTAATCGAGGCTTCCAGAATTGACGGACTTGGAGAATTTAAAATTTTCACAAGAATTTATATGCCTACCATGAAATCCACTTATGCGGCTGCGATTGTGGTAACTTTTATGACAAGTTGGAACAATTATCTGTGGCCGTTGATTGCCTTGCAGTCAGAGGAAAAAAGAACACTGCCGTTGGTAATTTCTGCAATGGGTTCTTCTTACACACCTGACTACGGTATGATGATGACCGCAGTTGTTCTTGCAACATTGCCTACAGCCATTCTTTTCTTTGTCATGCAGAAACAGTTCGTAGCAGGTATGACCGGCTCTGTAAAAGGCTGACAGTTGCTTGCAAAGGTCTGGTAAATATGAGAAAATAGGAAAACAGACATACAGGAACACGGCAGCAGGAGGGGAAGATACATGACTGAGAATTGCAGAATTATGATTATTGACGATGAATTTATCATGCGTCAGGGAATTCGTTACATGATGAACTGGGAGCAGGAAGGATATGAAGTGGTAGGAGAGGCTTCTAATGGAAAGGAAGCCCTTGACAGGCTGGAAGAACTTAAGCCGGACATTATCCTTTGTGATATTGCCATGCCGGTTATGGACGGATTAGATTTTATCAAGATTGTACGAAAGAAATATCCTGATATACAGATTCTGGTTTTGAGCAGTTATGATCGGTTTGATTATGTAAGGCAGGCGCTTTTAAACGGCGCTGCGGATTATGTACTGAAGCCTACACTGAATCCGGAAATGCTTTTGAACATGGTGTCTAAGGCTGCACAGAAGATTCCGGGACTTCAGTTGAAGAAAAAGGAGTTTTCCAGTCTGGATACCAGACTGGAACAGTATTTTACGGGAAATGATGAGAAAATAAAGCAGTGGGAGTTTCAGGAGGTCTTTACAGGCAGTTGTTTTCGACTGTTTGTGCTTCCTTTGCGCAGACGGGATAAGCGGGGGACAGATTTGTCGCCCGTCTTGTATGAAAAAGCAGAGGAGATGTTAAAGGAACAAGGCTGGGGTACATATCTGAAATTTGTACTGAATCAGGAAACTCTGTGTATTGTTTTTAATTACAGTGTAAAAGATGAAAAACGAATGCTGGAGTGTATGGAAACCATGATGGAGCAGCTCAGTGTGCTTTATGAGCAGTGCTTTGGTATATTGGGACCCAAAAGAACAGATCTTGAGAGTTTAAAAGAGGATTTTGAAAAATCCGGTATTTTAGAAGAGGAAAGCTTTTATCATGAGGGGATTCATCTGTACATACAGCAAGAATGGGACAAGAGAGAGACCTGCGGAAAGTTTGATTTTCGCAGGTTTGTGGAGTATTTGGGAGAGCATAAATATGAAGACGCCATAAAGCTGTTTCACAAATATCTGCTTTCTGCCGGAAGCTGCCGTGTACCGGAGTTTAAACTGAAAAATCAAGCAAAAAATCTTTTATACAATATTCTCAGCAGTACAGAAGAACAAACAGCAGAATTGGAGGAACTGAGAAAGGAATATTTTGAGAAAATAGAAAAGTCAGTATATTATGAGGAATTCCGGGAGGTTCTGGAAGAATTGACGGTACGTCTTAAGGATATTCTTCTGCGCGGCGAGGGACAGGACGTATACCTAAAGGAGATTCTGGAATATATTCAGATACATTATAAAGAAGAAATGGATCTCCAAAGTCTGGCAGAAACCTTCGGATTTAATTATTCTTACCTGTCTGCATATTTTAATTCCCACATGGGAGAGGGGTTCAGCGAATATCTGAACCGGATAAGGATTGAAAAGGCATGCAGCTACCTGGGACGAAAGGAGTATTCCATAGCGCAGGTAAGCGCCATGGTGGGATATTCTGACCACAGTTATTTTTGCAGAGTGTTTAAAAAAAGTTACAGGCAAAACGCCAAGTGTTTACAGACGTGAAAGGTGGAAGCGGATATGAGGAGAAGTCTTCATTTTGACAGCATGGTTGTAAGAATCCTGGTTACGGTTTTGTCCGGTATCTTTATTGCTATTTTGCTGGTTACGGCAATTATTATCAATGTTTCAGAAAAAATTTTTGTAGATACCTACGGTAAGTCCCAGGAGCAGGTGTTTCAGAGAATTGAAAATGAGTTGAACGGCTTTCACGAGGATCTGATGAAAATGACAGATGCTATAAATTCCAGTTGGTATCTGAAAATGTACCTGCAGAATCAGATTGAGAATCCAAGTTTGGAATTTCAGATCGCATATAAGGCAAAAGAGGATATGGATCGGGCGATTCCCTCTGAAAAGAACAATTTCAGTGTTCTGGCATTAAGCAAAGAGGGAAAAAGCTATGTAAGCAAAGCAGAAAGGATTACAATACCTGTTGAGGAGATTCTGGCTTCAAAAGCTGTAAAAGCGGCTATGGAAAAACCGGAAAGTGTTTCCTATGTGTTTTTGGAGCAGGGCTATACTTCTACGACAAAGAAAAGTCCTACCATTATGATGGTAAGAGCCTTAAAGTCCCCTGGTAATAAGGAGGCGTATGGGGTTACCCTGGTAAGTATGAAGGAAGAAGAGCTTTCCCGCTATTATGAATATTTTACCTCTGAAAACGCGGAGTTTTATCTTGTAAATAAACAGGGGATTATTATCTCCTCTTCAGAAAAGGAAAAGCTGAATGCAAAACTGGAGGAAACGGATTCTCCCATGCATACGGTTTTGAAAAAAGAGCTTCCCTATTATCAGCTTGAAGCTTATGGAATTATTAACAATGAAAAAGCATTAGGGGATTTATACGATGTTCCCCAGCTTTGGATTGTGTGTCTGGGAATCATGCTGACCGCTGCAGTGGTGATTGTGATTCTGGTAAAACAGACGACAAGCCCTCTTTCAAAGGTGATTAAGCAGATGTCCAATGCCAAAAAGGTCAGGTTTGACGAGCATATGAAACTGGGCGGCACCTGGGAAGTGAAAGAGTTGGAGATTACTTATAACAGTATGATAGATGACCTGAACCGGTATATCGAAGAGCTTATGGCCATACAAAAGGAAAAGAGAAAGGCAGAGATATCCGCTCTTCAGATGCAGATTAATCCCCACTATATCTACAATACTCTGGCAAGCATTAAGTGGCTGATATTCCAGGGGGAAACAGAAAAATCAGTAAAGACCATAGATGCGTTTATTGCACTGCTCAGAAATACCATCAGTAATACAGATGAATATATTACCGTGGAGCAGGAAATTGAGAATCTGAAAAACTATGTTTTGATTAATAATACCCGGTATGGGGATAAGGTGCAGGTAGAGTATTTCGTTACTTTTGGGTGTGAGGAATATAAGATTCCCAAAATGCTTTTACAGCCTTTTGTAGAAAATGCGTTTTTCCACGCGTTTCCCTGTGAAAGACAGGGGAATATACAGATTCTGGTACGCAAAACCGGCAAAAATCTGCAGATTCAGGTAGCAGATGACGGAGTTGGTATGAAGCAGGACAGGCTGGCAGGTCTTATGGACAAGGATTCTAAAAAAGAGCATTTCAGCGGCATTGGCATTAATAATGTAGATGACAGGCTAAGGCTGATTTATGGGGAAAAATATGGAATCCAGATAGAAAGTGAAGAAAATAGAGGAACCACCATTACGCTGCTGATTCCTCTGGAGGAATAAAAAATCTGTTGAAAGAATGAAAATTTGTATTTTTTTCATCTCTTTCAGCAGATTTTTTTATCGAATTCAGAAAAATTTATAATTTCCAAAGAAAATCCTACTTATTCAGGAAGAGCCAAAATAAGTTCTAATAGTTTCGTAAAATACTCCTAAATATTCTCTGAAAAGCCATGATAAAATCAACATAAATATTAAGTGGAAAAGGGAAAGGAGAGTCTTATGAGAAAAAAGGAACAATTTAAAAGGGCATGTACCGCGATTTTTGCATCGGTTTTTCTTTTGCAGACAGCTATCCCAGTGTGGGCGTCAGAAAAGGCAGAAATTGCTCTGAAAGCAGGAAATTTCAGCAAGGAAACAAATTGTGTGGATATCCAGTGTATGTTGGCAAACGGAAAGGCAATTACCAATGGGAAGCTGAGAATCTTGTATGAAGACGAAAAGGCACAGTTAAAGGAGTCAAAAGCAGGAACCGTATTAGGTGATGCCATGGCAGAAATTAATGATTGTTTGTCCGGAAATAAAGAGGAGGGAGAACTTGTGGAGGTTTTCGCTTCTGCGCAGGATATTCCCACCGGCGGCAGTCTTCTGGATATGCAGTTTCAGCTAAAAGAAGGGATAAAACAAGGGGAAGAAATTAAATTTGAGATTCAGGCTGAAAAGCTTGCGGGCGACAGCGGTGAGGTAGAGTGTGAAGTCCGGGAAGCAGTTTATGTCGTAGGAGAGGGCATGAAGGAGGAAAACGGTTCAAAAGAGGAATCTGAGAATACAGAAAATGATAAAGATACAGGGAAAGATTCCGGAAAAGCAAATAAGAGTCCTTCCGGGAAAAAACCGGGTAAGGTAAAAACCGGGGATGAAAACAGAACAGAGCTGTATGTGGCAGGCTGTTTCGGGGCAGCGGCAGTTCTGGGCGGAACACTGGCAGTGCGGAAAAAAACGAAAAAATAATTTTATCTTATAAAAAGGAGGATACCCATGAAAAAAAGAAAGTGTTTTAAAAAGACTATGGCAGGAATTTCAGCAATTGCCATGGGAACAACAGCGTTGTTTCCAACCGTACCGGTAACAGCAGCAGAGTTTTCCGATGAGGCTTTGGAAGTAGCGGAACCGGAACTTAATTATGATACCGTAGTCGGCAATGATTATGTTTTGTATACCGTAAACTGTGGAACTTCAGATTCATCTGTGATTCCCAATCCGGAAAGCGAGCGTATGGGGCTTTTGCAGTCCAAGGTAGACCAGGAATACGGAGAGGATACAGAAACCGGAATGTATTGGGGCTGCAATCCTGCGACGGAATATTCTCAGGCTGTGGGGCATGCAGATGATGCTACAGATATCGGAAACAGTTTTATTTATATGTCAGACAGTGTACAGTTTGATAAATATAAAAGTTCTCTGGGGTATTCTTTCCAGGTACCGGAAGAACCCATTGAAGGTCTGGAGGCAAATACCTATGAAGTAACCGTGGCGTTTAAGCATTACTGGGACAACCGTACCATGAATATTCTGCTGGAAGACCAGACTGTAGCTACAGATGTGGCAGTGAATTATGGAGCTTGGGTGAGTAAGACCTTTACGGTAGAGGTTACAGACGGAGAGCTAAATGTAGATATTAAGGCGCCCAGAAGAACAGACAGTAAGCAGGATCCACTTTTGAATTACATTAAGGTAAGAGCGGTAGAGGAAGAACAGAAGGAAATTCCTTCCTACAGTTCCTTTACAGGTGTTGCAGGGGAAACCATGTATGACACAAACGGAAATCCGATTCAGGCTCATGGCGGTCAGATTCAGAAACTAACTGTAGGAGGAGAAGCAAAATATTACTGGATTGGAGAGGACAAGACCAATGATTACCGTCCGGTTGGAGGCATTCATGTATATAGTTCTTCTGATTTATACAACTGGGACGATGAGGGAATTGTGCTTCAGACCATGGAAGACCCGGAACAGTTTGAAACAGATCCTTATTTCCAAGAGTTGTATGGAGATTTGTCCCAGGAAGAGAAGGAGGCAATTTTTGTAGACCTGGATAAGAATAATGCGGTTATGGAGCGGCCGAAAATGCTCTATAATGAAAAAAATGATAACTATGTTATCTGGTTCCACGCAGACGGTCGTACACCGGACAGTGATGCAGATTACGGAAAAGCCAAGGCAGGAGTTGCGGTCAGCGACAGTCCTACAGGACCGTTTAAGCTGTTGGGAAGTTCCAAGCTGCATCACGCAGGAGATAATTATGGTTATGACGGAGAGGAAAATAAAGGCTCTGTCAGAGATATGAATGTGTTTAAAGATGATGATGGAACTGCTTATATCATGTATTCCTCCGAAGGCAATGAAACCATGTATGTGGCAAAATTAAATGAAGATTATACAGGGCTTTCAGCTGAACCGGGAGAAGCCGTGGAAGGTGTAGACTTTACAAGAAACTTTGCCAAATCTTCCAGAGAGGCTCCCGCAATGTTCAAGTATAAGGATAAGTATTATATGATTACTTCCGGCTGTACAGGCTGGAGTCCGAATCAGGCAAAATATGCAGTAGCAGACAGTCCTCTGGGACCATGGATCGATATGGGGGACCCTTGTACAGATGAGGGCAGTCAGACAACTTATGATACACAGAGTACCTGTGTTTTTCCGGTCGATGCGGAAAATGGAAAATACATTTACATGGGTGACAGATGGAATGCAGGAGATTTAAGTGAATCCAGGTACGTATGGCTTCCGGTAGAATTTCAGCCGGACAATAAAATTGCCCTCAGAAGATATGAAAACTGGACACTGGAGGACCTGGAAGGCAAAGGAAGCTTTGAGGTTATCACAGAACTTCCAACAGTCGCTTCTTCTGTAGCAGATATTGAGCAGCAGCTTCCTAAGGAAATCACAATTTCTTATGGAACAGGAGAGGAACTTACCCCTGTTTCCTGGAGTGTAGAAGCCTATGACGAGAGTAAAATGGGAACAGTAACAGTAACCGGAAACCTTACGGAAAAAGGAAACAGCTTCCGACATCAGATGTATATTGTCCGTCCTGATACCAAATATTTCTTTGACTGTGGTACAGAGGAATCCCAATATTTTGATACAGTAAAAGAACAGTTAGGCGAGAATCTGCTCAACCATGTTTCAGACCAGAAGTATAGCCAGGGAGAAAAAGCCGGATATACAGGAACTACAGAAACAGAAGCGCCGGATAATTTTGACATAGGATTACACGCTGGCGGCAATGAACTGGAAAACGGCTGGTGGGCAGCAAGCGGCAAAAATATCGAATATACCTTTGCGTTAAATCCGGGTACTTATACAGTGTCAACAGGCTTCCAGGAATGGTGGAATGCCACAAGAGATATGAAGATTACCGTTAAGTGCGGCGAAACAGTCCTGACAGAGAAGGATTTTACTTTGCGGGGAAGTGACAAGGACGTACAGATTAATCAGAACTTTGAAATGACAGAAACGGGAATGGTAACAGTCACTGTAAGTAAGAGAGGAAGCTCTGATCCGGTATTGAGCTGGATTGGAATCACAGGGGAAGAAACAGAGAAGCCATCAGAGGACGAGAACAGGACAAGCTTGGACCTGGCGGTGCAGATGGCAGAAAAGCTGGAAGCAGAGCAAAAAGAAAATCACTGTTATACAGAAGAGTCCTGGGCAGAAGTACAGAAGACGCTGGACAAAGCCAGAGAAGTGCTGAAAAATGAGAAAGCTTCTCAGGAAGAAATAGATAAAGCATTTTTGGATTTGATTACAGCCTGCAACCTTTTGGAAAATGGCGTGCAGAAAGTGGGACTAAAGGCGGCTATAGACGGAGCAAAAGCGATTCTGGACAATGAAGAAGCTTTATCCCAGTATACACAGGAAAGTGTGGAAGCAGTAAAAGCAGCTCTTGCAGAGGCAGAAAAGATATTTGCAGAAGAAAGTGCGAACCAGGAAACAGTAAATGCAGCAGCAGGAAAACTTATGGACGCAGTGACAAGACTTCTGGTGCAGAAAGAAGACAGCAGACTGGATATTTTAATTCAGAAGGCAGAAGAACTGCTTGAAAAGAAAGATCAGTATACAGCCCCCAGCGTAGAAAAACTGGAAGCGGCTTTACAGGAGGCAAAAGATACAGCGGCAAACAGCCAGGCTACAGAAGAAGAACAAAAACAGGCGTATAACAATCTGGCACAGGCCATGGCAGGACTGGTGCGTAAGGCAGAGAAATCAGAATTGAAAAATGCATTGGACAAGGCAAAAGAGATTCTGGAAAATGCGGATAGTTATGTAGAAGATACCATTGCGAATCTGCAGGAAGCCGTTAATGCGGCACAGACGGTTTATGACAAAGAAGATGCCAGCACGTCAGAGGTAGGAGAAGCAGTAAAAAATCTGGTCAACGAGATTTTAAAGGCAAGATTATTAGGCGATGTGGACTTTAACGGTGTTGTGGACAGCGCAGACTCTGCAAGAATATTAAAAGCTGCCGCAGAATATGAGGCACTGACAGAAGAAGAGAAAAAAGCGGCAGATGTAAACCGTGACGGTGCTTCAGACAGCAGCGACGCTTCTGAAATTTTAAAATATGCAGCAGAAAAAATAGGAAAGTTTTAGAAAAATCAGAAGCTGGTAAGAGGAAAAGAAGATGAAAAAAAGAAAAGTGTATAAAAAGATAACTGCAGGTGTGTCTGTACTTGTTATGGGCAGTTCTGCAATGCTTTCAGCCATGGCGGTTCCCGTCATGGCTGAGGGTAACGATGTTTCCTATGGAGAAATTTCTGTAAATCCGGGCATTCATTATCAGACTCTGGAAGGCTGGGGAACATCTCTTTGCTGGTGGGGAAATGTGATTGGTTCCTGGGGAGATGCAGACTGGAACGGAAATGGCAGACCCGACAGAGAGGAGATCGCAGAATTGGCATTTTCACCGGAATATCTGAACCTGAATATTGTGCGCTATAATGTGGGTGGAGGGGACAAGGAGGATACCTCCATAAAGAGGATAGAAGGAATCGTACCGGGTTGGACAGAGGACATGACAGGAACAAAGGACGGCAGTCAGGCATTTGATGCAGAAGCTTTCTATAGCAAAAGTACAGAAGAAATGAGCGATGCAGGACAGCTTTGGATACTGGAAGCTGCCAATCAGTATCGATATGATTATGCACAGGAAACAGGTCAGAAAAATGATATCATTAATAAGGTGTTTTCCAATTCGCCGCCTTATTATATGACAAAGTCCGGTACCTCTACCGGGGGCTACAGCGATGATTTGAATAATCTGAAAGAGGACTGTTACGATGATTTTGCACTGTATATGGCACGGGCTGCGAAATGGATCGACGAAGATTTGAAGAATAAATTTGGTGTTGGAGTATCTTATATCGAGCCATTAAATGAGCCGGACACAAATTACTGGCAGGCAGGAAGTACAAAGCAGGAAGGCTGTATTTTCAATACGGGAGAACTGCAGTCATGGGCTTACCGGGAAATGCAGAATGCCCTTAACGCGGAAGAGTTTGGAGGCAGCCTGGGAGATGTAAAGCTTACCGGAACCGATGAAACCGCTCTTTGGAATGCGATACAATCCTTTGACCGTCTGGACGAAGATGTGAAGGAAAATATGGAAACCATAAGCGCGCATACCTACAGCGGAAATAATGCAGAAAGACGGCAACTTCACAATCTGGCAGAAAGCTATGATAAAGGGCTTTGGATGTCAGAAGTGACAAAAGGAGGCGGAAGTCATTACGAGGGTTGTCATGAATCCATGGAAGCAGCAAATACACGCTCTCAGAGTGAGGGGATTATGGCGGATTTGAAATATATGAAGCCTACGGCATGGATTGCGTGGTTGATTGCAGATAGTGAATATGAGTGTCTGCAGACAAATTCCAACTGGGGACTGCTTCATACAGTCTTTGAAAAAGACGGACAGCCGGTGCCGGATTATCACACCAATCTGGTAGATGAAAACGGAAACAGAAAGGACGGTGTGCCGGGAGAAGGATACTGGGCAGTTACAAAGCAATTCTACACCATGATGCAGTATAGTAAATATTTAAAAGCCGGATATACCATGGTTGATGTGGGCGACGAAAACATGTGTGCTGCAGTTTCGCCTTCCGGTGATGAACTGGTTCTTGTTGCACAGAACTTTGACGGGGAAAGACAGACGACTTTAGATCTTGGTCTGCTTCCGGGAGCAGAAACCGCGGAAGTTTATCGAACCTCAGATACGGAGAGTTGTGAACTGGTAGAAACACAGGACGTCACAGATAAAGTACTGGACGTGACACTTCCTCAGAATTCTGTTTCTACTTATGTTATCCGGGCGAATGACGGAAGCGCTGTATGCGATGTGGAAAATTACAGTGAAATTGTAGAAGCAGATACCGCCACACCGGAGGTGGATTGGGTATCTGATGTGAACAAATTTACTTATGAAGGTTCCTGGGGAGAATCTGCGGAAGACTTCGGAAACGGAAAATATACAACAGAAGAAAACGGGGCAGTAACTTTTACCTTTGAAGGAAATCAGGCAATGATTTACGGCAGTAAAGCGCCGGAGGGAGCAATGGTAGATGTTTCCGTAGACAATGGAGCATGTCAGCAGCTTTCTTTAGAGGCAGAAGAGAAAACAGGAAATACGTTGCTTTATAATACAGGAAATCTGGGAGAAGGCACGCATACGCTAACCATTTCAAAATCAGAAGGACAGGGAGATAAGCTGGTAGAAATCAGCAGCGGAAGAATTGTTACAGGAGAATTAGAAGAGAGAATTGAAAGTGTGGAACCAATTTCAGCGCTCTATACAGTAGACGGTGTACAGCCCAAATTGCCTGACCGTGTTTATACGGTTACCAATATGGGAAATCGCATTGAAAAAGAGGTAGAATGGGATTTGGCAGGGGAAGACTTTACACACAGTACAACTCTGACAGGAAGCATAGAAGGCACTTCGGTAAGGGCATCTGTAAGGGTGCAGGTTGTGCCGGAAACAGTACAGTATTTTATAGACTGCAACAGCCCGGATTCTCCGGTTTATGAGGAAACAGAATCTTACGCAGATTTAAAAAACAAGGCGCCGGATCAGAAATATCAGGAGGGAAGCTGGGGCTACCTCGAAGAGTACGGAGCATATAACGGAGATAAAGAGGATAATTATGATACCGGCTGGTATGCAAAAGCAGGACAGAGTATTGAGTATAAGATTCCTCTGGAAGCAGGAAATTACAGAATTAATATGGGATTTAAAGAATGGTGGAATCAGGACAGACCTATGAAGGTATCTGTGACCATGGGAGAAACCACACAGGAGCTGGGAGCAGCAAACACCTGGAAGGACGGAAATCCATGGAGTGAGGAAACCTATGAGTTTACCTGTGATGCTGACGGGGAAGTGACGTTTACAGTTGCACCGGACAAAGGACCGGATCCGGTACTGTCCTATATAAGAGTGCAGAGGATTTTTGATACGCAGCAACTGAAGGAACAGCTGGCAAAGGTGGCAGATCTTGACAGAAGTCAATATGAAGAGAACGCCCTGGAGGCATTGGACACCCTGACAGATGCAGCAAGAGAGTTTCTCTATAAAGGAAGTACCAGCCAGGAGGATATTGATACAGCCTGCACAGAAATCGAGAAGGTGCTTCAGGAACTGGAAGGCGAAGATAATCCTTCTGATACAGCAGATTGTACCGGACTAAAACTGGCGGTGCAGATGGCAGAAAAGCTGGAACAGGAGCAGAAGGAAAATAATTGCTATACAGAGGAAAGCTGGAAAAGGGTAGAGGAAGCGCTGGACATTGCAAGAGCTTTGTTGGAAAACCAGGAAGCCGCACAGGAAGAAATAGATCAGGCATTTTTAGAACTGCTCACAGCATGTAATCTGCTGGAAGGCGAAGTGCAGCGTATAGGCCTGCAGGCAGCTGTTGAAGGTGCAAAGGCAATCCTTGCGGATACGGAAGCTTTATCACAGTACACAACGGAAAGTGTGGACGCGGTGAAGGCTGCTCTGACAGAAGCTGAAAAGGTGCTGCAAGAGGAGAGCGCAGACCAGGAAACCGTAAATGCGGCAACCAGAAGGCTGATGGACGCAGTCACTGCCCTTATGCTCAAAGGGGAAAACACAAGGCTGGATATCCTTATTCAGAAGGCAGAAGAATTGCTGAAGAATAAAGAGCAGTACACTTCTTCCAGTGTGAAAGAGTTGGAAAACGCCCTGGAGGCTGCAAAGAAAACTGCCCAAGATCAGCAGGCATCAGATGAGGCGATTAATCGGTCTTATCAGCGTCTGGCAGAGGCTATGGCAGGGCTTGTCAGAAAGGCAGAAAAGTCTGAGCTGAAAAATGCTTTGGATAAAGCGGAGGAAATTCTGAAAAATGCAGATTGCTATGTAGAAGACAGTATTGCCGGATTGCAGGAAGCAGTTGATATAGCCAAGGCCGTTTATGACAGAGAAGAATCCAGCACATCGGAAGTAGGGGAAGCAGTAAAAACATTGGTGGAAGAGATTCTAAAGGCGCGCCTTTTAGGTGATGTGGACGCAAATGGAGTTATAGACAGCTCAGATTCCGCAATGGTTCTCAAGGCAGCCGCAGAATATCAGGAGTTTACAGAAGAGGAAGAAAAAGCAGCTGATGTAAATCGTAACGGAACGTCAGACACCAGCGATGCAGCTAAAATTCTTCAATATGCGGCAGAGAAAATAGAAAAGTTCTGAATAACAGAATAACCGAGAAGCTGCTGCGCGAAACAAATGTGATGTTTTCGCGCAGCAGCTTTTTTGAATCCTTTCCGTCTTACTCCATCATAGAAGCCAGCACCTGATTCACCAGCTTGCCGTCCGCAATGCCTTTCACCTTAGGCATCAGCACTTTCATGATTTTTCCTTTTTCTTTTCCGGTTGGAGCTGTGATTTCCAGTTCTGCCAGTACGCCCTGAATCACCTCTTTGATTTCCTCTTCATTTAACATCTTGGGAGCAAATTCTTCATATACAGCGATTCGTTTGGTACATTCTTCTATCATATCGGTTCTGTCTGCAGGTGTCAGTTCCAGAGTTTCTTTTGTTTGCTTAATTTCCTTTAAGACAACCTCGTTTTCTTCTGCTTCTGTTAAATCCTCCCGTTTGTCAATGGCTTTATTTTTCAATGCGGAAAGCAGCATAGACAGGGATTCTTTTCGTTCTTTATCACCTGCTTTCATGGCAGCGACCATAGCTTTTCTGACTTCATCAATTTTGCTCATGTTTTAACATCTCCTTCACATAGTTTCCTATTAGTATAGCACTTTTTGACAGCACGTCAACGAATCCGCAGAAGATTCCAGTGAAAATGCGTGGCAAGAGCGCGGATAACCACGGTAACACCAAGCCCCAGAAGCATGCCGGAGGCTTCGCCTACAGAGCTGCGGCATACAACATAGACAATTCCCCCTGCAATAGAGGCGCTGGCATAGATTTCCCGCACCAGAATATAAGGTGTTTCCCCTGCCATAATGTCACGGAGTACACCGCCGCCTACACCTGTTAAAACCCCGATGAAAATAAAGAAAAAGGGATTGTCCTCTGTTACCAGACGGGAGGCAGTCTGGATTCCCAGCACAGTGAAAATTCCAAGTCCCACGGTATCGCACCAGAGCATAATCTTGTCATAAATTTTATTTTTGATTTTAGAGTGCAGGATATCCGGGGTGGTGTATACAATGGCAAAGAGCAGAGTAGAGGTAAGGATTGCAAACAGGATATAAACCGGTTTTGCAAAGGCTGTGGGAGGAGTAACTCCCAAAATGACATCACGCATGATACCGCCACCCACTGCAGTGGTGGCGCCCAGAATATTCACTCCGAAAATATCCATTTTCTTTTCAACGGCAATCATAGCGCCGGAAGAAGCAAAGGCAATGGTCCCTATAATTTCCAGAATAAAAATAAAAGTATCCATATGTATCTCCCCTGTATCAGTATATCAAAAATAAATATACCACAAATGTGTAAAAAAAACATCGGAAAGTGTAAGAGTTTTTGTTGACTTTCCAGGGGAACTTTGCTACATTGAAGAGGCATAGTTTTGAAAATTAACGCAGCAGGAGGTAAAATTAAATGCATACACATAAAAACGGGAGTTTTACCAACTCTCTGGGATTTGTGCTTGCCTGTGTCGGTTCTGCAGTAGGACTGGGAAACATCTGGATGTTCCCGTACCGTCTGGGAGAATACGGCGGCGCGGCCTTTTTAATACCCTATATTTTCTTTATCTGTCTTTTCGGTTTTGTGGGCCTTTCCGCAGAATTTGCTATCGGAAGGCGGGCAGGAACCGGAACCCTTGGCTCTTATGAGCATTGCTGGTCTTCCATAAACAAAGGCAAGATTGGAAAAATTATGGGCTGGATACCTCTTCTTGGTTCTCTTGGCATTGCCATTGGGTATTCTGTTATTATTGGCTGGGTACTGCGGTTTTTATGCGGTTCTGTGACAAACACGGTTCTGGAGCGAGATTCCGCAGAGTATTTTGGTGAAGTCACTGCCATGATGGGAAACGTTCCCTGGCATGTGATTGTCATTGGTGCAACCGTGGTGATTCTTCTCATTGGCGCGGCGACACAGATTGAGAAGGCAAATAAAATTTTAATGCCGCTGTTTTTCCTGCTTTTTGCAGTTCTGGCAATCCGGGTATTTTTCCTGCCGGGGGCAGCAGAAGGCTATAAGTTTCTGTTTGTTCCTAAATGGGAGGCGCTGGCAAATGTGGATACCTGGGTTATGGCTATGGGACAGGCCTTTTTTTCTTTGTCTATTACAGGCTCCGGAATGATTGTTTATGGCTCTTATTTAAGCAAAAAGGAGAATATTCCCAAAGCGTCCCTGCAGACTGCTTTCTTTGATACCATTGCAGCTATGCTGTCTGCCCTTGCGATTATGCCGGCAGTCTTTGCTTTCGGAATTGAACCTACAGCAGGTCCGTCCCTGATGTTTGTAACCATTCCCAATATTTTCCGCCAGATGCCTATGGGAAGGCTGTTTGCCATTATCTTTTTCCTGTCTGTCTGCTTTGCGGGCATTACCTCTCTCATTAATATGTTCGAGGCGGTTATTGAAAGCTGGCAGCACAAGTTCCAGATGAAGAGAAACCGTGCAGTTCTTCTATGTGGAGCGCTGACTCTTGTTGTGGGACTGTTTCTGGAAGAAGAAGCAAGAGTGGGACACTGGATGGACTTTATCACCATTATTGTCGTTCCATTTGGCGCAGTTTTAGGTGCGGTTTCTATTTACTACATTCTGGGCTTTGACAGAATTAAAGAGGAACTGGAAACAGGAAGAGAAAAGAAACTTCCTGTATTGTTTAAGCCTGTGGCAAAATATCTGTATGTGCCTCTGGCTGTAATCGTGTTTATTTTAGGTCTGATTTATAAGGGAATTGGCTGATATGGCTTTTCGGACTGTACGAATACAGAAAAATACGATATAATAACAGGGCTGCTGCATGAAAAATTGCTGCAGCCCGTTTTTGAATTTACAAATGATATAGAAGAAAGAGGTGTACAATGGATAGTCTGGTACCTGTTTTAGAGAAAATACAGACCATTGTGTGGGGACCGCCTACATTGCTGCTGCTTTTGGCCACAGGGCTGTATTTTACTGTGCGATTGAAAGGACTTCAGATTAGTAAGCTGGGTCTGGCTATGAAATACATTTTTCAGAAGGAGGAAGGGGAAGGCGATGTTTCCGCCTTTGGCTCTTTGTGTACTGCGCTGGCGGCGACCATTGGTACAGGAAGTATTGTAGGCGTGGCAACCGCTCTTCGCGCAGGAGGTCCGGGAGCGCTCTTCTGGATGTGGGTGTCCGCTTTTTTAGGCATGGCAACCAAATATGCAGAGGGGGTTCTGGCAGTGAAATACCGTTCCGTAGATGAGAACGGACAAATCTGCGGCGGCCCCATGTATTACATACAGAACGGCATGGGAGAGAAATGGAAATGGCTGGCAAAGCTTTTTGCGTTCTTTGGAATTATGACTGCTATGCTGGGCTGCGGAACCTTTCCTCAGGTCAATGCCATTACAGAATCCACCAGTGAAGCCTTTGGCATTCCGGTGTGGATTATCGGAATCGTAGTGGCAGTGGCAGTGGCGTGCGTGGTACTTGGCGGGATTAAGTCTATATCCAGTACAGCGGAATTGATTGTGCCGTTTATGGCAATGTTTTATATCCTGGGTTCTCTGTTGATTTTGATTCTGAATGCAGAGGCGATTCCGGGAGCATTGAAGCTGATTGTGACTTCTGCCTTTACCCCTCATGCAGTGGCAGGCGGCGCGGCAGGAACCGTATTTATTTCCGTAATGACTGCCATGCGTACAGGAATTGCCAGAGGCGTGTATACCAATGAGGCGGGGCTTGGAAGTTCCCCTATTGTCGTGGCAGCGGCAAAGACAAAATCCTGTGTCCGTCAGGGTCTGGTTTCCATGACCAGCGTTTTTTTCACAACCATTGTGATTTGTACTATGACGGGAATTGTGGTGATTACCTCCGGATATCTGGATACTACAAATCTGGACGGCGGAAAGCTGTCAAATGCTGCCTATAATGCCGGATTGCCGGGAAATCTGGGCATGTATATGGTATCCGTCGGACTGATTTTCTTTGCATTTACCACAATTATCAGCTGGTGCTATTATGGAGAGAGGTGTCTTGTTTACCTGTGCAAGGGTGTCAAGTGGGTGGTTTTATACAAGGTGCTTTATATTGCCTGCGTAGCGGCAGCGCCCTATCTGGAACTGCAGCCCATCTGGCTTCTGGCGGATATTACCAATGCCTGCATGGCGTTTCCAAATCTGATAGGACTTTTGGGATTAAGTCCTGTTGTCATAAAAGAAACAAAAGACTACTTTGCCGGGCTGAAAAATAAGAGGTAAGAAAAATGATGATAAAATACAAGTGGAAGCATTTGCTGACAGTTCTGCTGCTTCTGAGTCTGTGTTTTACGGGGTGTAATACGCAAGAGGCAGACCGCACAGAAGCGCCTTCATCACAACAGCAGAATGTGGTGGAAACATCAAATCCGCAGAAGACGGGTTCTCTGACCGTGCAGTATCTGGACGTGGGACAGGGAAATGCCATCTTGGCAGAATCAGAGGGACATTATATGCTCATAGACGGTGGCGCAAGAGAAAGCTCTTCTTTTGTAGTCAGCTATCTGAAAGAGCAGAAAGTGGAAAAGCTGGACTATCTTCTGATTTCCCATTTTGACGAAGACCATCTGGCAGGGGCTATTGGTGCATTGCATAATTTTCCTGTAGATACCCTGCTTACACCGGATTACGAAACAGATTCTGCAATTTACCGTTCTTATGAAAAAGCAGTAAATGAAAAGTCTTATGAAGCAGTACACCCAAAGGTGGGAGAGAAGTACACTTTGGGAAGCGCAGAATTTCGTATTATTTCTCCGGTATCCTATGGACATGAGGACGAAAATCAGGATTCTGTGGGAATGATTTTGGAAAACGGAGAAAATCGCTTTTTCATTGGCGGCGATATAGGCCTGGAGAGTGAGAAAGAGATTTTGGCGGCAGGCACGGATATTCAGGCTGATGTGATGCTGATGAATCATCATGGATCTCATGTGAGCCGGGAGTTTTTCGAGCAGGTCGCTCCGTCTTACTGTGTGATAAGCTGCGGCGCAGACAACAGCTACGGTCACCCCAGAAAAGATACCATGTCTTTGATAAAAGAAAAGAAGACACCGGTTTTCCGAACAGACAAGCAGGGAACTGTGATTCTGCACAGCGATGGCAGTCAAATTTCCTCTGAGCAACAGCCCTGTCAGGACTACACCCCCGGACAGCGGGGAAATTCCGGCGGACAGGACGATAAAAATGAAAGTCTGGAACTGTTTAACAACAGTGATGCAGAGCATTGTGACTATGTTCTTAATGTACATACAAAGAAAATCCACAAGCCGGACTGTGGCTCTGTCAGACAGATGGGGGAGAAGAATCGGGCTTATTACAAAGGTGATTTACAAATGTTAAAAGACAATGGTTACACAGGCTGCGGAAGCTGTAATCCGTAAAGGGCGTTAGATAGAATCGTATAGAAAAGGAGGGACTGTCGCAGCAGCCTCTCCTTTTCTGATTAAGAGCATTTTATTCTTCCCAGAATAAGTCGTTTAGAGTACAGTCCAGTTCTTTACAGATAGAAATGCATAATTTCAGTGAAGGGTTAAAGTCCCCGGCTTCTATCATACCAATGGTCTGTCTGGTAACGCCTACCCGTTCTGCCAGTTGTATCTGGGAAAGATTTTTTTCCATTCTGGCAATTTTCATTTTCATATTTTTTATAGTCTTTTTTTCTGTACGCTCTTTTTTTCTCAAAATCCCATACCTTCTAAAAGTTCTTTTGCCTTTTCCATTTCTTCCTCTGCAACATAAATCCGAATTCCGGTTTTGGAAAAACCGCCATAAAGATTCAGAACTCCCATGCTGCTTTCGTCCTGCTGGACAGAGGCAATCCGGTTTTGCGTTAAGGCGTCACAGATAACAGCAGCCTCCAGATTATCTTTTGCAGTATAGAGGGGAATCAGTTCTTCTTTTTTCATCATAGAAAACCCTTCTTTCTATTTCGTTTAATCAGAATACTTTCTTTCCTGTTTTTGTTCCTGTTTTTTGGCACCAAGGCTTAAAAGTGTGGTAACAAGAAAGCCCAGGAGGAAAATGCCTGTAAAGAAAAGGCAGACATATTTCCCACAGGTGCGTTGGCACCGGCTTTTTGACTTATGGAAAGCCCATAGAAACACTGAAATACCGAACAAACCAAACTTACTATGAGATTGTTCTGCCAGGAACCAGCGGATTTTGCGGGATTCCACAGCCCATTTTTGATGCAGCTTCCCAGATACACAAATCCTCCAATTAGAAGCGCCACGGTTTCCCCCAGTATATTTTTCAAAGGAGTGGAAAAGAAGCCAAGCTGTATGAGGATTGCGGCGGTCAGAGCCAGAAAAATCACCACATAAAAGCCGTTAGAAACCAATGTTGTTCCAGAGTTTGTTTTTGCCGTTCATCAAAGGATTGTTTCATAAGAATCCTCCTTTCCATGTATGAAGATGCATTTGAAAGGTTACTTTTTCTACTTTCAGAATACGCCCGGGTAAAAGAAATGTCAACTATATTTTGCAAAATAAAAATATATTTAACATTAAGGGGAAAGCTTAAGGAGAGTATAAAACATACTTCCAGAAAAAATATTAGAAATCGAAAAAATGTGCAATTTTAATTCCTCTGTTTTGAATTTATAATAAAGACAAATCAAGGAGGAGAAA
This sequence comes from Blautia argi, assembly GCF_003287895.1. Classification (NCBI taxonomy): domain Bacteria; kingdom Bacillati; phylum Bacillota; class Clostridia; order Lachnospirales; family Lachnospiraceae; genus Blautia; species Blautia argi. The sequence continues at coordinate 2,944,493 of NZ_CP030280.1, read as the reverse complement.
GCCATGAAGAAAAAAATCGTGAGTATTGCATTATGTGCAGCAATGGCTGCCGGATTATTAGCAGGCTGTGGAAAGTCTTCTGACAGCAGCACAGAAAAAACAGAGGACGGAAAGACAAAAATCAGAATGACCTACTGGAACAGCGAAGACACAGTAAAGACCACTTTTAGAATACCTGGAAAAAGAAGTGCCGGAGGTAACAGTAGAATTTCAGTTTATTGACAATTCCAACTATGACACAGTGGTAGATACGCAGTTATCCGCAGAAGAAGGCCCGGATATTATCTGCGAATCTCCTGCTTCTGCATTAAAACATGCTAAATTGGGCTATCTGGAACCTTTAGATGATCTTGGCGCAAAATATTCAGAAGCAGGTACTAATGTATACAGCTATGATGGAAGTACTTATGCACTGCCGGGAATCAGCTGGTTTGAAGGGATTTATTTTAACAAACAGTTGTTTGAAGAAAATGACATTACACTTCCGACTACGTTTGATGAATACCTTGCTGCCTGCAAAACATTCAAGGAAGCAGGTATTAAGCCTCTGGCAGCAGGATTAAAGTCTTGGGAGCCAATGCTTAAGAACTCCATGGCATTTGTCACTGCAGAATATCTTTCTACAGACAAAGGAAAGGATTTTGGGGAGGAGTACAGAGATGGAAAAACAACTCTGGAAGGAAACTGGAATCCGTATCTGGAAAAATGGTCTGAAATGATTACAGAAGGTATTTATACAGAAGATATGGTAGGAATTGATCATGACCAGGCGCTGGAGGAGTTTGCAACAGGAAAAGCGGCAATGTTCTGTTCAGGACCATGGGATTTGGAAACAATAAAAGAAAAAAATCCTGAGCTTCAGATTGATATGATGCCATTTTACGGAACAGAAGCCAGCGATGGTTGGCTTATCGGCGGACCGGGCTGTGGTTTTGCTGTAAACAAATCTTCCGAGAAGAAAGATGCTGCCATGAAAGTTCTGGAGGCTATTTCTACCGTGGAAGGACAGAAGGCTTTCTGGCAGGATAATCAGGGCGGTTCTTCTTATTTAGAAGGAGCAGAGTTTGATTTGCCTGAAGCATATGCCAGTGCATCAAAAGCTCTTGGGGCAGGAAATGTATATTGCCCATGGAACGAATGGGGAGATGCGGCAAGCGCCCATGAAACATACGGAACAGAAATGCAGTCTTATCTCCTGGGTGAGCAGAGCCTGGAAGCAACCTTAAAGAATGTAGATTCTGCTGCAAAAGAGTTATTAGAAAAATAAAAAGACTTGGAAGAGGTGCCTCTCGCGTCCGAAAGTGGCGCAGAGGCATTTTTGCAATCAGGAGGATAAAAATGACAGGAAAGAAGAAATTAAAAGCAGGTGAACTGGGGAAATATTTTATTATTTTCATTATACCGGCATTGGTGATTTATCTGGTATTTAGTATTACCCCTTTTCTCTATACCATGTATTACAGTTTTACGGACTATACAGATATGAATCCAATTCATCTGAGCTTTGTGGGATTAAAAAATTATCTGAAGGTTTTTCAGACTCCGGTTATGCTCACAGCAATTAAGAATTCTGTGATTTATGCAATTTTGCTTACCGGATTCCAGACTATTTTAGGGCTCCCTCTGGCAGTTGTGCTGAACCGGAAATTAAAAACCAGAAATCTGTTAAGAGCAGTCTTTTTCTTTCCGGCAGTATTCAGTTCTCTGATTATCGGATATTTATGGAATTTTATTATGTCTTCATCTGATTTTGGATTAATTAATAATATCCTTCATCAGTTGGGATTTGGAACAGTAAACTTTTTCACCTCTAAGACAGCGCTGTATTCTGTAATCCTTACACAAATCTGGCAGTGGACAGGCTGGGCTATGGTTATCTTCCTGGCAAACCTGCAGGGAATCGCTCCGGAACTGTACGAAGCAGCAGAAATTGACGGGGCAAACGGCATTCAGAAATTCTTTTATGTGACTTTGCCCTTGATGTGTCCATCTGTAAAGATTGTAGTGGTAACAGGACTGATTGGAGGAATGAAGGTCTTTGATATTATTTATTCCATGACTTCAGGAGGACCGGGAGATGCGACCCAGACCGTTATGACCGTTATGATGAAAAAGGGAATTTCGGAAGGATTTTACAGTACAGGTGCAGCGTTTGGTGTGTGCTTCTTTGTAATTGTACTGCTTATCAGTGCAGTAGTGACAAAACTTATGGGAAAATGGAGTGAGGCGATACAATGAGAAAAGAAAAACGAAATCTTGTTCTTACCGAAATTTTTATGATTGTGATTGCAATCATCTGGTTTATACCGATTTATTATCTGATTGTGACGACCCTGAAGGGTTCTCAGGAAGCAACGGCAAATCCATTGGGGCTTCCGAAGGTTCTGAGATTGGACAACTATGTAAATGCATGGATTAATATGGAGTTTCCCAGAGCCTTTGGAAATACACTTTTTATTACTGCAACAGCAGTTTTGTTCATTGTCATTTTTGGCTCCATGGCAGGTTATGCGCTGGCAAGAACAAAATCAAAAATGGGAACCAGAATTTTTCTTCTGTTTCTGGCAGGACTGATAGTTCCATTTCAGATGAACATTGTCAGCTTATACAAGATTGTAAAAGGATTCGGATTAATGAATACCTTATGGGCGGTCATTCTGGTAGATGTAGCCATTAATACGCCTCAGGCAGTCTTTTTGTTTAAAGAATTTGTGGAATCTACGGTTCCAAAGGAACTGGAAGAAGCAGCTTCTATTGACGGCTGTTCTATTTTACGGCGGTTTTTCCTCATTGTTCTTCCGCTTCTAAAACCGGTTATTTCCACCGTGGTAATTATTGTAACCTTAAATGTATGGAATGAGTTTATGACACCGCTGCTGTTTTTACAGAGCAGAGAGAATGATGTGATTTTACAGGAAGTAACCAGAAATATCGGACAGTTTGCAACAGACTGGACTGCTCTCTTCCCAATGCTGATGCTGGGTGTGGCGCCGTTGATGATTTTCTATGTGTTCATGCAGAAATATATTATTGCAGGTGTAGCCGCAGGAGCAGTGAAAGGTTGATGTCAATGAAATTAGAGATAAATGAAAAGATTAAAAGTATTATGATTGTGGTACCTCATCAGGACGATGAAATCCTGATGACGGCAGGTGTCATACGGGAGGCTGTGAAGGCGGATGTTGCATGCACCGTCCTTATGGCAACAAATGGAGATTATGGCTGTAAGGACTTTTCAAAAGGGTACGCCAGACTGAGAGAGAGCATAGAAGGTTTGCAGGTATTGGGACTTCCGGAAACAGCATTTGAAATTATGGGGTATGCAGACACGGGAATGCCGCGGGAGGACAGTTTTCTTGTACATTTGTACGAGGAAAAGGAGGAGGAAAAAATATATTCTTCCTTTTGTGGACAGGAAACCTACAGTCTTGCGGATAAAGCAGAACTTCATAGGAAGAGATGTGGAAAAGGCGGACTTTATCACAGGAAGAATTTTAAAGAAGACTTAACTTATTTTATCAGAGAAAAGAAACCGGAACTTATTTTTACAACCTCCAAGTATGACACCCATGGAGATCATGAAGCATTGTATGATTTTGTCTGTGAAGTATTGGACGAGTTAAAAGAGAAGGAGGGATATATGCCGGAACTTTACTGCGGTTTGATTCATTCCTGTGCAGGAGATGAAAATTGGCCTCTCAGAGATACAGATACGTTTACCTGTCCCGAGGCTTTGGAGATACAGAGGGTGTTTCCTGGAACGGACGTTATATTTTGGAAATACCGGAGGAAATGAGAAGGGAAAGAGGAAGCAAAAACTTAAAATATCAGGCTCTTTTAAAGCATGAAACTGCGTTGGAGCCAGATGCCCGGGAATTTTTAATGTCCTTTATTAAAAATGAAGAAATTTTCTGGAGAATGCGGTAACAAATTCGACGTGGAGGCAAAAGAAGATGAATACAGAGAAAAAACCAATTTACCCCATACAGGTATGGGATATTACGGAACAGGAATTTAAGAGAGAAAATAACTATCGAAATGAAACAACGTTTGCGTTGTCGAATGGCTACATAGGTACAAGAGGAACCTTTGAAGAGGCGTATCCTTTTGATATAGATACGGGATTAGAAGGGAATTTTGTGAATGGGTTTTACGAGAGCGAACATATTCGCTACGGAGAGGCAAATTTTGGTTCTCCTTTATTGAGCCAGTCCCTTTTAAATCTTCCCAACCTGAAAGAAATCAGAGTTATGTTAGATGGAGAACTTTTCAGTATGGAAGAAGGAAGTGTAGAGGAATATTCCAGAACACTGCATATGAAGGAAGGGATTCTGGAGAGAAAGCTGGTATGGACTTCTTCTCTGGGGCATAAGACAAAAATCAGAATCAGCAGGCTGGTTTCCTTTGCGCGGAAAAATATCATGGTTATTCAATATCAGGTGACGCCTTTGAACTATTCCGGAAAAATCCGGTTTGCATCGAAACTGGAGGCAGATGTGGAAAATCATACGCGCAAAACAAACCCCATTGTGGATTACGGACCTTTCGGAAGAAGGCTTTTAAAAACCTGTATCAGAACAGGACAAGACAGAAGCTATTATGAAGGTACGACAAAGGGCAGCCATTTAACTATGGCTTGCGGAAGCGCCCATGAAATTTTCCGGGGAACACAATCTGTAGACAGAGAAGATTTATGGAACGGCGAGCAGGGAGAATGGTCGGCTGTTCTTTCGGCTGAGGTGGAAGCAAAAGAGGGAGAAACCATTACTCTGGATAAATTTATCTGCTATACCACAGAACTGGATATGCCAAAGGAGGAACTGGAAAGTTTTGTAAATCAGGAATTAAGCGATGCGCTGCAGGAAGGCTATGCATGTCTGAAAGAGAAACAAAAGACATATATGGAAAGTTTCTGGAAAACAGCAGATGTGAAAATAAAAGGAAATGAAGCCCTGCAGCAGGGAATCCATTTTAATCTGTACCATATTCTTCAGGCGGCCGGAAGGGACGGAAAAACCGGAATGGGTGCAAAAGGGCTTTCCGGAGAGGGCTATGAAGGACATTATTTCTGGGATACAGAAATGTATGTGCTTCCGGTATTGGTGTACACAGAACCACAGGCAGCCAGACAGCTTTTGGACTACCGGTACGGAACTCTGGAGCAGGCTCGCAAAAGAGCCAGAATTTTAGGGCATGAGAAGGGGGCGCTGTATCCATGGAGAACCATAAATGGAGAAGAGGCGTCTACTTATTACCCCCTGGGGACTGCTCAGTACCATATTAATGCAGACATTGCCTATGCGCTTTCTCTGTATCTTCAGGTGACAGGAGATGTGGAATACCTGAAAGAGAAAGGGGCGGAAATTCTTATTGAAACAGCCAGAGTATGGGCTGATGTAGGGAGCTTTGCAGAGTGCAGGGACGGAAAATACTGTATTTGCGACGTAACCGGACCAGATGAATATAACGTATTGGTGGATAATAATTTTTATACGAATCTGATGGCAAGAGAAAATCTTCGCCATGGAGTAGAAACAGTAGAATATCTTGAAAAAAATGCGCCGGAATGCCTGAAGAGGCTGGAAGAAAAGCTGGATTTTTCTGTGGAAGAAACAGGCTTGTGGAAAAAAATTGTAGAAAATATGTATTTTCCATATGATGAGAAAAGAAAAATTTATCCTATGGACGATGGCTTTATGATGAGAAAACCATGGGACGAAACAAAGATACCGCCTGAAAAGAGAGCATGGCTTTACGAGAATTACCACCCTCTTTTCATTATGCGCCATCGAATGTCCAAGCAGGCAGATGCGATTTTAGGTATGTATCTGCACAGTCATTTATTTACAGAGGAAGAAATCAGAAGAAATTATGATTTTTATCAGGAAGTAACTCTGCATCATTCTTCCTTATCCACCTGTATTTTTGGAATTGTGGCATGTGATATCGGTTATCTGGATACCGGATATGAATACTTTTCTCAATCCGCCCGTATGGATTTGGACGATTACCATAATAATTTTTACGCGGGTATTCATGCTGCAAATATGGCGGGCACCTGGCAGGCGATTGTCAATGGGTTTGCAGGTATGCGCTGTCAGGAGTCAGAACTCAGATTTAAACCTGCCATTCCAAAGGAATGGGAAGCCTATTCTTTCCGTCTGAAATACAGAGGAACGCTTCTGGAAGTTTCCATTTCCAAAGAAGAGGCAAAATTTACCATACTGGAAGGGGAAAATATCAGCTTCCGGATAGGAACAAAAGAGATTACATTAAATGGGGAAGGGGATTGTTATGTTGAAAAAATATAAAGCAATATTTTTTGACTGGGACGGAACAGCCGTATTATCCAGAAAGGCGTCGGCAAGGGAAGCGATAGAAGCTATGCGCCCTCTGCTTCAAAAAGGCATAAAACTGGTGATTGTCAGTGGTACCACGATAGAAAATATTGCCGGCGGAAAGCTGGAATGTTTCTTTACAGAAGCAGAATTGGAAAATTTGTATCTGGGATTGGGAAGAGGCGCTTATAATTATACATTTCGTGACGGGAAGCCCTATGTTTTCAAAAGTATGGTACCGCCAAAGCAGGAACTTTTAAAGATTCACAGAATTTGTTTTGAGATTCATCAGGAATTAAAAGAAAAATATAATTTCGATACAGATATTGTATTCAGCAGACCCAACTACTGCAAAATAGATATTATGGTAGAAAATCAGAGAGGCGAAAATCTGTTTATGCAGGAAGATGAACTGGGACGTCTGAAAACAGCTTTGAAAGAACATGGAATTGAGGAAGGGCTGCAGGGTCTTATGAGGCTGGCTGAGAAAACAGGAAAAAAATACGGAATTGAGGTATGTCCCACCTGTGACGCAAAATATCTGGAAGTTGGAGTCACAAGCAAGAGCCACAATGTAGACTGTATTTTAGAACAGATTTGCAGGGACGGTGAGATTTTACCCGAAGATTGTGCTTATTGGGGTGATGAGTATCTGGGAATTGAAGACGGTATTTTTGGAAGCGACAGTTTTATGAGGACCGAAAGAAGTCAAAAAGGAGATTTTTTTGATGTTTCAGAAGCATCAGGGATAAGACCGGAAGGAGTGCTTGAGGTAGGCGGCGGTGTGGAAAAGTTTTTGGGATTTCTGCATGAACAAAATTAGGAACGAATCCTGAGAGCGCATATTTCCAAAAGTAAAGCCAGAGTATAGGGTTGACACAGGAGCAGACAGAAAGGAGAGAAATTCTGTCGGGTGTGTCAGCCCTTTCTGAGTGTTTATAGAAATCTTGGGATTTTGTTGAGTTTTGTCTTTGGCACAGGTATAATGGAAAGATAGATATGCAAATTGCACAATGAAAGGATACTGTTGTAAAGTCAGATAAAAGGAATGAGGAGAATGAAAATATTATTAGTAGATGATGAGAGGGAAGAACGGGAAGGAATTTCCTGGCTCATAGAGAAATACAAATATCCTCTTGAAATTATGCAGGCTGCCAATGGGAAAGAAGCGTTAAAATGCATAGAGAATCATAAGATTGATATTTTATTTACAGATGTGAAAATGCCCATTATGAATGGTCTGGACCTGGCAAAGAAGGTTCATGAAACAAGACCGGAAACGAAAATTATTATTTTCAGCGCTTATGGAGAATTCAGCTATGCGAAACAGGCTCTTGAGGCTCATGCAGTCAGTTATCTGCTGAAACCTATAGAAATAGAAGAATTCCAAAAAGTGATGATTTCTGTTATGCAGTCCATTCATGAGGAGAGTGAGGAAGATCAGAGGCTGCAGACGGCAGAACTTCAAAATCGCAGAAATTTGCTTTACAAAGTATTCAGTTCCGGAAGAATAGAGAGAAAGGAGGAGGAAAAAGTAGTTCAGGCTCTTGGAGTAGAGCAGGGAGAAGCCTGTCGCTTCGTGGATATAGAATTTACAGAAAATTTTTTTGAAGAACATGAGGAGATTTTTCTCAGATTTCTGAAAATGTATTTGGGAGAAAGAGTTTCTTATCTGGAGATGTATCCAAATGAGGGATATCTGATTGTCAGAGATAACCGGTTTTTGTCAGGAAATGATCTGCAAAAACAAATGGAAAAGTTTCTTCGTGATTTACAAAGACGGACAAAAAGCGAAGCAGTGGTTATTATCAGCGAAACTGTAGAGCAGGCAGAAGACTTGCGGGAACAGCTGCAGAAAATCCATACCATACAGGCAGAGTTATTCGGATATGGGAATCGAATCATCAGTGTCAGAAATTATTACAGTGAAACAGAACATTACGCACAGGACGCAGAGAGCGCAGGCAAGCAGATGCTGCAGGCCATTGAATCCATGGATACCGAATTAATAAGCAGACAGAACCGGCAGTTAATAAAAGTAGTGGCTTCTTTGGACAATGTCAGTAAGATTTATCTGCAGAATCTTCTCTATACAATTGTTAAGGCGATTTATGACAAAATTCCCAAAATGGAATTTGAAGAAGCGCTGGCGCTGGCAGAAGCCCTGTTTCAGGCGAGGAGTCTGAACGCCATGCTTGAGGTGTATGAGCGGGCGATTGAAAAATTGCTGAATTTTCTGGAGCGAGATGTACAGGACGATTCCAGGATTATCCAAAAAATAAAAAATCTGATAGAAAAAGAATATACAAAGGACATCAGCTTAAACTATGTTGCGGATAATGTAAATCTGACCCCGGCTTATGTCAGCTACATATTTAAAAAGGAAACAGGGCAGACCCTGGTGAAATATGTTACAGATATGAAAATGGTGAAGGCAAAGAAAATGCTGGAGGAAGGAAATCTGAAAATTGTCCAGGTGGCACGGATATGCGGTTATGAAAATCAGTCCTACTTTAATCGCTTATTTAAGAATTATTATGGCATTACGCCCAAGCAGCTGAGAGAAAAAATATGAAAAAAATATGGAATTGGTATTATGGATGCGCATCGATTCGGAAAAAACTGGTTATCAGCTATCTGGTGCTGGTGCTGTTCCCTATTTTGATGCTGGGAATTTATTCCTACTGTGTGTCCAGAGAAAATCTGCTTCGTCAGACAAGGCATACAATGGAAAGCAATGTGGAGTCAATTGCTTATAATCTACAGAGTAATATTCAGAGAGAAAATGATAATATTAAATATTTATCTTACAATGCAAAGCTAAGAGAAAAGCTGGAGAATAGTGAACGGGATAAAAATGCACTGGTAAAAGAGTTGAATACTTCCGTAGAGCCGACGTTCTGGTATTTTGTATCCAGTGACAAGAATATAAAAGGAATAGAAATTTTTTCCCCATATGTAGAACAGGATCTGGGAAGTTTTTTAAAGCCTCTGACACCTGAAATGCAAGCGTGGTATGAAGAAAATGCAGAGAATTACAAGACGCAATGGGTAGTCAGAGAGGATAGAATCTATGCCCTGAGAATGCTGCTTGATGCTGCAACTTCTTCAAAGCCCATTGGAGTAATGAAATTAGAAGTATTTCCCGATGAGCTGACTAATGGGATTTATCAATCAGATTATTTGAATAATGGCGTTGCTCTGGTAGACAGTCAGGGACAAATTATGAAAAGGCGAAGCCTGAAAAATGATGCTTTAGAGAAAAAAATGGAACTTCGGATTAAGGGGGGAGAAGAACCTGGCTTTTACGAAACAGGAAAAGCTATGATGGCGGTTTCAGAGAAATTAAGTAATGGCTGGAGCATCTATTATTACCTTGATAAAGAGGAAATATCAGGACAAATCATTCAAATTCTGGCGACTACAGGGTGTGTTATGGGCATTTGTCTGGGAATTGCAGCAGTTTTGATGACTGTTATCTCCAGGATATTAAGTTCCCGTATCCTGCAGTTAAAGCGTTGTGCAGAAGAGGTGGGACAGGGAAATTTCCAGGTGAAGCTGGAGGAGGATTATTCGGACGAAATAGGAATCGTGGCAGAAAGTTTTAACAAAATGTGTCTGAAGATTAATCACATGATGCAGGAAATGTATCAGCTTGGTATGGAAAAAAGAAAAGAGGAGCTGAAGGCTCTGCAGGCAATGATGAATCCACATTTTCTGTATAATTGTCTTTCCAGCATTAAGTGGAAAGCAATTCGCTCTGGACAGGACGAAATCGCCGATATTACAGGCCTTTTGGCAAAATTTTACCGAACCGCGTTAAACGGAGGGAAGCAGATAACCATTGTGCAGAATGAACTGGAAAATATAAAGGCTTACCTGGAAATACAGTTGAAATCTCATGAAAACAGTTTTTGCGTGGAGTACAGTCTGGCTGAAGAGGGCAGAGAATGCAGAATGCCAAATTTCCTGCTGCAGCCCATTGTAGAAAATGCCATTTGCCATGGGGTTGAACTGTGCGAAGAGGAAATGGGAAAAATCAAAATAGAATATCTTTGCGAAAAGGATTTCCTGATTTTTCATGTTTATAATAACGGTTCCCGTTTCGATAAGGAAAGGGCAGAGCAAATACTGAACACGCCCGGAAAGGGCTATGGACTTTATAATATTCGGGAAAGAATCCGTATGTACTATGATGGGGAGTGCGGTATTACCGGTCATATTACAGAAAACGGTATGGTGTGCTTTACCATTAAAATCAGAAAACAGATTTCAGAGAAACTTTTTATTTAGACATATAGGAGTAAAGGAAGAGGTTGTTTTAGAGGACAGCCTCTTTCTGTTTATATATATTTCATACTTCTTTTATTGACAATTTTTCCTCCTGAAAGTAAGATAAATTTATAAAACTGTGCATTTGCACAGAAACAATGGGGAAGTTTACAGAAATGGAAAAAGAAACTACAGATAAACGGGCAGAGAAGACAAAAGCCAATATTTTACAGGCATTTATCGCATTGTCAAAGGAAAAAGAAATAAACGAGATTTCCATTCGGGAATTGACAGAAGCCGCGCATATACATAGAAATACGTTTTATCTTCATTACACAGACCTGTATTCCGTTTTGTCGGAAATGGAGAAAACCATGTGCTGTGATGTAAAGGATATTACTGAGAAGTATACGCCAAAGGAACTGCGGGATAACGTAGAAACAGTTACAGCAGAGGTTTTTCGCTATTTGTATGACAAGCGGGAATGGTGTATTCTACTGCTTCGGACGAGAAGCATTGTTTCCAGCGGCAAAAATTTACTGGAAAGCGTTTTTGAACGGTATCTTGCCGCATATCCCAAAAGTTTTGATCGAAATTCACTGGAATTTCAGGTGCAGTTTCAATATTGTACGGCAGGGGTGCTGGGAATTGTGCGATATTGGCTGGAAAAGGATTTTTCACAAAGCCCTGAGGAGATGGCAGGCATCACCGGAAGACTTCTGGTAGAGGGGATTCAGGGAGCAACACAGCTTCAATAAAAAGTACAGTGAGGAAAAATCATGAAAGATTATGTAAAGTTAGAGAATGTGACAAAAATATACAAGATGGGAGAAGTGGAAATCCGGGCAGCAGACGGTATCAGCTTTTCTATTGAAAAGGGAGAATTTGTGGTTGTGGTAGGTCCAAGCGGCGCCGGGAAGACTACAGTGCTGAATATTCTTGGAGGTATGGACACGGCTACATCGGGACAAGTTCTGGTAGACGGCAGTGATGTGGCAAAGTACAATTCCAGACAGCTTACAGGATACAGAAGAGATGACATTGGCTTTGTGTTCCAGTTTTACAATCTGGTGCAGAATCTGACAGCTCTGGAAAATGTGGAGCTAGCATTGCAGATTTGTAAAGAACCTTTAGACGCAGCTCAGGTACTGAAGGAGGTTGGTCTGGGCGAGAGGCTGAACAACTTCCCGGCGCAGCTTTCCGGCGGAGAGCAGCAACGAGTGTCTATTGCAAGGGCATTGGCAAAGAATCCCAAGCTCCTTTTGTGTGACGAGCCGACAGGTGCGCTGGACTATAATACAGGAAAATCTATTTTAAAGCTTTTGCAGGACACTTGCCGGAAAAAGGGAATGACGGTGATTGTCATTACCCATAATTCTGCCATAGCCCCTATGGCAGACCGTATCATTCATATTAAAAACGGAAAGGTTTCTTCTATGGAAAAGAACGCAAATCCCATTCCTGTAGAAACCATTGAATGGTAGGTGAAGCTCATGAAAAAACGTGCAATGAGAAAAGATTTCTTTATGGAAATCCGAAAGAGTAAGGGAAGGTTTTTATCTATTTTCTTTATTGTGGCAATGGGAGTGGCGTTTTTTTCGGGAATCCGCGCTTCTGAACCGGATATGCGTTATTCGGGAGATGCGTATTTTGACCGCAAGCAGCTTATGGATATTCAGGTTATGGGAACTCTGGGGCTGTCTGAAGAAAATATCCGGGCAATCCGTCAGATAGAAGGAGTAGAAAAGGCTGAACCGGGCTATTCTGCAGATGTGCTTGTAAAGACAAAGGGCAATCAGAAGGTGCTTCATGTTTCCTCTGTCCTGGATTCCATGAACCAGTACACCATAGCCCAGGGACGTATGCCCGAAAAGCAGGGAGAATGTCTGATAGACCAGGATTTTCTGGAAAATTCTGACATGAAGGTCGGAGATAAAATTCAGCTTATCAGCGGAACCAAAGACCCTGTAACCGATACCTTTCAGACCGACACTTTTGAGATTGTAGGAAGCGGCAGCAGTTCTTCCTATATATCCTTCAGCCGGGGCAGCAGTACGGTGGGAAACGGGGAGGTCAACGGCTTTCTGGCTGTTTTGCCGGAAGATTTCGCTTTGGACGTATATACAGAATGTTATGTTTCTGTAGAAGGAGCCAAAGAGCTGACTGCATTTACCCATGAGTACGAAAAGAAGGTTGCCGGGGTACAGAAAAAAATAGAAGCCATAGGAGAAGAGCAGGGAAAACTCCGGGCAGATGAAATCCGAAACGAGGCAAAAGAAGAGTTAGATAAAGCAAAGAAAGACCTGGAAGAGGGAAAAGCAGAGGCTAAGGAAGAACTGGAAGAAGCCAAAAAGCAGATAGAAGACGGTGAAAAGCAGCTTCAGGACGGAAAGAATGCTCTTGCCGCTGCAAAGAAAAAGGTAAAGGACGGAAGAAATCAGCTTTACGCCAGCCAGGAGGAGGTAGACGCAGCCAGAAGCCAGCTTGCTGAGGGTTGGGCAAAACTGGAAGAGGGCAAAGCAGAATTCGCCGAAAAGGAAGCAGAGTTTAATCAGCAGTACAAAGCCGGTATGGAAGAAATAGAGAAAGGCGAAGCCCAGCTTGCCGTAGCCTGGAAAGGATTGAATGAAAGAAAGGCAGAGTATGAAGCCGAGGCAGCCCAGATTGCAGAAAGAAAAAACTGGCTGGCTGTTTTGCAGGCGTCTTTGGATTCCGGTATGCTTTCCGAGGAAGAGGCAGCAGAAGTGCAGGTGCAGATAGGAGCGCTGCAGCAGATAATTGCCCAGACAGAGCCGAGGCTTATGGAGGCAGCCAATCAGCTTGCTGCAGCAGAAGAGGAATTGAATGTAAAGCAGCAGGAAGCAGCCGAGGCAAAGGCACAGCTGGAAGCAGGAAAAACAGCCATTGAAAGTGCCAGAGCCCAGCTTGCTGCCAGCGAGGAGGAACTTGCCGCAGGGCAGAGCCAGGCAGATGCAGGTCAGCAGCAGATTGATGCAGGCTGGAGCGAGGTCTATGCAGGCGAAGCAGAGATAAAAAAGGCGGAAAAAGAAATTGCGGAAAATGAACAAAAGCTTGCTGATGCTAAAAAGGAATATGAAGAGGGCAAAAAAGAGGCTGAAGAGAAAATAAAAGACGGGGAAGATGAGGTTCGGGACGCAGAGGAGAAGATAAAAGATATCGAAGATGCAGACTGGTATGTGGAAGACCGAAGTATTCTTCCGGAATATAGCGGATATGGGGATAATGCAGACCGTATCCGTGCCATTGGAGAAGTGTTCCCGCTTTTGTTCTTTGTAGTGGCAGCCCTTATCAGCCTTACCACTATGACCCGTATGGTGGAAGAGCAGAGAACCCAGATAGGTACGCTGAAGGCTTTGGGATATGGCAAATTCAGTATAGCTGGAAAGTATTTAAATTATGCCCTCCTGGCAACACTTGGAGGAAGTATGGCAGGTGTGCTGATAGGAGAAAAGCTGTTTCCTTACATTGTAGTAACGGCCTATAAGATTATGTACACCCATATGCCGGATGTCAAGGTTCCTTATAACTGGGAGTACGGAATTATGGCAACCGGAGCTGCACTGGTGTGTACTGTAGCGGCTGCTGTGCTGGCCTGCTACAAGGAGTTGGCGTCCCAGCCCGCAGTGCTTATGCGTCCGCCCGCGCCAAAGCAGGGAAAACGAGTCTTTTTGGAGAAAGTTCCCTTTATCTGGAAAAGGTTGGGCTTTATCTGGAAATCTACCATTCGCAATCTGATTCGTTACAAAAAGAGGTTCTTTATGACCGTATTTGGCATTGGAGGCTGTATGGCGCTGATGATTGTAGGATTTGGGCTGAGAGATTCTATTTTTTCCATTGCCAGGATTCAGTATGAGGAATTGCAGCTCTATGACGGAATGGTCATTTTGGACGAAGACGGGGATAAGAAGGACAAGGAGAAATTAAGAGAATATCTGCAGACCGATAAAGAAGTCAAAGCGGTTTCAGAGGGATATCTGAAAAGAGTAAATGCAGAAAAGGGAAATGCAGAAAAAGAGGTTTACCTGTATGCGCCTTTAAACAGAGAGGAAAACGAGAAATTTCTGAGTTTCCGGGACAGAAGAACACATAAAGCTTATCAACTGGGAAAAGACGATGTCTTTCTTACAGAAAAGGCTGCCAGGCTGATGAATGTAGAAAAAGGAGATACTATTTCCGTAGAAATAGAAGAGGGTGTGAAGAAAGAACTGACCGTTACTCAAATCTGCGAAAACTACATGGAACACTATCTCTATATTTCCCCGGAAATCTATGAGAAGCTGTACGGAAAACCTATGGAAGTCAATAACTTCTATTTTCAGATGAAGTCAGAGGATAAAGAAGAACTGACAAAAACAGGAGAAAAGATATTGGACAACCGCGCGGTGCTGAACGTATCCTATACCTACAACTTCCAGAGCCGCCTGGACGATATGCTGGAAAGCCTGGATATTGTCATTGTGGTGCTGATTGTTTCTGCCGGACTCCTGGCTTTTGTGGTCTTGTATAACCTGAATAATATCAATATCACAGAGAGAAGAAGAGAGCTGGCAACCATTAAGGTGCTGGGCTTTTACGATAAAGAGGTTTCCGCTTATGTATACAGAGAAAATATCCTTCTGACCATCATTGGAGTTATTGTTGGAATTGTGCTGGGGGCTGTGCTTCACAGGTATGTAATTACTACAGTAGAAATTGACGATGTTATGTTTACCAGAATCATAGAACCACTGAGCTTTTTATACAGCGCGGCGCTGACCTGTGTATTTTCCGTATTTGTAAACTGCGTTATGTATTTTAAACTGAAGAAGATTGATATGGTGGAATCTTTAAAGAGTGTGGAATAAGGAAGGGCTGTCGCTTGTGCGGCAGCTTCTTTACTTTATGGGAAATTTTGTTTTCCATAAAGCCAAAACTTTCAGTTGTTCCTGTTCCTGAAATATTATATAATTGAAAATATCAGAGATAAAAAGTAGAAGCACCATTACAGAGAAAAACACAGAATAGGAAGTGGAATTTATGAAGAGAATCGGTTTACTTACAAGCGGTGGCGACTGCCAGGCATTAAATGCTACCATGCGCGGTGTAGTAAAGGGACTCACCGCGAATCTGGATGAGTTAGAGGTTTATGGTTTTGACGACGGCTACAAAGGACTGATTTACGGAAATTACAGAATGTTATCTGCAAAGGATTTTTCCGGCATTCTTACAAGGGGCGGTACGATTTTAGGAACTTCCCGCCAGCCTTTTAAGCTTATGCGTGTGCCGGATGAAAAAGGTCTGGATAAAGTGGAAGCCATGAAGCAGACTTACCACAAGCTGCGTCTGGACTGCCTGGTAATTCTGGGCGGAAACGGCACACAGAAAACAGCCAATCTGTTGAGAGAGGAAGGTCTGAATATTATTCATCTTCCAAAGACCATTGACAATGATATCTGGGGTACGGATATGACCTTTGGATTTCAGAGTGCGGTCAACATTGCCACAGATGCCATTGATTGTATTCATACCACAGCAGCCTCCCACAGCCGTGTTTTTATTGTAGAGGTTATGGGACATAAAGTGGGCTGGCTGACCCTTCATGCAGGAATCGCAGGAGGAGCAGACATTATTCTGATTCCTGAAATTCCGTACGATATTGACAAAGTTGTAGAAGCGATTAATAAGAGAAACCGCGCCGGAAAAGGCTTTACCATTCTGGCAGTGGCAGAAGGCGCTGTTTCCAAAGAAGATGCAAAGCTGTCTAAGAAGGAATGGAAGAAAAAACAGGAAGAATATAGAAAGAAATACCCTTCTATTGCCTACCAGCTGGAAGATGAGCTGCAGAAAAAGCTCAATCTGGATATTCGTATTACCATTCCGGGACATATGCAAAGAGGCGGAAGTCCCTGTCCTTATGACCGTGTTTTGTCTACCCGTCTGGGCTCAGAGGCAGCCAAGCTGATTCTGGAAGAGGATTATGGCTATATGGTGGGCATTATTAATGGAAAAGTAAAAAAAGTGCCTTTGGGAGAATGTGCAGGCAAACTGAAAATGGTATCGCCCACAGACCAGCTGGTAGAAGATGCAAAGCGCATTGGCATCAGCTTTGGAGATTAAGGAAAAAAGGAGATTTTACAAATGGGCTATACAGCTCTTTACCGTAAGTTCCGTCCCCAGAACTTTGAAGACGTAAAAGGACAGGAACATATTGTAACAACATTGAAAAATCAGATAAAAGCTGATAGAATCGGACATGCATATCTTTTCTGCGGGACAAGAGGAACCGGTAAGACCACCATTGCCAAAATTCTGGCAAAGGCAGTAAATTGTGAACACCCCATAGATGGAAGTCCCTGCAACGAATGCGCGGCGTGTCGGGCGATTAATGAAGGCACTTCTATGAACATGATTGAGATTGATGCAGCGTCCAACAATGGTGTGGATAACATCAGGGAAATCCGGGAAGAGGTTGCCTATCGTCCCACCCAGGGCAGGTATAAGGTGTACATCATAGACGAGGTGCATATGCTGTCTACCGGCGCCTTTAATGCGCTGTTGAAGACACTGGAGGAGCCGCCCTCTTATGTTATTTTTATACTGGCAACCACGGAGGCGCACAAGATTCCCATTACGATTCTGTCCCGGTGTCAGCGGTATGATTTCAGGAGAATTACAGCAGATACCATTGCTGCCCGGCTTATGGAATTAATGAAAAAGGAAGGCAATGATGTGGAGGAAAAGGCAATCCGTTATATTGCCAAGGTTGCAGATGGTTCCATGCGTGACGCCCTTTCCCTTTTAGACCAGTGTATTGCCTTTTATCTGGGGGAAACCCTGACTTATGAAAAGGTACTGGAAAATCTGGGGGCAGTGGATACAGAAGTGTTCAGCGGTCTTTTGCGGAAAATTCTGTCCCAGGATACCGCAGGGGCAATGAAAACCCTGGAGGACATTCTTATTCAGGGAAGGGAAATGAGTCAGTTTGTCACAGATTTTATCTGGTATTTGCGAAATCTGCTTTTGATTGCCACATCAGATAATGCAGAGGAGGCTGTGGACGCCTCGGCAGAAACTCTTGCCAGAATGAAGGAAGAGAGTTGCATGGCAGACGCGGAAACCCTTATGCGCTATATTCGCATTTTTTCTGAGCTGTCTAACCAGATAAAATATGCTTCTCAGAAGCGGGTTCTGGTGGAGATTGCCCTGATTAAACTGTGCCAGCCAGTTATGGAAACCAATCTGGATTCCCTATATGACCGGGTGCGCGTGTTGGAGGAAAAACTGGAAAAGGGTGTGTTTGCACAGGCGCCTTTTCCTCAGGGAGTGTCACAGATGCCGGGTTATCCCCCGGAAGCAGGAACATTTGATGCGGGCATAGGTACGGAAAATTCTATGCAGAATATCCAGCCTGGACAGAAGCCGGAAAAAGCAGCCCCGGAGGATTTGCAGTATATCCGCAAAAACTGGAATTCCATTATCCGTGAAACCAAAGGACTTTTGCAGCGTATGCTTTTGGAGTCCACACCCAAATATGACGGCAATACAGGTGAACCTGTGCTTTATGTGGAATTTCGCAATTTTTTGGCACAGACCTGCATTGACAATCCTGAGAATCTGGAAATGCTGAAGCAGGCAGTGCAGAAGAAAACAGGAAAAGATGTAGAAATTAGAATGATTTTAAAAGACAGCGAGTCCGGCAAAAGCCAGGGCGGTCTGGCTGAGATTTCCGTAGACGAATTATTAGAACAAAATGTGCATATGGAAATTACAGTAGAAGATATGGAAGATGAAGAATAGGAGGATTTCATTATGGCAAAAAGAGGAGGATTTCCAGGCGGTATGATGCCGGGAAACATGAATAATTTAATGAAGCAGGCGCAGAAAATGCAGCGTCAGATGGAAGAAAACCAGAAAGCTCTGGAGGAAAAGGAATTTACAGCAGCAGCAGGGGGCGGTGCAGTAGAAGTTACCGTTTCCGGTAAAAAAGAAGTGCTGAAAGTAAAGCTGGCAGAAGAAGTGGTAGACCCCGATGATATCGAAATGCTGGAAGATTTGATTGTAGCGGCAACCAATGAGGCGCTGCGTAAAATGGAAGAAGAATCAGCAGCCGTGATGTCCAAGCTGACAGGCGGTCTGGGCGGCTTAGGCGGCGGTTTCCCATTCTAAGGGAAACCCTGTGCCGAAGGAGTGAAAGAGTTGGAATATTACAGCAGTCATATTAATAAATTGATAGAAGAATTTTCAAGATTGCCGGGCATTGGTGCGAAATCCGCACAGCGCCTGGCGTTCCACGTTTTAAACATGCCGAAGGATCAGGTGGATCAGTTGGCAAATGCCATTGTAAATGCCAAGGCAAATGTGCAGTATTGTAAGTGCTGCTATACCCTGACAGATCAGGAAATCTGTCCTATCTGTAAAAATCCCAAAAGAAATCATCAGGTCATTATGGTGGTGGAGAACACCCGGGATTTGGCAGCTTATGAAAAAACAGGAAAGTTTGACGGGGTTTACCATGTGCTGCACGGCGCCATTTCCCCCATGCTGGGTATTGGCCCTGATGATATCAGGCTCAAAGAACTGATGCAGAGAATTACCAAAGAGGAGATTGAGGAAGTGATTATTGCCACTAATTCCAGTCTGGAGGGAGAAACTACAGCCATGTATATCAGTAAGCTAATTAAACCTACAGGAATCAGGGTAAGCAGAATTGCCAGCGGTGTGCCGGTAGGCGGAGATTTGGAATATATTGACGAAGTCACACTGTTAAGAGCGCTGGAAGGCAGAGTGGAACTATGAGAAAAAAGGTAACCTCTACGGATATTGCAAAGGCTGCCGGGGTATCTCAGGCAACCGTATCCATGGTACTGAACAAAAAATACAACGTATCCTTTTCAAAGGAAACCATACAGAAAGTAGAGCAGGCGGCACAGGAGCTGGGTTATACCCTTCCGGGCAGGAAAAGCCGGAAAAACAGCAAAAACAGCCGCCTGATTGTGGTGTTCTGTCCTACCCTGACAAACCCTTACTATGTAATGCTTTTACAGGGAATTGAAACCGTGGCAAAGGAAAAAGGCTACGGTGTTTTTGTGTGCAATACACAAAGGGAATTAAAAATCGAAGAGCAGTATCTTCGCATGATGTACAGCGTATCTCCGGCAGGTATTATTTATACCTGCAATCCCAGCAATGCTTTTATGGAGGAGGTGGAGGAACTGGCATCTAAAATTCCCCTTGTAGTTATCAGCAACCGGGACAAGGTAAAGGTTGATGCCATTAATCAGGATAACACAAAGGTAGGGCGTCTTATGGCAAGACATTTGCTGGATTTGGGACACCGCCGGGTGGCATTTATTGCCCCGCCTCTTACCAAGCGGCAGGAGCAGCGTTCCCGTCGTGCAGGTGGCTTTGTCCGGGAATTTGAACGAGCAGGTCTGAAGGATTCCGTTACCATAAAGGCAGCGGACGATCACTGGGACGAGGTGCTTCCCCGCATTGATTCCGAGTATCGCATCGGCTATAATCTCACAAAAGAGCTTCTGGCAGAGGGAAGTCCCGTAACTGCTATTGCAGGCTTAAACGATATGATTGCCTTTGGGATTATTGATGCCCTGCAGGAAGAAAAATATAAGGTGCCGGGAGATATTTCCGTAATTGGCTGTGACAATATTATTTTTTCCGGTATGTCCCATATGGCGCTTACTACCATTGAACATTTCGTTCCCCTTAAAGGAAGAGATGCCTGCGATATTATTATGCGAAAAATCGAATCCGCGGGCAATGCTTACTCCGAAACAGAGCCAATCAGCACCTATCATATTGAATATGAGCCAAAGCTTATTGTCCGCAAAACCACAGCCTATGCAAAGAATTTTAATTAAATAAAAATTAAAAAATTATTAGTAATAATAGAATGTCAAAGACGACAGTAAATGGCATAAACACAGAAATGAAAGAGAAAAATTCATTTTTTATTTATAAAACCCGATATTATTAATAAATAAAATGATTAATAAAAATTGCAGCACTTGCAGAGAAAAGAGTTAAGAGTTACACTGTAAATATCAAAAGAAAAGCGCGTGAAAATGCGGAAAACGGAGGTATTTATTATGAAATTCTTTATTGACACTGCAAAGGTAGAAGACATTAAAAAAGCTAATGATATGGGGATTATCTGTGGAGTTACCACAAACCCTTCTCTGATTGCAAAGGAAGGCAGAGATTTCAACGAGGTAATTAAAGAAATCACTTCAATTGTAGACGGACCCATCAGTGGTGAGGTAAAGGCAACCACAACAGATGCAGAAGGTATGATTAAAGAAGGACGTGAAATTGCAGCAATCCATCCGAATATGGTAGTGAAGATTCCTATGACTGCAGAAGGCTTAAAAGCAGTCAAGGTTTTGTCCGCAGAGGGTATTAAAACCAACGTAACTCTGATTTTTACTGCAAATCAGGCGCTTCTGGCAGCAAGAGCAGGCGCAACGTATGTATCTCCGTTCCTTGGCAGACTGGACGATATTTCCACAGATGGCGTAGAACTGATTGAAACCATTGCAGACATGTTTGCAGTAGCCGATATCTCTACAGAGATTATCGCAGCCAGTGTTCGCCACCCAATCCATGTGACACAGTGCGCTTTAGCAGGTGCTGATATTGCAACCGTACCATATGGAGTTTTAGAGAAAATGATACAGCACCCATTGACAGATGCCGGAATTGAGAAATTTAAGAAGGACTATATCGCTGTATTCGGGGAATAATTCAAGGTTGGCAGACCTGGTATCATCTGTTATAATAACATCGAACCGAAAACAATCAGGAGGAAAATAATGAACAAGTTAGAACTTCAGAAGACGGCAAATGAAATCCGTAAGGGTATTGTGACTGCTGTCCATTCTGCGAAAGCCGGACACCCGGGCGGCTCACTTTCTGCAGCCGAGTTATTTACTTATCTGTATTTTGAAGAATTAAATATTGACCCTGAAAACCCAAAGAAAGCTGACCGTGACCGTTTCGTATTGTCCAAAGGACACACAGCGCCGGGCTTATATTCTACTCTGGCACACAGAGGTTATTTCCCGGTAGAAGATTTGAAGACTCTGCGTCATATCGGCTCTTATCTGCAGGGACACCCGGATATGAAACACATTCCAGGTGTGGATATGTCCAGCGGTTCTTTAGGACAGGGAATTTCTGCGGCAGTGGGAATGGCATTATCAGCAAAAATGAGCGGAGATTCCTATCGTGTATACACTCTGTTGGGAGATGGAGAAATTCAGGAAGGACAGGTCTGGGAAGCAGCAATGTTTGCAGGACACAGAAAACTGGACAACCTGGTTGCTATTGTGGATAACAACGGTCTGCAGATTGACGGAAACATTGCAGATGTATGCTCTCCATATCCTATTGACAAGAAATTTGAGGCATTTAATTTCCATGTAATCAATGTGGAAGACGGAAATGATTTTGACCAGTTAAAAGCAGCCTTTGATGAGGCAAGGACAGTAAAAGGCAAACCGGTTGCCATTGTTATGAAAACCGTAAAGGGAAAAGATGTTTCCTTTATGGAAAATGAGGCAGGTTGGCACGGAAAAGCGCCAAACGACGAGGAATATGCAATCGCAATGGCAGATTTGGAAAAGGTAGGTGAAGCATTATGTCAGAAGTAAAGAAAATCGCAACCAGAGAAAGTTATGGAAACGCATTAGTAGAATTAGGCAAAAAATATGACAATCTGGTAGTATTAGATGCAGACCTGGCAGGTGCTACCAAAACCGGAACCTTTCAAAAGGCTTTTCCGGAACGTCACATTGACTGCGGTATTGCAGAAGCAAATATGATGGGCATTGCAGCAGGACTTTCCACAACCGGAAAGGTTCCTTTTGCAAGTACCTTCGCCATGTTTGCAGCAGGACGTGCCTATGAACAGGTGCGTAACTCTATTGGATACCCACATTTAAATGTAAAAATCGGCGCAACACATGCAGGTATTTCAGTAGGAGAGGACGGCGCAACACACCAGTGTAATGAAGACATTGCACTTATGAGAACGATTCCTGGTATGGTGATTCTGAATCCTTCTGATGATGTGGAAGCCAAAGCAGCCGTAGAGGCAGCGTATCTCCATGACGGCCCTGTATATCTGCGCTTCGGCAGACTGGCTGTTCCGGTTATTAACGACAGACCGGATTACAAGTTTGAAATCGGAAAAGGAATCGTTTTAAGAGAAGGTAAGGACGTAACTGTTTTTGCTACAGGTCTTTGCGTAAACGAGGCTCTTCTGGCCGCAGAAAAGCTGGCAGAAGACGGCGTTGATGCAAAGGTTATCAATATTCATACCATCAAACCTCTGGATGAAGAACTGGTTGTAAAAGCAGCCAGAGAAACAGGTAAGGTAGTGACCGTAGAAGAGCATTCTGTAATCGGTGGACTTGGCGGTGCAGTTGCAGAAGTTCTTTCTGAAAAAGCACCAACAAAAATGTTGCGTATTGGTGTCAACGATGTGTTTGGAGAATCCGGTCCTGCAGTGAAGCTGTTAGAAAAATACGGTTTAGATGCAGAAGGCATTTATAAGAAAATTAAAGATTTTGTATAAACTCCTGTAAGGGGGCTGGCGCATGGGATTTGTGTGCCGGCCCCCTTTACAAATATAGAAAAATAGAGTAGAATCAAACCTAACAAAAAAGGTCAACAAAGGGGAGTGAAAATATGATAAGAAGAAAACAAAGGGGGAGAAAACGTACTGTAAAAGATCCGGGAAATGAAGAGTTTTACGGATATATCAAAGATTTGGTGCATCACCCATATGTACTGCAAATGAAAAAATTTCCACATCACTGTGAAACAAGCTGTTATCAGCACTGTCTGAATGTGGCATATTACAATTACCGAATCTGTAAATTCTTTAATCTGGATGCAAAAAGTGCAGCAAGAGCAGGTATGCTTCACGATTTGTTTTTGTATGACTGGCGGGGACACCGCAAGAAAACAGGAGATCCCGTTCACGCCATGACCCACCCTCATCGGGCGCTTCACAATGCAAAAAAGTATTTTAAGCTGAATCCCCTTGAGGAAGAAATGATTGTAAAGCACATGTTTCCTGTAACGCCCATACCGCCGACTCACTGGGAAACCTGGATTATTACTCTGACAGATAAGTACTGCGGCACCTGTGAAATCGGACGGTATTATTACAAGGTCTGGTTCCCAAAGGGAGCGTATCTTTTTATGAAACGTCTGGTTCGCCGTGTCTTTGGGGAAGACTATAAGTATGAGGATTATGTTCTGCCCTTTGGCAAAGAGGTAGCAGCAGCGGACAGAGGAGCAAATTTTGCGAAATTACGAGTTCGTTCTTCAGACCGCTGGAAGGAAGGCACAGCCGGAAAAAAGCGGGGTGCAAAATACTGATGATGAGCCAGAAGGATTCCGGATACAATGGAATCAGCCAGTTGTACCACTGTGGCTAGCCGGGTGGTCTGCAGCAGAAAGTTATCAAAGGTTCCGGATACATTTACAATGCCTGTGATGGAGATATCGCCCACAGGCGTAAGTTTTTTGCGGACACCAAGACCGGGCTTTAAGGCCGTAGGCGATACTGTGAGAAAGCCCAGGTGCTTTTTTGAACCAAGGGAGGCGTCAATGGCAAGAATAAGGCTGTCAGGGTGCCGTTTATCCAGCATTTCTGCTGTTTCATTTAAGTTCAGGGCATGTACCGGACGGGTAAGCGTTCCGTATATACAGGTATGTGCCAGAGAAAATCGGGACAGGCTGTGTCCCACCAGTGGACCAAGGCTGTCCCCGGTAATCCGGTCGCTGCCAATGCAGAGAATCACCAGCTCGCTGAAATTTTTTTCACAGGAGCTGAACAAATCAAAAAGAATCGTGCCAAGCCGGGTATCTGCTCCCGTATTTTTATTTTCTATATAATAAGTCTGATTTTGAATCTGTGACATACATTTCTATCCTTTCCTGACGATGATGTTCTTATTCTGTCCGTTTCTTTTGCTTTTATCCTGTGGATTTTTAAGAAAATTTGTCGGTAAAAAAATAGAATTACGCCCGAAATATGATAAATTTCGCAGGGCAAGTATGTTATTCTCTTTTCAAAAGGGGTGACTGATTCTATGATAGAAATTGTTTATGAAAAGGAAAAACAAAAGCCCGAGGGGAATGAAGAATTTTTCCGGATTCCCAATAATATACGCCAGATAGGAGAAATCAGCGGAACACAGAAAATCTATATAGAAGATTATGCGTATACTTATCTTTGTAGAAGTTCTTCTGAAAATTCACACAGAGGAATTGCTGCCATATTGCTGGGACAGGCAAACTGGAAGGACGGAGCAGCGTATCTTTTTATCAAAAGTGCGGTTGCACTTCCCAATATGGAGGTGACGGAGGAGCATCTGACCTTTACCCAGGAAATCTGGAATCATGTATACGAAAAGAACAAGGAATATTTCCCGGATCAGGAGGTTGTGGGCTGGTTTTTGTCCATTCCAGGTTGTGCCATGGAATTGCACGAGGTTATCTGCCAGACTCATCTCAACCATTTCGGCGGGAATGACAAGGTGTTGTTTGTCATGGAGCCTTTGGAAAAGGAAGAGGCATTTTACCGTTATGAAGAGGGAAGAATGTCCCGTCAATCAGGATTTTATGTGTATTATGAGAAAAATGAGCCTATGCGGAATTTTCTTATTGCACAAAACGAGAAGGCAGAGCATAAAACTGAAGAAGTGGATGATTCTGCAGTATCCAGTTTCCGAAAAAAAGTGGAGAAAAAAGGCAAGGAAGAAGAGGAAAAACAGAAATTCCCTCTTTTTCGCACAGCCAGCATTTGTGCAGCTGCGGCCGTATTGGCTGTAGGTGTGCTTTACTTAAATGATTATCAGAAGCTGAGAAGTACAGAAGAGGTTATGGCAGGTCTGGAAGAGAAACAGGAGGCAAAAGAGCTGCAAAAGGTAACGCCTGTAAATGGAATGGCAGACAGCAGCAAGAAGGAAGAGAATCCAGAGTCTGAAGCAGAGAAGGAGAATTTCCGGGCAGATCAGGGTACAGCCTCCTCTGCGGATAGCCAGACAGCCGGAAAAGAACAGAGCGCACCTTCCGGGCAGGGAGGCACTGATGAACAGACCTCCGGTGAAATAGAAAAAGACGAGGCGGTTTTAGGGGAAGAGAGAGCAGCTTCGAAACAGGACAGTTCTTCTGCAGAATCAAAGCAGGAAACAGCAGAAGATAAAGCAGGCAGTGCTGCGGATACAGATACAGCTCAAAGCGCAGGGCAAGTACACCAGTCCTATACCATTCAGCCGGGAGATACCATTACCAGAATCAGTATTCGCAATTATGGAAATACAAAGAAAATCAAAGAAATCTGCAGCCTGAATAATCTGGCAGAAACAGATTTGATTTATCCGGGACAAAAAATTTTACTCCCATAAATAATTGTGTTATACTTAGCCTAAAAATACGGTAAGGAAGAGATTTATGAATCTAAAACAATACATGAGGCAGAGAAAGAAAAAGGAACCATCGGAAAATAATAAAGTAGTGGAACTTTATAAGAGCAGATTAAAGCGTCTGACTCAGGTCAGAATAAAAAAATCCCTGCTGATTTCAGGCGGTGTTGTACTGTTGGTAGCAGCAGTGATTTTTGGAATCAAATATCATGTTTATCACAAATATGAAGTGATATCTTCTGCGGAGAATGAGGATACACAGTCTGCAAGTTATGTACAGTTGGGAGATTGTCTTTTGAAATACGGAGATGACGGCGCAGCGCTGATGTCCCAGTCAGAGAAGGTTTTGTGGAACCAGACCTTTGAAATGAGTAATCCGGGTGCAGCAGTCAGAGGCGAAAAAGCAGTTATTTTTGATAAAAAGGGAACAAATATGTATATTTTAGGGAAAGAAGGTCCTGTAGGACCTTTGGAAACAAAATTTCCCATTCTTCAGGCGGAAATTACAGAAGTTGGTTCTGTAGCCGCAGTGCTGGAGGACGGCGAAAAGACCTGGATTAATTATTATGCTTCAGACGGAAGCACCATTGCTGAAAATCAGACAAGAGCAGATAATCCGGGCTATCCGCTGGACATGGCAATTTCTCCAAATGGAGAAATTATAGCAGTAAGTTTTTTGTTTGTGAATAAAGGTGATATATCCAGCAGGGTGATTTTTTATAATTTTGGAGATGAAGGGCAGAATAAGGAAGACAACATTGTGGCACAATTTACATATCAGAACACAGTGGTTCCCCAGCTTCTGTACCTTACTAATCAGTCTGCAGTGGCTATCCGTGATGACGGCTATTCCATTTTTAAAGGTTCAGGTACTCCAAAGGAGCAGATGAATGAAAAGACAGAGGCGGAGATTGTCAGTACCTTT